>NZ_JAYGHN010000008.1:16747-188810 GCF_034931845.1 Calothrix sp. UHCC 0171
AGGGAGATTTGACAAATAATTTAGTAAAAAGCCGTGAAATTATATTTCACGGCTTTCAGTGTGATGTGAGGAGCTTAACTATATATCATCATAGAGGCAATTCCGAGGACAGCAGACCTTGTAACAATTTTGGTAACAAGTTTTTTTTTGCTGTAACCAAGGAAGAAAGGCGAAAAATAAAAACCGTGGCTTTTAGGAGGGGCCCACGGTTTTCGGGGTAATGTGAGAAGCATAACTGTAGATGATTCTAAACGCATTCAGTGGAGAGCGATCGCCCGTAACAATTTTGGTAACGAGCAGGTGAAAAAGTCATATAGATGTATGTCACCAAAAGTTGAATGTATCAAATTTGGACTATTGTGCAGCAATTTATACTAAAGCTCCGCCACAGCTAGAACCGCTACCAGCCGTACAACCGTAACAATAGGGGGCTGTCTGTATTTTTTCAATGATATCTAAACTACCTAACGCTAGTAAATTTGTTACTGTCAAAATTTCGCCACTAGAGGTTTTTGCGGGTAAGTTCATCATCTGGTTGAAGTCGCAGTCATACACATTACCCAAATAATCAATAGAAAGTTCATTACGACACATTAAACTATCCATAGTCACAGGATTGAAATGGGATTCAAGAAATTGTAGATAGGGAAGATAAAGTTTTGTCCGTTCTAAGTGAAATTTAGTTCTACCTACTGGTAGGTTGGTAATTGTGAATAAATTATTGAAAACAATATCAAAGTTAGTTTTCAAGAGCTTTTTATAATCGCTTTCTAATTTTGACTGGTTAGGAGTTAAGGAAAAGTTCTCATTTACGGGTAGTTGAGGATTATATACCAAATCTAAAATTAAATTTGGGTTGCTACCGTAGCCCAGTTTATTTAGCCATTGTAAGGCTTGAATTGATTTGTTGAATACACCTTTGCCACGCATTTGATCAACGTTATCTGCCAAATAGCAGGGCAAGGAAGCCACAATTTGAACTTGATGCTTGGTAAAATATTCGGGTAAATCAGTAAATCCAGCTTCAAAGTAAATAGTCAAATTTGATCTGACTATTACTTGTTTATGATTTTTGATTGCCGCTTCTACTAGTGGTTTAAAGCCATAGTTCATTTCCGGCGCGCCACCAGTTAAATCAAGTATTTTGATTTGGGGAAACTTATTAATTAATTCAATTATTTGTTCACATATTTCTGGAGATAATTCTTCAGTTCGTTGGGGACTAGCTTCGACATGGCAATGAGAACATGCAAGATTACAACGTTTACCTAAGTTCACCTGCAAAACTGTGATTTGCTGTTTGGTTAATTGAGAATTTGCTTTTTGAGCAAAGGGTGTGACTACTATTTGTTGCTGCATTATTCAAACGAATATTTTGATTAATAAACACATTAAAAAATACTATGATTCAGTCTGAAATAGACAATATACAATACGACTAAATCATTGCCACAGAAGATAAAATCTGAACCTAGAAGTAGTTGTAAGTAAGTAGGCGTATTTATCATTGGGATTAGGCAGGAGGCAGAGGGCAGAAGGGAAGAGGGTTTTAGCCTTGTTTATCTTTCTTAACATAGTTGTGTTTTTTCCCACCGACCTACTTAATTAACATAACCTAACTGAATAATGACTAACAACAACCTCCACCATCATAATGCCAAGTAGAATCAGTAATAATCATTTTTTCTGACATATTTTTAGCGAATTTTGCGGCTGTTTTATCGCAAACAGATAAGGGAATCCCTGGTTGGAGAATATGTCCATCACCATCATCAAAGTAATTATCTGCACCTGCATAAATTGCTGTTTTTCCAGTGAAAATACAAGCTCCATCACTGGGTATAGGGACTTTAAATGAGACGGAATCCAGACTTTCTAAAAGTAAATGTTCGGATAAATTATAAGTTTGAGCATTCAGCAATCTATAAGGACGACGGGCACGAATTTCTACTTGACCAAATCCAACATTTATGATTTTTTGAATATATTGCTCGTAGGTAAGTGCGCCAGATAAACACATCGCCCGTAAACGTTCATCTTGTTGTAAATGTGCAGGTATCGGACGAGTAGAAATTGGATCACTCATTTGCAAACGTCCACCTGGTTTTAAAACTCGATATGCTTCTGTTAATGCACGGGTTAAATCTGCGGGTTCAAAAATATTGAACAGGCAATTTTGAGCGACTATGTCAACTGAAGCATCAGCAACAGGTAAATTAAAAGCATCACCTGCACGAATTTCCACAAAACTTGTGTCGAACCAAGGATTTTCTGGGACAGCAATTTCCAGATTATTTTTAGCAGCTTCGCGCATTTCTGCAACTGGATCGATCGCAATAATAGCACTAGGACGACGGGAAAAGTAGGCAAATTGTAAGGCTTCTAAACCTCCTCCGACTCCGATGTATAATACGGTTGGTTGGTTACTCAGTTCTGTTGGATGGACTGTTGTACCGCAACCATAATTCATTTCCTGCATTTTCTGAGGAATTTTTAATCCTGGTAACTGAAGGGGTGTACTTTGAACACAACACAGTCCAATTTGAGGAGTTTGGGCGACTTCGCTATAAAAGTTGGCGGCGGTTTCGAGATAAGTCATGGATATTTTCGGTTTTAGGTTTGATAAACTAGGCTGCATTTCTAGATTTATATATTTTTACCAGAAAATATATAAAAAAACTGGTAATAAGTGTGAACACCTATCCCAGTATAGATTCTGCAATATAAAAATAACTAACTATTCAAGGATACTGATTTAATTTAAATCCCATTTACTTTTGGTTTTATGAGTTTTTGCTGAGAAATTCCGATGAACTGGTTAAGAAAATCAAAGGTAGATGCAACAAAATATTTTGTTTATTCGCGGAGAACGTAACCAACTCCTCGCACTGTTTGAATCAGACGCTTTTCATGGTTGGCTTCTAACTTTAAACGCAAATAGCGAATATAAACTTCGATAATATTGGAATCCCCCATAAAATCATATCCCCATACGGATTCCAAAATGCGATCGCGTGTGATTACTTGTCGCGAATGTACTAGTAAATATTCCAACAAGTCAAATTCTTTGGCTGTCAACTCAATCTTCTTCTCGCCGCGTTTCACAATTCTGGTGCGCTTGTGCAAACTCAAGTCTTCAAATTGTAGCAAATCTGGATCAGCTAATTCAGTACGGCGTAAATGCGCTCTCACTCGCCCTAATAATTCTTCCACACTAAAGGGTTTGACAACGTAGTCATCGACTCCCGCATCTAATCCGGCAACGCGATCGCTTACTGCGTCTTTTGCTGTTAATAATATTACAGGTACTTGGTCACCAGTTGTTCGCAATTTTCGGCAAATTTCCAAACCCGATAAACTCGGTAACATCCAATCTACAATCAGTAAATCTGGTTGTGACTCTTTGGCGGCAGCCAAGCCAGCTAATCCATCATGTACTATCGTCACTTTATACCCTTCATAGCCAAGTTCTAGCTCCACAAAACGAGCAAGTTTGACTTCATCTTCTACTAATAGTATGTGCGGTGACATCAATTTTAAATTAGTTAATTATTTCAACAATAATACGCAAAATTCACAATGACAAAGAAAGTTTTCTCTAGTCTTGTTCTCACTTGTATATGTATCTGATTGACTTTATACAGGCGATTTTTACAGAATCCGATTACCAAAGCTTAAAATAATCTAAAATTTACATTTATATTTAGTACCGTAGTAACGCACCAAAACCTTAATGTTCGACTCTGTGAGAAGGCTGCGCCTAGGTAATGACGTAAAATCTTAGTTAATACGTAAGTCCTGTATTGTCTCTCAATCAATTCTGTGTTTGATTTAGCACGATAGTGAATCAATTGCAACTGACTATTTTGTCAAAATTAAATCAGTTTTTGATGTTCATAAATCTTCGAGAATAATTGTCAAAGCTTAATATCTGAGAATTCTCAATTTAGTCTACTGTGGTGGAAGATACTAGGCTCAGTTTCAAGTTACCAAATTACCAAATAAATGAAAAATTAATATCGCTAGCGAAATTCTGATTAGCAATAAGCTGTAACATCTTCACCGCAAACATCTGCCAGATAGCAGAGAGCTTTGAATCGCAAACCAACCACTTGTTCGTAGAAAGGATTTAACTTGCACATTGGTGGAATGTGAAATAATTTCTTACCAAATACAACGATATCGCGTTCAAATGGACATTGGGAAGGAATTAACTGGCATAAGGAATGAGCTAATTTAGAATTTTTAATTTCAATCGATTCTAACCAGTTGCGAATAGGAGAAAGAATGTCTTTTTGTTGTTGGAATTGAGTAAAGCTTGTCATGGCATTCACCTCATGGTTTTAAATAGTAATTAAAGTTTGTGGGATTAGGGTTTGAACCCTTTCAATATATATATACGTCTGGCTTCTCTGAGTTATGCATTTTTCTTGTTCCTATATTTGCAATCACCCTTCATTTGGAGATTTTGTTCTCGGAATACCCATAACTACAAATACTGACAACAGCGTTCCGGAATAATTTTTACCAGTGCGGGAAAAGCTTATACCATTTCACTAAAATCGTGAAACATATCCAAATTCTGAAACCCTTGTAAAATCAGGATTTCTTAATTGCGAATTGCGAATTGTGAATTGGTATTAGAGGCTATGTACAAAGTAAACCTTAAGACCAAAAAAAACCGGTTTTTTGGATTTAAGTATCGAGCATCATCTGACTTTTTGATGAGAAACTGGGTTTCTCCCTGCACTGTGTGACACCCTAGGATGCGGAATATCGGTTCTAATGCTGTGATTTTTTCTTTGATTTGGGGAATTATAAGAAAACTAGAAAACCTGAAGAAATTGGAATAAATCCTGTGCGATCGCTAGTATCATCCCTCTACCTCTTTTCTTGGCTAATTCCCTTTTGGTTGGGTGCTTGCTCTGCTTCTCCTCCCAAATCTACCCAGAAATCTCCCCCGTCTTCCCAGGAAACTGTGCTGCGGATCAGTGTACAACCAACTCAAGATCGATTTGAGCAAGAACGAATGATTGCACCGTTGGATGCTCATTTGGAACAGGTGTTGGGACAACAGGTGGATTTTATTATTGCCAAGAACTATCAAGAGAGTGTGGATATGGTGGTGGATGGACGAGCAAATGGTGTTTATGGGGGGGTTGTCTCCTATTTTGAAGCGTTGGAACGGGGAGCGAAAGTAAAACCCTTGGTAGCTCCCATCGATGCGGATACTGTGCGTCCTTGGTATCGTTCCTGCTTGGTGGTAGCTGCAAATAGTTCGATTAAAACCTTGCAAGACTTAAAAGGTAAACGGGTAGCTTTTGTTGACCGTTCTTCCACATCCGGCTATCTTGTCCCCCTAGCTGCGCTGAAACAGGAAGGAATTGACCCAGATCGTCATTTTTCCCAGGTGGTGTTTGGGGGAACCCACGGGGAAATTGAGGAACTATTAGCAACAAATCAGGTGGATGCGATCGCCACGAATTTGGCTACCTACAATCAACGACAGCAACAGGGTGAGGGAGAAAAACCGCTCATTATTTGGGAATCGGACCCCATACCCCATGCTCCCATACTGGTTTCTAGCGACCTACCACCGGAATTGATTAAGAAACTCAAAAAAGCTTTTTTGACCACACCTGCGGGAATTCAGGACTTGATGGGTGCAAAAAGTGCTGGATATACCTTGGTGGAAGATGAGGATTATGAGTCGATTGGGGAATTACGTCGTCAACTGAATTTGGCAAGGGGGAGCAACCGATGAAAATATCAACGAAGTTTATCGGACTTTCGGTGGGATTGGTGGGAGCGATCGCTGTGATTTCTGGTGGTAGCACTTTGTGGCGTAATCAAATCCAATACAGCAGTCATCAAAAGTATACCCAGGCTTTGCGGCGGATGCAAGCAACTACCCTGGTACAAAATCGTCTCTATGCGGAAATTCTTGAACTCAAAGACCATGTGTTGTTCCGGGATGTTAATGAGAAAGAGGAGGATGAGTTCGATGTGGGGATTGAAGAAGCGTTGGATTTATTAGAATCCTTGGTATCCACATCGGAGATTAAACATATCCGCGATCGCCAGGAACTTTGGGAGGAATTAGAAGAAAATGTGATTGAGGGGATTAACCGGGGATTAATCAAAACAGAAGCGGATATCAAAGCTGATTTTCGAGCCATCAACGGATTTAAGCGAGATATTGACTTTTTTTTGGCAGATTTAACCGAGGAAGCTCAACAACAAGCGGAGGAAGCGGAGAAAGAATTACAACAAGCCAATGCGATCGCGACTAGTGTTTCCTATGCCACCATTGTTCTGTTGATGTTGATGGTATTAGGATTATTTTGGCTGGTTTTGCGTCCGACAATCCAATCCCTCAAACAACTCCAAGCTGGGGCAAATGAGATTGGTACGGGGAATTTGTCCTACCGAATGGCAATCCATACCCAGGATGAAATTGAGGAGCTATCCCAGGCATTTAACCGGATGGCGGCAAGTTTGGGGATTACTCAGGCTAGTTTACAACAAAAGTTAGGGGAATTAGAAGTTGCTCGCGCTGCTGCGGAAACTGCTAACCAGGCTAAAAGTCAATTTCTTGCCAACATGAACCACGAATTGCGGACTCCCCTGAATGGTATCCTCGGTTACGTGCAAATCCTTCAACGGGAACCTACCACCACTGAGAAACAGATTAAGGGTTTCCGGGTAATTCACCAGTGTGCTTCCCATCTCCTCACCTTGATTAACGATATTTTGGATTTATCCAAGTTGGAAGCCCAAAAAATGGAACTCTATCCCCAGGATTTCCACTTTGCCAATTTCCTCGCTTCCACTGCCGATATTTGTCGGATTAAGGCAGAACAAAAGGGTGTGGACTTCAAGTTTCAACCGGGAGCTAATTTACCGACAGCAGTTCATGCTGATGATAAACGATTACGGCAAGTGTTGTTAAATTTACTCAGCAATGCCGTTAAATTTACTGATGTTGGCAAAGTCTCCTTCCGGATTGAAGTTGTAGATGATGCATCCTCAGATTCCGAACGGATGCGTCGTATTCGTTTCCAAGTTAAGGATAGCGGAATTGGTATTGCCCAGGAAAAATTAGCTGGGATTTTCCTACCCTTTGAGCAAGCTGGGAAACGGGAACGGAATATGGAAGGGACAGGATTAGGACTAGCTATCAGTCAGCAAATTATTGAAAAAATGGGCGGTAGTATCCAAGTTGACAGTGTTTTCGGTCAAGGTAGTTGCTTTTGGTTTGAACTCGACCTACCCCTTGCTTCCGAATGGATGACCACAGAAGCGATCGCTGATCAAATTGTAGTTGGTTATGGAGGGGAACGACGGAAAATTCTGGTGGTGGATGACCGAGAAGAAAATCGCTCAGTTGCGGTGAATATGTTGGAACCCTTGGGTTTTGAACTCGCTGAAGCTGAAAACGGACAGCAAGCTCTGGATATTGCTCTAGAAATGCGCCCCGACCTAATTATTACCGATGTTCACATGGCGGTCATGGATGGTCTGGAAATGACCCGTCAGTTGCGACAAATGACTGATTTTGCTCAGATTCCTATTATAGCTTCCCCCGCAACCCTATCTCAAGTAGATATGCAGGATAGTGTGGATGCTGGATGTAGCAGTTTTTTCCCCAAGCCTCTGGATTTAAACGGATTACTGGCGGAAATCAAGCGGTTGTTAAACTTGGAGTGGATTTTGGCACAAAACCCCAATATGCAGGTTGCTGAGGATGATGCTTCCAGTCAAACAGCAGAATTAGTATTTCCACCCCCAGTAGAACTAGCAGCCCTTTATACAGCCGCCCAAGGTGGCTTTATGAGCGAGGTACAACAGGAAGCAAACCGTCTCAAACAATTAGCACCTAAATATATTCCCCTTGCGAATAAAATCCTGGAACTTAGTCAGGAATTTGATGATGAAGGGATTTTGCGGCTGTTAGAACCTTGGGTGTAATGAGTCCAATACACATGCCAGAAGTCTTTTCACCCCACAAGATAATTTATCTATAATTTTCATCCAATTCACGTTTTTATTGTTGTATTTTATACAATAAAATAATAATAACTAAAAATACTTATAGACACTGAATAACTAAAACCCCTTTAAAAAACACCAGGAGTAAAAAAATGTCCATTGATCTGCCCGCTCAGGAAAATACAATTTTGGTCGTAGATGATACACCCACCAACTTACAGGTATTATTCGACCTACTGAGCGAGCATGGTTATCGGGTGGCGATCGCCAAAAATGGGGAAACAGCCCTGCAACGCCTGCAAACGTCGCAACCCAGCCTAATTTTACTGGATGTGATGATGCCGGGAATAGATGGGTTTGAAACCTGTCAACGCATCAAAGCCAATCCTAGTACCTGGGATATTCCGGTGTTTTTTATGACAGCCCTCTCCGACTCCGTAGACAAGGTGAAGGGATTTAGTTTGGGTGCTGTCGATTACATTACCAAACCGATTCAAAACGAGGAAGTGCTGGCAAGAATTCAGGTACATCTGCAACTGCGAAACACTACCCGCATCATGGAACAACGCACCCAGGAATTACAACAGACACTGAAAAACCTGCAACAAGCCCAGTTGCAATTAGTACAGGGTGAAAAAATGTCCGCCCTAGGTCAGTTAGTCGCCGGAATTGCCCATGAAATCAATAATCCCGTCAATTTTATCCATGCGAATCTTTCCCATGTGAGGGAATATGTTCAAGATTTACTAGAGTTTATTTGTCTCTATCAACACCACTATCCTCAACCTGTTCCGGAAATCCAGAAACGAGCGGCAGAACTAGACGTAGAGTTTTTACAGCAAAACCTACGGAAAATACTGAATTCAATGGAAATAGGGAGCGATCGCATTCGAGATTTGGTGCTGTCTCTACGTAATTTCTCCCGTCTTGATGAAGCAGAATGTAAACAGGTGGATATCCACGAAGGCATCGAGAATACCTTACTAATCTTACAACATCGCCTGAAAGCCAAACTCAAATTCCCGGCAATTCAAATCATTAGAGACTATGCTCAACTACCAAAAATTGAATGCTATCCCAGCCAAATCAACCAAGTATTCATGAATATTTTCAGCAATGCCATTGATGCTTTAGAGGAAGCAAGAATTGATTCTCCCACCATCACCATCCGCACATCAATGATAGCTGGGTGGGTGACAGTTTCCATTGCCGATAATGGAGTCGGTATTCCTGAAGAGATTCGCAGCAAACTGTTTAATCCGTTTTTTACCACTAAACCCGTTGGTAAAGGAACTGGTTTGGGGTTATCCATCAGTTACCAAATTATTACAGAAAAACATGGTGGCAAAATTGACTGTTACTCTACCCTCGGACAGGAAACTGAGTTTCTGGTACAGATTCCGATTTTGCAAAGGACTTCTTAGTGGAAGAATACAGTTATCAGGAGATAGGAGCCGTGTAAAAATAAGTTGAACAATTTAATATTTGTAGTGCGGGCATCTTGCCCGCGCGAGCAAGATGCTCGCACTACTTATTTTTACTTGATGCCTTAGGAGGAGAATAGTGTGTTGATTTAGATTAGAATTTTCCTATTTTCATCCTCAGCACTTTCAATAAATACTGCGTCAGCGTATAAGCATCCACACCTAACTCCGTTCGTTCCTGCGCTGCCAAAATCCCCGCTTGGGCGTGCCACCAAGCTGCTGTGGCGACGATTTGTTCTATCCCGACATCTTTATTTATCCCCTGTGCAATCAAGCCACCAAGTAACCCAGTCAATACATCCCCACTACCACCACGGGCAAGAGCCGGAGTGCTTTCAGGCACAATCCAGACATTACCATCGGCATTGGCGATCGCAGTTCGTGCGCCTTTTAATAAAATGACTACCCCACTTTGTTTTGCGGCTTCACGTAAGCTTTCTATCCTGTGATTAGCTACGTCGGGAATCTGGGGAAATAGGCGTTTAAATTCTCCTGTATGTGGTGTAATCACTGTTTTGAATTGTCTTTTTTGCAACACTCGTGTCGCTCCCCCCTGAGCAACTTCCATCGCCGCCAGAATATTCAACCCATCAGCATCAATAATTAAGGGATCATGACTTTCCAAGACTTGCTCAATTACGGTAGCTGCATCAGTCGTTAAACCAGGTCCACAGGCGATCGCGCTAAATGCATCCAAACGGGTATTTCCTGGCAATTCTAATCGAGAAATTGCTCCCGTTTCTGTCTCCGGACAACCAATAATCAAGGCTTCTGGTAACTGTGCCACCAGCAAAGATTTGAGAGATTCCGGTACGGCAACAGAAAGCATTCCCACACCACTTGCCCTAGCACCCAAAGCAGTTAAAATTGCCCCTCCTGCATATCTTCGTGAACCGCAGATTAAGAGTAAATGTCCTTCTTTATACTTATGTGTCACTGCTGGGCGGGGCAAAGGTAAACTAGAAAGAGCAGTCTGCCTAGTGATACGATGAATTTTGTTGATGCTGTTACTTGTGTTATCTAAAACATTTTCTACATCTGCCCAAGGAATATCAAAGTTGATTAATTCAGCTTTGCCAATATATTCTAAAGCTCGATCTTGCAATAAACCGAGTTTCCACAAACCCAAACACAGGGTATGTGTCGCCCGAATGGCTGTCCCCAGCACTTCACCTGTATCTGTATGCAAACCTGACGGTATATCAATGCTAATAACAGGCTTTGCCCATGCATTAACGGTATCAATATCAACCGCGATAGTATCCGTTAACTTGCGTTCTAAACCAAAACCAAATAAACCATCAATTAAGAAATCACAATTTTGCAAAGCATCAATAGATTGGTGACAGACAATACCTAAACTTTGGGCATATTGCCAATGCTGCGAAGTCAATTCTTTTAACTTTGTAAATGGGCAATATAACCTGACTTGATACCCGCGCAAATGTAACTCACGAGCAACCACCAAAGCATCACCACCATTATGACCTGGACCGACGAGAATGCCGATATCAGAGGAGAAGAGAGGGCGAGGGAAGATACCTCCATCCCCTTGTTCCCCAATTTTGACTATCCATTGGGTAATCAAGCCGGCGACTTTTTCCATCAGCGCGGCGACAGGCATCCCGGCGGCAAAGATACGTCCTTCGATATCACGCATCTGTGGCGCTGTAACTACAACTTGGGAAATCAGTTCTTGCTTGTCCATATAATTTGAGAATAATTTTAGAAACGTTACGTTACATTTAGATTGACTTTAGTCACCTCAGTTACGCCGATTTATGCTAATTATTTGCTAGTTTAGAAGAATGTTAATAAATGCCGAACTACTGTTGCAATATCAGCGCTGCAAACGCCGACCGTTTTTAGATACCCATAGCGATCGCACATTGCGGGATAAACCGACTGATTTGTTAATTAAACTTCAACAAGATAAAATTATCCATCAAAAAAGTATTCTCAAGAGCAAAAGCCACATTCGACCAAACTATCATGCGGGTAATTGGCGTGCGGGTGCAAATGCAACTTGGGAATTGATGCAGCAAGGTGTTGATTGTATTTATCAGGGTGTTCTTGTCGCGAATTTCTCGGATATTGAATGGTATAGTTTACCGATTCCTCCGGATTTGGCATCTTTAAATTCTACTGACTCGGAAATTAATTCTCTAGAAAAGTTACAAGTTTCAATTAATGAAAATCTTGTCAATTCAGCGACTAAGATTTTTCAAAATTATCATAATTCTGACAATCTGAATTCTCAAACACAAAGTAATTTCTCATCTTCTCTAGAAAAAACCGTAGAAATAATATCAAATAATCCATTTATTTCTAATTTAAATAATAATCAAACTACTACTCAAGCAAATACTCCAATTGGGCAAGAATATACATTAATTAGTTGCCCTGATTTATTAATTAAACAACCTGGAAAATCAAAATTTGGAGATTGGACTTATATTCCTGCATCAATTGAACTTGGCAAGCGCCCTAAACAAGAATATCAAGTTGCTGTTGCATATCATGCTCAAGTATTGGGAATAGTCCAAGAAGTTCAACCGACAACAGCTTGGTTAATTTTGCGAGGAAAAGATTCGGGTTATCCTGTTGATTTGCGACGATGGATGTTCCAAATGCAGCAGATTCTTCGAGAATATGTGCAAACATTAACAAATGAAAATGCACCTGAAGTATTTATTTCTCGGCAAAAATGTAGTTTGTGTCATTGGTATAGCACTTGTCATGAAGTCGCTAAAAAACAACAACATTTATCACTGTTACCAGGAGTGACACCAGTTCGTTATACTCAACTTCAAACTTTAGATATTACCTCACCAGAATCTCTTGCCAATACAAATCCAATTGATTTAGAGAATTTGCCAGGATTTGATGCCTTAGTTGCACCAAAAATTGTCATGCAGGCTAAATCTATTGTTGAAAATCGTCCGTTTCTCCTGCCAAACTTGATCCAAAAGCCAGAAATTGATGAAACTGATTTGGATGTGGGTTATGTCAGTTTATCCTCGTTGCGCCCAAATCAAATTGCCGCGAGAGATATTCATCTTCCCTCCCAAATTGAATTGTATTTTGATATCGAAGCACAACCAGATTTAAACCTGAATTATTTATTGGGGGTTTTAGTAGTTGATAAACAAGCAAAAACAGAACAATTTTATTCTTTTTTAGCTGAAAACATTGATGAAGAGGAATTTGTTTGGCAGCAGTTTTTGCATTTAGTCAATCAGTATCCCGACGCACCAATTTACCATTTCTGCATTTACGAATTTGATACAGTCAAACGTTTAGCAAAGTTATATCGAACCCCTTATTCTGTGGTTTTGCCAGTGCTAAGTCGTTTTGTGGATGTGTATGAAGAACTAATTACCAGCGTCACCTTACCCATCGAAAGCTACGCACTCAAAGCAATTGCTAAGTGGTTGGGGTTTGAATGGCGTGATAGTGAAGCCAGTGGAGCTAAGTGTATTTACTGGTACGACCAATGGTTACAAACAGGCGATCGCACTTTACTAGAAATCATTCAGCGCTATAATGAAGACGATTGTCGTGCTACCCGCAGTGTCAAAGAGTGGTTAGTTGAGTTTATTAAGAATAATAAATAAACGAGGGTGAGGAGTGCGAGGAATTGCAGCCCTAGTTGCCTTCATGTACTAGCCAATCGCAGCTTTCAGAAATCTGTTCACCAAGTTATTAAAGGTTTTTTTCATCATGTGTCTGCGATTCCACTTTTGAAAGGCGATTTCGTAATCTTCACCCTTTTGACTAAAAGTATTCCAAGCATCTAGTCCAATTAAAAGTATAAAAAACGACAGAGGGTAGAGTGACCAAGAAATAGTCAAACTGCCAATTAAATTAACTAATATCAGAAATCCATTGAAAATTGCATAATTGCCCAGACGCTTTTGAAAGCGTTTTTGACGGAATGCATCGAAAGTCAAACGCTGCTGAGTCTCGCTTTGTCTGCTTAACCAATCACCTTCAGCAAGTTTCAGTGACTCTGGTGCAATTTCCAACTCGTTCGCGATTTCCAATAATTGTTCATAGGAAAATTCCTTATCATCATTATCCACCTGACGGGCGATCGCCAGATGAAGAATCTGTTGCACATCTTCTTGGCTATAAAAGCGAGTTGGCTTGTGGGAATCAGTCATAATTTCACATCCTGGGTGCGGGGAAGGGTTACAAAAATATCTCTCACCAATATTTTTAAGCAAATCATCTAGTGGTTGTTCAAAGTAACTTTGCAGGGACAAAAATCTTCGCGTCCCCGTGTCTCAGTATCTCCGAGTTAATCTCAACCCGTCAATTCTGGGTTGGCGAACCACTATCAGTGCTGCTTCCATTATCCTTAGGCTAGCAAATCTAACACCAGAATGAATTAATGGATTTCCCCACAACTTAACTCCAAATTCCCGTACCTAGCAATCTGGTGAGGCATACAAAATTAATAAAAGATTAATAAAAGATTAAAAATTGTCAGTCCTTCTTCCCCCTCCCCAAATACCTCGCAGAAGTAATCCATAGCCGAAAAAGGAAATTAGCACTCACGAGAACAATAATCCGCACAATTCGTTGCCGCTTCTGTGAGTACAGTGGAAGGGTTAACTGCACATCTGAGGTGATGATTGTGGGAAAAATACTGACACTGAGAACAGGGTAAATTAATATCTGTCGCTTGAGTGGTAGAAGTTTTACGATTTTGTAACGATACCCTCATTTTAGACACAATTGCCAGAAAACCAACCCAAAACAAGATAAATGCGATTAGATTCCCCGCTAACGCAATAGTCGTATTTTGCAGTTTAATTTGATGAGAATTAGCATCCTTGGTTTGGATAGTTTGAGTATTTTGAGCATTCTGATAAGAACTATTAATACTCACTTCAGGTACCGGAGACTGTTGTATATTATTTTTCATCTGCATTGTGAATTTTCACTTAACTATTGCGATCGCAACTTGCTCATTACTAGATTATTAACTATTTGAGAAAGATTTCGTATTTTTGAATGCATAGATTGGGAAAACTTTATTAATTTTGAATATTCAACGTTGGTATCAATTAAATAACTACGATAGAGCAAATATAAATAAGTTGACATGTATCATTAGTCATAGTTTTTCATATTTTTTGTACATCCAAATAAATAAAATAGAAGTCCGCATAAGTTAATATTTCTCAATATTACATTTTTTTACTTTTTGAAGTATCTTTTAAACCATCGCTGATAAATCAGCCTGTAAAAATAATTCTTATCTACTAAGTAGTCTCATCAATTTTTTTTGCTTATTATTGCTGTATGTAAAGAAAATTTTCTGATTATTTTATTGACTGTCATATTTTTTCACTGTTGAAATATATTTAGCATTCCTTTCTATTTTATATATCTACTTACGGGTAGAAATCAATTCTATCTAAAGATAGCAACAAATATATAACCAGAGAATGTCTATTTAAAAGCAAATATTTAGTTTGATTGAATTAGGAAAGTAATTTCTAATATTGCCATAGAAGATTAGGCACAATTCCTGATCTCAAATTTGAGACTGTTTATATTTGTAACCAAGGAATGAATTATGAAATCTAAATTTTTGCAAAATATAGTAATCTTATTCAGTTTAGCAACTGGTATTTTTAGCTTGACAAGTTTCAGCGCCACCGCCGAAACAATCAGTAACAAAGCCGCAGATTTACAAATTCCCACAAACTCTTCACTAAAAAATACTACGACTTCTTCACCTCAACCTACAGTTGTTGCTCAACAAACAACCCCAGCAATTTCACCAGGTACGGCAACTCGTGGAGGTCCAAGTTATATAGGTGTTGGTGGTAATATTGGACTGGGTGGTGATACTGCACTTAGTGAAGGTGGATTTTCAGTCATTAGCAAAATTGGTTTAACTCGTAATTTCTCCTTACGCCCCTCTGCTGTCATTGGTGACAACACCGTTTTTCTGGTTCCAGTGACAGTCGATTTTCCAGTGGAGTCAGTCACCGACACAGGAACTCAACGAATTAGTGTTGCACCTTATCTTGGTGCTGGTGTCGCAATTGCCACAGGTGATGACACAGATGTTGGCTTTCTGCTAACTGGTGGTGTTGACGTACCTGTATCGCCTCAATTTACCGCCAATGCGGCTATTAATGTTGGTTTCATCGATGATACAGAAGTTGGTTTGTCATTAGGAATTGGTTACAACTTCTAAATTTTATATCCCGGCTTCCTTAAGGAAGTTAGGGATAGTGGTTTCACGTTGTATACTAACTTAACATATAGTTACAGTACCTCCATAAAAATAAACCACAAGCAAATGTATCTAACTTGGCTCGATAGTAACTCTTGGCTAATTGAAATGGGAGAAACGCGGATTCTGCTTGATCCTTGGTTAGTTGATTCGTTAGTATTTGGTAATGCTCCTTGGTTTTTTAAAGCAGAGCGGAATCTACAACGTCAAATACCAGAGAATATCGACTTGATATTATTATCTCAGGGTTTGGAAGACCACGCTCATCCACCTACATTAGCAAAACTCGATCGCAATATTCCTGTTGTTGCTTCTCCCAATGCTGCTAAAGTTGTCCAAAAACTAGGCTATACAAAAGTGACTACCTTGGCACATGGTGAGACGTTTAGTTTCTCTCATCAATTGGGAGCAAATCAACTGGAAATTCGGGCTTTTCCTGGTTCACCAATTGGTCCGATGCTTGTGGAAAATGGCTATTTATTAAAAGATTTAACTACTAATAAAACACTATACTACGAGCCGCATGGATATCATTCACCAACACTAAAACAATTTGCACCTGTTGATGTAGTTATCACTCCAATTGTGAATTTAGATATTGTTTTCGTGGGTTCTTTTATTAAGGGAATGAATAATGCTTTGGAAGTAATTGAGTGGTTAAAACCCCGGATAATTATGAATACTGCGGCGGGGGGTGATATTTCCTTTTCTGGACTTTTAGTGTCTGCATTACGAGGTTCGGGTAGTGTGGAGGATTTCCGTAATTTGATAGCAGAGAAAAAGCTCCCGACAAAAGTTGTAGAACCACAACCTTGGGAAAGATTTGAGGTTGATTTAGCTCTTGTTTAGCTAATGTTTAGCTAAATTGTATAAATATTTTGCCGTCTATAATTTGACATCAACTTCATCGCTTGATGAATTTCATAGGTGTCTGAATACGGTTCGGTTAGGGAGGAAAAGAATAAGAATAAGACTGGAAGCATCTATACGCTATTGATTCTAAAAGCCAATAGCCATTTTTGTTTAATTGAACCGTATTGACAGATGTCTGTGTTTTTTGTGTAGATGTAGTTGAAGCTGAACATTTAAATAATATTTATCTGCTGACTATTGACTTCAATAATACACTCATTCCCATATTTTAAGCCACTAATGAAGGGTGTAATAATTTCCAAAATATCCGGGGATTGAAAGTGTTCTGGCTTCGTTTCCGGATGTGGATAGTAAATGAAACCGCTCAATAATTTACCTGTATTTAATGATATTTGGCAATCCAAAAATGAAAAGTCTTCGGCTGGATCATGTGGCGACCATTTCACATTTCTAAATGTATATTTAGCCTGTTTAATTTCGTATTTATATGGATAGATGGAAACATTAATCGTCCCCGAAAAATATGCATCTAAATCAAGCCCTTGCTCACGGAAAAAAGGCTTTTGCATTTCAATAGTACCTTGGGGAAAACGAGGATTTCCAGATTTTCCTGATGCCACTCCATACCCTTGTTTGATAATACCTTTGATTTGTATCCAATCTTCCATCACTTCAAACTACCCTCACCTATATAGCTATCAGTCCATAACGACTTATCAACACTAGGAGGAACTAAAACTCGTAATCCCCCAACAACAACTTCAAAATTCATCGGAGTAATACCCAAATAATCCCCATCAATTTGGACAGGGAAAGTTTTTTTCCCTTTAATTTGTACTTTCTGCGCTCGATAATACTCTACTTTGGGATCAAGGTTATAGCGTCGTCTAAAAACAGACAGCAAGCGTAAAGGAGCAACCAACATACTGCGTCCTTTAATGATGCAGACATCCAGTAAACCATCATTAACTACTGCATGTGCCGTCAACTTCACCACACCACCATAAAGCTGACTATTACCAATCACCACCATTAAGATTTTTCCCTTTATCCGCTTACCATCAATACGGATATGGCTTTTTATCCCTTGGAAGCACAAAGACAATTGTAAAGCCTGTTTGACATATGCGATCGCTCCTAACATTTTCTTCTCCCTCGGATTGATAGTCGCTGTCACAGCTGCATCAAAACCAATTCCCGCCATTAATAGGAAGTAACGTGTTCCCGCTTTCCCAACATCGATTTGTTCAATTTGTGCTTGCAAAAAAGCTGCTGCTACACGTCGTAAATCCATCGATAACCCCAATTCCCGCGCCCAAATATTCACAGTGCCAATCGGCAGTACAGCCAAAGCCGTACTAGTCCCCACTAAACCATTCATCACCTCATTTACCGTACCATCACCCCCAGCAGCTACAACCACATCAAAGCCCTTACTGGCAGCATCCCGTGCTTGTACAGTTGCATCACCAGGAGCTTGAGTCGGACGCAATTCAACATCCCAGCCATTTTTTCGCCAAATATCAGCAGCACTTTCTAGAGTTTGCTTCAGGTGATATGCTTGACCTGCAAACGGATTAAATAATATCAAAACAAGGGGTTGTGGTGGTAATAGAGTTCCCATTAACAAGATTCCGAGGGTGAGAGGATGGTTGAGGTTGGTTGAGAATAGTAGAGTTTGGCGTTAATTCTGAGTATTTTGAAAAGCTGAGGTAAGCGTATTCAGCCTACTTGACAACCGGGCTTACGCCAACGTCTTTCCACAGGATAGTTACACAGATTCTTTGTCCAAAATATCGCTATAAATTCATGCAATTTTGTCCTCAGCACCAGGTGAGATAACAAGTTACTTTAATATATACCCATTTAATTTACTGTATTTACTACATTTTCTTCTTTACCTTTTCTTTATCAACACCCTCTAAAATACAAAAACTATGGCTGACAAAACTCAGTCTACTATTGACAATTTTTCACGTATAAAACTTAGCTACATGAAACCCAACTCTTCATCTCATCTTTCCCGTCGCCAATTTTTGCTCACATCTGCTACCGTTGGCGGTGCAATTATTACCAATAACCTGTTCTCCAAATCTACTTTTGCTCAAGCGCCAGGAATAGTAACATCCGAAAAAATTCGCCCTCAAATACCTTACGGTGTTGCCAGTGGTGATATCAACGGCGATAGTGCCGTAATTTGGAGTCGTAGCAATAAACTATCGCGAATGATTGTTGAATATTCGATGGATGAGTCTTTCCGCAATTTGCGTCGAAGAATTGGAGCATTGACTACTGCAAAAAATGACTTTACTGCTAGAGTAAATCTTTCCGGACTTCTGCAAGGAGAGCAAATTTTTTACCGCGTTTTTTTCCAAGATTTAGCAAATACTAATATTTATAGTGCGCCAGTTTCAGGTACTTTTCGTACTCCTGCCCTCAGTAAGACAGGTGCTAAAAAAGACATTTTTTTTGCATGGTCAGGAGATACTGCGGGACAAGGTTGGGGTATTAATTCCGAATGGGGTGGAATGAAAATATATGAGTCGATTAGACAATTAAAGCCGGATTTTTTCATCCATTCTGGTGATTATATTTATGCTGATGTGCCCATTGAAGCGGAAGTAAAACTTGATAATGGCAAAATTTGGAAAAATCTGACAACGCCTGAAAAATCAAAGGTTGCTGAAACCCTAAAGGAATTTCGTGGTAACTATATCTATAATTTGCTAGACGAGAATGTCCGTCGTTTTAATGCAGAGATACCTCAACTAGTACAATGGGATGACCATGAAGTCGTCAATAATTGGTATCCGGGAGAAATTCTTGATGACAACCGCTACCAAGTTAAGGATGTGTCGCTATTAGCCAAGCGAGCCAAAAAGGCATTTTTAGAATATACACCAATAGCATTTAATGCTGATGATCCAGAGCGGATTTATCGTGCTTTTAATTATGGTTCATTATTAGAAATATTCATGCTGGACAAACGCAGTTATCGGGGAGCTAATTCCCCCAATCGTCAACCAGTAATGGGTAAAGATACAGAATTTTTAGGTAATTCTCAAGTCCAGTGGTTAAAAAATAAATTACTCAATTCAAAAGCAACTTGGAAAGTAATTGCTAGTGATATGCCACTGGGGTTGATTATACCCGATGGTAAATTTGATTTTGAAAATATTAGTAATGGTGATGGACAAGCTTTAGGCAGAGAATTAGAAATAGCTGATTTATTGCGATTTATTAAACAAAAAAATATTCGTAATATTGTCTGGTTAACTGCTGATGTTCACTATGCAGCAGCCCATTATTATGACCCCAATAAAGCCCAGTTTCAAGACTTTAAACCCTTTTGGGAATTTGTTGCTGGTCCGATGAATTCCGGTACTTTTGGTCCCAACAAACTAGATAATACCTTTGCTCCCCAAGTAAAATTTCAAAGCGTTACGTCAGAGATGAAACCAAATCGATCGCCTGCTGATGAGTTACAATTTTTTGGGACGGTGAAAATTAATGCTGATAGTCAAGTCATGACTGTGGCATTGCATAATCTCAACGGAAAAGTTATTTATAGCCAAGATTTGCAGCCAGAAACTTGATATCACAAAAAATCCCTTGAAGATTCAGCATCCTCAAACAAGCGATCGCCTCGCCTCTGGGGCTACGCTCCGTGCGATCGCGTAGCGACTCAAGACGAGCATCGCGTTTAACGTAAGCTGTGGCGCATTTAATTTGTATATTAGACGCGGGCAAGATGCCCGCACTACAGTAATTTGACGTTTTCGCCTTATACAATTTAGCCGCACATCAGCTTACCTTCGCATAAATAGATGCGTCCCTTGGAATTGGTGAGATATTGGGGCGAATTGTATGAAAACGTAAAATTCCCTCATTCATTAAACCAATTTTCTCTAAAACCCTTGCTGATGCGAGATTTTCTGTATCACAAGTTGCCCAAACTCGGTAAATTTCTGGAACGCTCATTAACCAGTTGACCACAGTATGTCCTGCTTCTGTTGCGTATCCGTTTCCCCAATGCTTGCGATTGAGTAAATAGCCAAAATCTGCCATGTGTCCTTCTACACAACAAGCGATTGTGCCAATTGCCCGGTCATGAGGTTTAACGGTAATAATCCAAGTAAATTCTTTTCCTTCGTTCCAAAGTAAGGGATGATTTGTAATAGATTTAATTACATCGTTGATATCAGTACGAGGGCGATAATCCATGTAGTGTATGACTTGAGGGTCGCTTGCATACTCGAAAATAGCCTCTGCATCCTCAAGGCGAGAACGACGTAAAATTAGCCTTGGTGTTGTGAATATTTCAGGTACTGGAATCATTTTGAGCTTGCTTATTCCATTTCATTGGTGTCCCCCATATCCCTTTATAAAGGAAGCTATTACCACTTTCTATAAACCCAATTTTTTGATAAAAAGCTACAGCCATTTCCGCAGCATTAACTGTAACTTCGTCAAAGTCGTTTGCACATCGGGTAAACAATTCCCTACCAATTCCCCGACCGGAAAATTCCCTACGGACGAATAACAGCGATAAATGATTTCCCCTTTTAAATGCGATAAAACCCACAACAATCCCATTCCATGTTGCAACTAATATTTTTTGACCGCTAAGAATCCTTTCTTTTAATTCTTCTGGATGACAAATTTGTAACCATTCAGCAACACTTTCTGCTGTTCCGTCTGTGAGTTCCCACAAAACGGCAGCAGACCACATACAACCACTGATTTGGTGTTCGTCTCCTAGTTGGGGTGGTCTGTAGATAATTGTGTTTATGATTCTGATTATACTGTTTGTGAAAACAAGTACAAATCGGTTTTTGGAGACGCAGGATTAGTTAAAGATGCGATCGCCTGGAATTTAACATCAAAGCGATCGCTACTTTCCAGAAAGGCTAACAATCATTGCCGGGGCAATACGATCTGGCGAGTTTGTCCAGTAAATCGTTGAACAAACTGACTTCTAGGTCCATCGTTAACCGAGTTGTAGATGTTTCTACCAGCTAAGGATGCGGAAACCTTTTGTAAATCCCAATTATCATACCCATCAGCAGGATGACCACGACGAGGGGAACCATCGTGACGAATAGTAATACTTCGGATTTGAGCTAAGGAAACAGTTCTCCTAAAAGTAACTCTTTTGCGAACACGACTGTTTTGACCAAAACCACCACCAAGACTAACTTCAGGAGTGCTTGTTCCGTCTACTAAGTTGAGACTAATGAATGCATTATTGCCACCTCGTAAATCGTCAGACCCTGTAGTCATCTGAACCACAATATTTGTCTCTGCCAATGCAGAGGTACTGGATAATAAACCAACCGTAAAAATACTTAAAGCAACTGCACTCAAACGCGATACTGTATAGATTGGACGAATCATAATGATTATTTCTCTCTAATGTTTGATTGATTTTGTGAGCAACTAGTATTTGCTCTCACTTTTAAGAACAAACGAGAAAAACACATTATTCCGAAATTTTCTGAAAAATTTTGGTAGTTAAGACGAATCAGTTATAAAAGCCTTTCTATCCAGGATTTTGAGGCATAAGTTCCATAAGTGCATTAAGCCTAACCCCAAACATATATATATTAAGTTCGTCAAACTACTTATATTTACATAAGTAAAAATACTTACCGAACCAGGAACATACCACACCCTAGATTAGTCCTCCGAACTAATCTGCAATCGTCTCCACCTCCAACATTAATTCATGCGAGGAAATATGCTTATGCAGTCGAAATCAATAGCAGAACAGATTACCGATCTACAAATCGACTCGACACACCAGGGAGTCATTGTCAAGATTGCCCGTAAGTATTGTTATGCAAATTGGGAAGATGCAGCCCAAACGGCGATGATGAAAGTCTATGAAGCTGTAAAAGCCGGAAAATTCCACCAGGGAGGGATGATAGAATTTCAACGTTGGGCTACCGTGGTTGCTAGGTATGAGATTCTCAACTTTGTGAAAAAAGAATCTTTGCGATCGCATCAAAGTCTAGATGCAACTATTGCTGGTACTGATGTATCTTTAGTTGATACGATTGCGGACGAGTTTAACCTGCTAGAAGCAGTAGCGCGTGCAGATTTAATTATCAAGGCAAAACAAGCAATTATCAACCTCGATTCCCTTTACCCAAAACGCGGTTATCTGAAATTATGGCAACTTCTGGTTGCAGGTAAAACCCAAACCGAACAAGCATCTGCGTTGGGAGTCAGTCAAGGGGAAGTTTCTAAGCGTTGGAAAGAATTAGTCGGACGTGTGGCGATCGCATTAGGATTGCTGGAACCTGAAGCCATTAAACGTGAACAACAAAATAGTAAACTCAAAGATACTCGCAGGCGTTCACAAGCCCAATGGTAATTTATTAAATAAGCCGACGATTTTGTCAAGTCTTTAAAAAGTTTATTATTTATCGGCATAGGATAATCGATTCGTTTGTTAAGACTATTAGCCATCCTTTAAAATTGGGAAATACTAACCTATGCGTACAAGCTGTGAGAAATCTAAATCTGGGAATATGCGAAAACCTTTACTATCACCACAACCAGGAGAAATTTGGCAGTTAAACCGTCATCTCAGATTTTCTGAAGAATTTTCTCTCAATCAAGATAATCAACTTTTCTCAATTGAGGCTAAAAGTTTTTTAGAAGGTGACGCTCCACCTCGTTATGTGATGATTGTAACGGAGCCAGAGGTTGATATTATTTCTGTAATGGTATTATCTGCGGAAACAGATTTTATTTCCGATATTGATTTAGTTATTCCTAGCCATATTACAGGTTTAGCGCAGGATTTACTAGCTGAAACTTGGCACGTACAACCAATGCTTATTTTTAATTTATTACATTCAGTTGGAAAGAGGTTATCACGAGATATTTATGACAGATTGCTAAATGTCGGAGACTATTATCATGGTTTAGTAAATCAACAGTCAGAAATTAATGATATTGAAGAATTGGGGTTAAACGTAGGAAAGAGAAATACTTTAGATGTGGCAGAAATTGCCCTATTTCATCAAAGAGAAACAGCTTGGAGCGATGTTTTAATAATACCAGTTGCGGTTCATAATACATACATTAAAAGTGTGAGCTTAACAGATAAAATTATTAGCCATAGTTTGCAAATAGAGCAGGAATTAATAGAGTTTCAATTTAATCAAAATATAGTTATCAACTCATTATCTAATTCTTTTAATCAAACACAAATTATTCTCAGTCGCTGGTGGAAAAATATTTTTGAACCAGAATGGCAGGCTTTCTCCACATCCCCAAATTTAGTTATAGCAACCCGCAGCCATAATAACTCACAAAATATTGAACAAGATGTCCCGCTACTTATTCAACAATTATCACCTGAAAATGATGAAAGTCAACGGCAAAGAGCAGCTAAACAGTTAGGAGAAATTGCTGTTGGGAATAGTGATGTAGTTCAAGCTTTAGTTAATTTATTAAGAAGTACATCTGATGATGAAACCCTGTGGGTAGCTGTAGAAAGTTTACGGAAAATTGACCCAGAAAATCCTGCGGCTGGTATCCAAAGAGTCAGACTTATCGATTTAGGTATGGAAATCGCAGGGAAAACCGTTGCTTTAGCTGTAGGGTTATTACAAAAATTTGAAGGGGATGTAAGTGTACTTTTGCAAGTTTATCCTACAGCTAATGATGATTATTTACCAGCAGATTTAAAATTAAGATTGCAAGATGATTCCGGGAATATATTACGGGAAATTACAGCTAGGAGGGCAGATGTTTATATGCAACTTAAATTTAGTTGTGAAGTGGGGGAGAGATTTAGTGTACAAGTTAGTTTAAATAATGCTCATTTTAGTGAATATTTTGTGATTTAAAAATTGACAATACCTAATTTATGGAATGCGTAAATGACTGCACCAAGACGAGTTTGAACGCCAAATTTATGATAAATATTTTCCAAATGTTTCTTAACTGTACGCTGACTGATTGCCAACTGTGTTGCAATTTCATTTGTTGTGCAATCCCTCGCTATCCAAAATAGCACTTCTGCTTCTCTCCTCGTTAACCCCAACATTTCTAAAGATGGGAGTGAAAAACTATGAGGCTTAATCTCCGCCAACATTAGGTAAACTCGTTCGAGTGCTGCACGATAATTCAGTGTCACTGTCAATCGACTACCATTATGTTCTAGATGAAGAGGATGCAAAGGAGAAAAAATTTCTTTTGATTGCATTAGCACAGATAGTTGATGATTTACCCATCGTTGTAGGGTATCAGGTAGTACATTTGATAGCTTTGATAGTGGGCAATATTTATCTAGTAATTTTGCTGCCTTTTGGGTGATCAATTCTATTTTACCGTCAATAGATAAAGCAATTAACCCTACTTGCTCGATAGCCTGATTGATATCGATAAGTTGCTCCTGTACTTGAGCCAAAGTAGCAATGTTCTGGTATGCTTGTTCTAAGTGTGGACGAATTAAATTTAGAATCAAGCGATCGCGCTCATTGAAGTTTCGGCGATCGCGGCTGATTGATAACATTAAGTGATCTTGTCCTTGATGAAACTGATCAGCATTCGCTATATAGGGAATTTCAAAGTGAATCGCCATTTGATCTTCCAACCCAAACGACTGAAAAAAAGCATAAAAAGCTTCTCTGCGTTGAAATTCTGACTCACTCAAAAAATCGGAAATTGCCAGTGCTTGTCTATCCAGTGTTTGAAAATAATATTGTGAAACTGGATGAGTCAAAAAATTTTGACGTTGAGATGTGAATGATTCCGCCGCCATACCGACTTCAGGATGGGGGAAGGTATAGAGCCGGGGTAAGAATGGTGTACCCCGGGTGGTGAAACTAGTTATTGCAAATGTTTCTGCACCTACTAACTTTGGTAAAGCCGTGAGTATTTGTATAGGCAATTTATCAAGACTGCAAGAAACATAAACCGAGCGCAAAAACAAGAGAATTTGCTGCCAATCATTTTGTGACAAAACTTCCACGGTTTTTATAAGTAAAACTTGACTGTTTACACTTTACTACGGCGATTAGCGTATTGTTTTCGTAAAAATATTTTGTCATTCTACTATTCAGTATTCTTCTTAAACATGATCCTATTTACAAATGTTTCCCAACTTTTCTGGCAAAAATCTTCAAGGTTGTGACTTTAGAGGTCAAAATCTTACAGGTGCAGACTTCAGAAACTCTGATATTCGTGGTGCAAATTTTACTAATGCTATTCTCAAAAATGCGAATTTCCAAAATGCCAAAGCTGGATTACCGATAAAACAACTTTTAGGGTTAGTGATAGTAATATTTATAACAACTATAATCATAGGATTAATTTCAGGTTTTGCACCAGTATTTACTGGATATTTACTTTTTCCTTATTCAATTAGTCCAAGTGATTATTTTGCTGCTATTCTAGTTTTGAGTATTTTTCTGGTTTTTGTAATTACTACTATTCATAAAACTTTATTAACTGCGTTCTTTGCCGTTTTTTGTACTGCAATAATCTGTGGTTTTGTTCTGGGAATGATGACTGGTGAAATGGTGGGTATTCCATCTGGAATAGTCAGTGTTACTGTCACTACATTAATTATTTATCTCATGTTAGTAATTATGGTATTTTTAGTGACAGTGGCTCAACAAATCGCAGGTATAAGCATAGCGATTATGGCTCTATTTTTTATGTTTATAAATAGTATTATTGGAAGTATAACTGGAACAATAATTGGTGTTGAAGTTGCTAAAGTGTTATCAGGAAATAACAGACTACCACACTTAAAAGTGCAGGCAGTTGAAGAAGCAGTGATCGCAGCGACAGTGGGTAGCGTTGCAGTAATACTATTCGTAAGTTATATCAGTTGGCGAGTATATATTGAGGATGAAAAGCTTGCCTGGATAGGAAATTTAGCTATTGTAGTTTCTAGCATTTGTGGAACTAATTTTCAAAAAGCAGAGTTAACCGATGCTAATTTCACTGATGCCACAATTAAAAATACTAAGTTTTGTAATGCTAGACTTATCCGTACTAATTTTCATTTAGCGAAATATATTTCCTTAGCTAGATTTGATAATACTATTTTTATTAATCGAGAAATTAGAAAATTAGCTGTTACGAAAAGAGGTAATAATAAATCTTATTTTTATTGTAATCTCAAAGGTATAAATCTAGATAATGCAGACCTGAGTTATATTAATTTAAGTGAAGCAGATATTAGTGAAGCAACTTTAGAAGGTGCAATTTTAGAAGGTGCAAACCTCACAAAAACTCAAGCCTTAAATACCAATTTTCAGCAAGCAAATTTAACCGCCGCTTGTTTGGAAGCCTGGAATATTGACAGTACAACCCAACTTGATGGAATTATTTGTGACTATGTTTATCTTTTAAATAATCAACAAGAACGTCGTCCTAGTAGTGGAAATTTTGCATCAGGAGATTTTACGAAACTATTTCAAGTCGCTATCAATACTATTGATTTAATTTTCCGTAATGGCTTGGATTTACAGGCTTTATCTACGGCATTAGCAAATGTAAAATTTGAAAATGAAGGTATTCCCTTAAGCATTAAAAGTATTGAGAACAAAGGTGATGGTCTGGTTTTGGTACGGGTGGATGTACCAGAATCAACAAACAAAGAAAAAATTCATGCTGATTTTTGCGAATACTATCAATTTGCTCTCCAACAAATAGAAGCAAGACATCAAGCAGAATTAAGAAGTAAAGACGAACAAATTACCTTATATCGCCAACATCAAGCTGATTTAAAAGAATTAATGCAATTGATAGCTCCGATTGTTGAAAAAACAAAAAAACAATCAGCATTGGGTAAGTTAGTAGTTTTAAAATTAGGTTCAGGTAATTTAAATACGGGATACCCCGTGACACTACAAATTAGTTTAGAAGGAGAACATCCCTATTTTGAATCCAACGGACAATTACCACCTGCCCCCGAATTAGCTTTAGCATATACTCAATGGCAAATATCCTATCATCAAAGTTTACAGGGAAAATTACGCATCAAATTTCCAGAAACACAAGTTACTAATATTAGTAAAAGAGATTTATTCAAAGAATGCGATCGCCTATCTTTTCAATTATACAAACAAGTTAATTTCTGGTTAAATTCTCCACAATTTCGCCCACTCAAGGAACAACTATTAGAAAAATTAAACCCTGACGAATCGATTCGGATACTTTTACAAACAGCAGATAATCAACTGCGACGAATACCCTTACATTTGTGGGATTTCTTTGAACGCTATCCTCAAGCAGAAATTGCACTTTCCTCAACGACTTATGAAAGAAAATCAACGTTTCAATCTCCAAAATCCCATGTGAAGATATTAGCTATATTGGGAGATAGCACTGGCATAAATATTCACAAAGATAGAGCTTTACTCGAACAATTACCCAACGCAGAGGTCAATTTTTTAGTCGAACCACAACGTCAAGTTCTTAACGACAAACTATGGCTCCAAGAATGGGATATTCTCTTTTTTGCAGGTCACAGTTTTACCGAATCTGAAGCAGGAATTGGCTATTTCCGCATTAATAAAACTGATAGTTTAACGATTACTGAGTTAAAAAACGCACTCACAAAAGCGATCGCACAAGGATTACAGCTAGCTATTTTCAACTCCTGCGACGGTTTGGGATTAGCAACGAACTTAGCAGATTTACATATACCCCAACTGATTGTAATGCGCGAACCTGTACCCGACACAGTTGCACAGGAATTTTTAAAGAATTTCTTGACGGAATTTTCTACGGGTCAGTCGTTGTATCAATCGGTACGCGAAGCCAGGATGAAATTGCAAGGTTTAGAAAATGATTTTCCTTGCGCGAGTTGGTTACCAGTGATTTGTCAAAACCCAGCCGAAATTCCTCTGGCATTAAGTTTTTGAGCTTCAGAAGTAGCGAGATTTCAAGGCTTGTAGTTGGGCTACTCTGGGAGAACAAAACTGTAGGCGTTGTGATCGAAATCGTCGTTCCGATTTTCTTCTAAGGGCTTACCAAGGTGGGTATTTCATAGGTATTGAGGTAACAAAATAAGGAACAGGATTTTAATAACTTACAATTCTGAACAAATATGAAATAGTGCGTTATGCTGCGCTAACAGCACCCCACTTTTGCACTTGATTTAATTTACATTCCTAAGTTCAAACTATCCGTAGTATAGTGTAGTATACAGAAGATTGACTTTGACAACAGAGCTACAAATAATTAACATAATGGTTCACTGATAGCGATGGATATTGGTTTGGATGCGATTCGTGGGCAATGTCAAGAATAGACTTTATGAGAACAACCCAGAGATATAGCTATCACTTGAAGATTCAGCATCCTCAAACAAGCGATCGCCTCGATGCAATTTGTAAGCCATTTGATAGGTTTGTCCGTGCGATCGCATTGTTGGTGCGTGAGCGGCTAAATATCGGGATGCAGCCACTAAAACGTTAACTCCCGCCGGAGTATTACCCAATAAGGAATACTTATGTCTGAACAAAACCAAATAGAAAATTTACAACCAGAAAAAAGCAGCACCCAGGAAATAATTCAAACTGCTTTAACAACGGAAAATGAAGATTTTTATTGGGATTTAGTGCATATTTTACGAATCCGTGGTGGGGATGAGGAATTTACATCAGCGTCGTATTTGTGCGAGAGTAAAAATCCCCAAGAAAGAACTTTAGGAGTTAATATCCTTGCCCAATTAGGGACTAAACCGGCTCAATTTCGTACTCGCGAACGGGGAGATATATTATTAAAACTACTGTCCCACGAAGAAGATAAAAATGTTTTGGCAGGGATTGGTTATGCTTTCGGACATTTACAAGATGTAAGGGGAATTTTACCGTTAATTAAATTAAAAAACCATGTTGATTGTGATGTCAGAATGGGTGTTGTTTTTGGTTTGATTTGTCAGGAAGATGAGTCAGCAATTCACGCATTGATCGAATTATCTGGTGACGTAGACAACGAGGTGAGAAATTGGGCAACTTTTGGCTTGGGTTCGCAAATTGCCATCGATACCCCAGCAATTCGAGATGCTTTATATCAACGCATCATTTCCGAAGTTGAAGACGATAAAAATGACACAATTGCTGAAATCCGTGGGGAAGCATTATTGGGTTTAGCCATCAGAAAAGATCAACGGGTAATTGAACCACTAATTGCGGAATTGGAAAGCGGTTGTGTGGGAAGATTATCTGTAGAAGCTGCATTGGCAATAGGAGATAATCGGTTATATCCTAGCTTAATTAAGTTGCAAGATTGGTGGGATGTGGATGTTGAGTTATTGCAAGCAGCAATAGCTAAATGTCAAACTTCAAATTAGCGATGCACACAATTGCTCCGATAATAATCAAAAACAAATAATTAAGTGCTAGCTATAGGAATCCTACTTGAACCTTATTAAGTATACTGAGAAAGAAACCTTTGTATAGCAAGCTTCTAGCCAAATTATTTTTTCAAAAATCAAATAGGAGTCCTATAGGATAACAACACTTCCAGCAATTACTGTCCAATCGTCATGAAACTGTTTCCAAACTCATTACAGGAATGCCTTGAGCGAACGGGAATGATTGTTTTGGATAGTTTGGGAGGCTTAAGGCTAATGACTTCCCAAGCTGAGAAATGGCTGCAATCCTACTTTCCCGCCAACAGTGGTTTCAGCCAACTTCCGGAAAAATTAGACTCATGGGTTAAACACCAACTCAATCGCCTCAAATTAATGGAAGATATTTCTTCTCCTTGTCTTCCCCTACACCTACAACAAAAAAACCGGCAGCTAACAATTCGTTTAGTAGTCGATCAACCGGGAGAAAAATATCTATTATTGCTCACAGAAGAGCAAATGCTCTCTTGGTTGACAGCCCTCGAATTATTGGGGCTAAGTCAGCGTGAAGCAGAAGTTTTATCTTTGATTATTCAAGGTAAAGATAATAAGGCGATCGCTGCACAAATGAATATCAACATCAGTACGGTACGAAAACATCTAGAAAATATTTATCGCAAACTCGGTGTTAATAATCGAACAGAAGCGATTAGTTTGGCTCTGGAAAAGTTGGGATGTGTGAATTCGTCGCCACTGATTTAACAATTTTACCTGTTATAACTTTGATTTGAATCATGTCAAATATCAATTCATTTCTATTTAATTTTTATTAACATTATTTGTATTTTTTCTATATATCTGAACTACTTTAGCGAATGACAATGATTCTTTCACAAATTCCATACCCAGCTTTTTTAAAACCCTGATAGAGGCTGTATTTTCTGGCTCAACAATTGCCCAGACAGATTTTAATTTTAGTGTATTAAATGCATAATCCAAGCAAGCATTAGCTGCTTCTGTGGCTAAACCTTGTCCCCAAAAACCTGGGTCAAATCGATATCCTAATTGGTTTTCTTTTTTCCCTTCTATCTCTTCAAATGTAATTCCACAATAACCAATTAATTGCCCTGTCTCACGATAAATTACAGCCCATTTGCCATATCCATATTTGACATAGGAATCAAGAAAAGACTGCATTGTGATAATTGTTTCTTCCGGTGACATTACACCAGTTGGAGAAAAACGCATGACCTCTGGTTTTGCTAAAATTTCTACTAATCCTGCCACATGCGATCGCCTGAATTCACATAGTATTAACCGTGGAGTTTCAATAATTGCATTACGTTGGCAAATATCCTGACTATTATGGCTATAATTTGGCATTTTCAGATATTTTAACAACCATTGACTTTTGGTGATATACCATAAACTTAAAAGTAATAATATATGGAACCCAAGAGTAATTTGAGCATATGGCTGAATAGAAAAATTATATATTGTGAGCCAATCTCCTCTGAAAGCTGTAAATGAAAATATAGGATAAAAAATTAATGAATAAACTAATTCGACAATTGCAAAAGTATAGAATAATTCTTGAATAATAGCTTTTGTCAAGAAAAATATCGCGATTAATCCGAAAATACCAAGGGCGATTGAAATTAAATTGCCGCTAAAGGCAATCCACCAAATTTCCTCAGGAGTAAAATTCCCACGAGGAACTACATAACCCCAAAAAACACGCCATTGAAATTCAACAACTTGTCCCCCAAATAGCCAAGTCGTTATGGCATGTCCTAATTCATGAAAAAATACACCAATAGGAATGAAAATAAAAGTTGCAGTTCGCTGAATCAATAATCGGTCTTTAGATGTAATTGAGTTATCCCAAACTGAATTCCAGTTATTAGCTAAACGGAAAATGGTGTCAATACTTATAACTGTAGAAAATGCCGAAAACAAGTCGAATGATACATTATTAAACATATTTATCCTGTTTTAGATTTATCCACCTTTATCTTTAAAAATAAAAACACTATTTGTTATATGGTAGTTTTATTTCCAGCGTACTTTAGTAGTTAACCAAAGCAAATTTGCAGGACTAACAATTTCCCCGTCAATCTCAACTCTTCAATTTTAGCTTCGCAAACTACTAGCTTTAGCTTCCCACACTAGGGGTAGATGACAAATTACTTTAATGTTCATTGCCTTCATAAATCCACATTGCCTGGGTATTCATCACTTTGACAAAGCCACACTTTTCATAAAATGAAATCGCTTCGTTATCCGCAACTAAAATTTGCATATGGAATCCTTCATACTTCTTGATGAGCATTTCTACCAGTCTTGTACCAATACCTTGTCCTTGGTAATCTGGATCAACGAGAAGATGGGGGTAGTAAACTACTAAATGTCCATCCGAAATAGCATTGCCTATCCCTACTAAGCGTTTTCCATCCCATGCAGAGACTAAATAGTGGGAATTAATTAATGCTTGGTAGAGTAATTGTGGTTTTCTTACTGAAGACCAACGGTTTACTTTATACAGTACGACAATTTGAGCCGCTTCGATGTCTCGTGTTTCCGAGTATGAGATTGTCATGGGATTTTATCTAGCCGTCATTTGGATAGCGCCTAGGAAAAGGCACAAAAAGTAAGTCGGGTTATATTAAACCCAAAAAAATCATTTCTGGCAACATTTACGCTCATTGGATTTAACACTGAGTGTAAATTATACTTGTGACCAAGAAATTTCTAGTATTATTCCAGTTTGCTGTCACCCCTAACATAGTAGCGACAACTCGATAGGAGTCTCTACAATAAACAGGGTTCTCAAGTTATATTGCATCTATAAGCAATATTAGGAAAAACAACCAGTGTTTCCGCTATACGACGAAAATCCCACACGAATCACTCCATACCTGACTTATGGTTTGATTGGTATGAATGTTTTGATTTTTTTTCACGAACTGAGCTTAGGTAGACAAATTGAGCCATTTTTTCAGACATACGCTGTAATTCCGGCTGAACTGAAAAATAATTTTGCTGGTGAGTGGACTACTCTTTTCACCTCACAGTTTTTACATGGTGGTTGGTGGCACTTACTATCGAATATGTTGTATTTATGGGTGTTCGGTAATAATATCGAAGACCGGATGGGACATTTTAAATATTTAATTTTTTATCTTAGTTGTGGTGCCTTGGCTGCGCTTTGCCAATGTTTAATTGATTTTAATTCGACTGTTCCTTCCTTGGGGGCTAGTGGGGCGATATCAGGCATTTTAGGCGCATATCTCATCCGTTTCCCCCAAGCACAGGTAATGACGTTAGCCTTCTTATTTTTCTTTGTTACTACTTTCCGAGTCCCGGCAATGGTGCTAATCGGACTTTTTGTTGTGCAAAATGTCGTATCAGGATTAGCGAGTTTACAAGCTGCTGCCAATATGAGTGTTGAGAGTGGGGGTGTTGCTTATTGGGCACATATAGGTGGCTTTGTCTTTGGTATTATTCTTGGTCCGATATTTGGATTGTTCCGTCGGGATGATTAAGTGCTATAATTTTTTGTATAATATCGCACACTATTAGGTTTGCCTAGGTTTTTTGTAGATGGGATAAGCAGTCCCGATGAAAAAATTTCATCGCCAAGCATGAAAAGCGGACACGGAGACGCGGGGACGCGGGGAATGACAAATGGCGAATGACTAAATGACTCTTTCAAGTCAGAAGCAGAAGAAAACATTTGTTTGCTTCTGCCCTCCGTGATGACGTGATATCATGTTGGGCTAATCACTTACAATTAAAATTTCTCCCCGCCCCCGCCTCTGTTAGTCTCCATGTCAATCTTAATAATAAGTATTCAATCGGACAAGACGTGAGTTCGACGCGATCGCACTACACCTGTGAGTAATCTTATATACGTCAGTTGCAAAGATAGACAACGCAATCATGGGGATTGCAGACATCTTTGACGATTTACTAGTATTGTATAGTGCTTGTGTATTTGTCCGGCATAAAAATCTTTTGGTTTTTACTCAAGGGATTATGCGGAAAACCTCTGCATTACAGTGTTTCCTAATTTGTCATGCAAACAGTAACAGAGGTTACATAAATTATGATTCATCACATTTCCATTGCTGCTCACCACCCCCAGCATGTTGCTCAAGTATTAGCCGAAGTTTTAAAAGCCAATGTTGCGCCCTTTCCTCCTCATCCCGGTAGCTATTTTGTGATTCCTTTTGATGAACAGGGAACAGCAATTGAAGTTTATCCTTTAGGCTCAGAACTATTACCTGGTGACGCTGATGAACAATGTCACTTCAGAATAAACGATCGCGCTTCTGAATTTACAGCTACTCATGCAGCAATTTCCGTACCAGTTAGCCGCGAGGAAATTGAGGAGATTGGGAAACGGGAAGGCTGGCGCGTGGTATATTGCGATCGCGAGTCTTTCTTTGACGTAATTGAGTTCTGGGTAGAGAACAGATTAATGATTGAATTCTTGACTCCGCAAATGGCATCTAAATACTTAAAATTTGCCACCAACCGAGAAAATCTTCAGCTTTTTATGGCTGCGCCGGAGTTGTCCGTCAGTAATTAAGTTAAGTTAGCTCACATCTTGCACCAAGAAATTTGATGGATTTTAAACACTCAGTATAAATGCTTAAATCCTTGATAAAGAGTCGTACCCAAATAAATTGAACAAGTAGTGTGGGCAGCGTATCTCCTTCGGAGACGCTCCGCGAACGACTGAGCTTCGCCGAACGTCCGAAGTCTTGCCCACCTTCGGGAAATAGCAAGCGAGACGCTTGCACTACTTATTCTTATGATGATGTAGCTTACTACTAATGCAATAAGCCCACCGCATGTAATAATCCATGCCCAGTTAACAACTCAAAAACTAAAGCAATAAACCCCAGCATGGCGATTCTTCCATTCCATACTTCGGCGCTGGTGGTAATACCCCATTCCCAACTTTCAGGAGGGTACATTTTCACCTTTTTTTTCATCTGGGTGACTTGCGATAACTCCAATGGCGGAGATTTGATGGCATCCAGTGCTAAATCCGCTAAGGCACGAATAAATACTGGGTGGGTATTTAAGGCTGGAACCCGACGGAAATTATGTATACCTGCTTCTTCTGCTAATTCGCGGTATTCAATATCGATTTCTTCTAATGTCTCAATGTGTTCGGACACAAAACTAATGGGAACAACAACTAAATCTTGTATACCTTGTTCCCCTAATTCAACGATCGCATCTTCAGTATAGGGTCGTAACCATTCCACTGGACCAACACGGCTTTGGTAAGCTAACGTATAGGCGTTGGGACGGTTGAGGGTACGCATGATTAATTCCGTACATTCCTCAATTTCCTGCTGGTAGGGGTCGCCAGCTTCCTCTACGTAACTTTTCGGCACACCATGAGCGCTAAAAAATACATGTCCTTGTTCGGGATTTTCTAGTTGATCGAGTTCCTGAGCAATCAACTCTGCCATTGCTTGCAGATATCCAGGCTGTTTGTACCAGGAGGAAATAACGGTATATTTTTGTGCTTGTAGTTTGGGGTCAGTTTTCCATATTTGTTCCAGCAAGCGGAAGCTAGAACCACTGGTGCTGATGGAAAATTGGGGGTACAGAGGGAGAATTACTAATTCATCCACTTGATCTTGAGTCAAACGGGCGATCGCTTCTTCTGTATAGGGATGCCAATAGCGCATCCCAATATATATCTCCGCATCTTCGCCCATAGCTTGCAATTGTTCCTTCAATGCTTGCCCTTGAGCTTCTGTGATTCTTCGTAACGGAGAACCACCACCAATTTTCTTATAATTTTCTTGCGATCGCTTAGTTCGCCGCGTCGCAATAAACCATGCTAAGGGCTTTTGCAACCAAGGAAATGGTAGGCGAATAATCTCTGGATCAGAAAATAAGTTGTAAAGAAATGGCCCGACATCTTCTAATTTATCGGGACCACCGAGATTGAGTAATAATACGCCTACACGACCCATAGCAATTCTTTTCCCCCAATCTTTTTTCAGGTTTTTCACTAATGTTAACAATATATCTTGATTAAATATATAAGTTATAAGTTCTTCATCAGGAACCCAGCTGTGGCTACAATTTTGCGAGACTTAAGCTATCGTTATCAATGGTTGTATGATGCGATCGCTCGTTTATCTGCTCTCACCGTCGGCGGTGAAGCTCGTTTTCGCCAACTTGCTTTACAAAACTTAACAATTTACTCAGATACAAAAATCTTAGATTTATGCTGCGGCAGTGGTCAAGCGACTAGATTTATTGTCAACCTTTCTCAACAAGTAACTGGATTAGATGCATCTCCCCTATCTTTACAAAGGGCACGTAATAATGTACCGCAAGCAAATTATGTTGAAGCCTTCGCCGAGAAAATACCTTTGAGGGACAACGAATTTGATATAGTTCATACTAGTGCAGCCCTGCACGAAATGCAACCTTCCCAGTTGCAAGAGATTCTCAAAGAAGTATACCGTGTATTGAAACCTGGTGGAGTTTTTGCAATCGTCGATTTCCATCAACCGACAAATCCCATATTTATACCTGGTTTAGCTGTGTTTTTTTGGCTCTTTGAAACTGAAACGGCTTGGCAACTAATTAAAACCGATTTACCCAAATTACTTGAGGAAGTGGGGTTTGAAGTATCAGAAGTTGTTTTACATGCAGGTGGAAGTTTGCAAGTAATCCAGGCAAGGAAGTAGAGATTTACAGCATATTCAGTCAGGTTTGAAAAACAGGTTATCAAGTCAGTCTTATTCCTCCCTTTCCTTGTGAGAGAGGGAGGTTAGGAGGGAAAGATTTGTCGAACTCAGGTTAATTTGGTGTTATTAACGGCAGAAATTTTAATCCATTGCAAACTTCACAGACACAACCGCAGTAATATCCTTTTCAATTGATGAGGTATCGTAAATACCGGAATTACTGACTTCCGTGGAATTGCGCGATGTAATTTGAAACACACCTGTTTGGGCACTTTGAACGGAGCCAACTCGATTACCTGTACTTTTGGCAATGGCTTCAGCCCTAGCTTTTGCGTCTTTTGTCGCTTCTGCAACCATTTCGACTCGTAACTTTGCTAGCTGTGTATATAAATACTCTGGCTGTTCGGAGATTAAAGGGATCCCTTCGTTAATTAATTCTGTTGATTGTTGAGATAGCTTGGCAATACGTTCTATATCATTCGAGCGAATTTCAAAGCGCTGATTTAGTCTGTATGCAAGAGTTTTACCTGTTTCTCGCCCATTAATAACTTCGGGAATTGTTGAGGTATCAATTGAGCTTAAGGTAATTGTATTGTCTGGAACTTGTTGTTCTTTGAGGTATTGTTGTACTCGTTCGGTACGAGTTTTTAGTTCTTGATATGCTGTTTGTGGTGTGGGTTGTTGGCTGGAAATAGACATTCTCCAAATCACATAATCCGCACGAATCGGGCGTTTTGCCGAACCTGTGACACTAAGAGCATCATCTGGTCTCCGGATATTACGAATTGCGCGAGAATTCATGTAGGAACTCACTACTAATGCAATTGATAAAGCTGCTAAACCTGCAAATAATTGAGGAAAGCTACGGGATGAAGAGGAATCGTGCATAAATTGTATTTTATACTTTGTAGAGTTTTGTAAAGATATGAAATTTACCCAAAACAAGTTAGTTTGGGATTTGTGGGTAGTGATGCAACCCTAATAGATGTAATTCCATGAGATGAAATTGTAACTACCTTTCCCTGTTAACTAATTCCCGATTTGTGGAATTTAATTTATGCGAAGTTAATCAACTCTTTATCTTTGTAAACTCTATATTGGTTGAATTGTTATTCAATTAAAATCATGACAGAATTTATTCTCTATATAGCAACTAGTATTGATGGATTTATTGCTCGGACTGACGGTAGCATTGATTGGTTGCCATTGCCGGAAGTAGATGGAGAAGATTATGGTTATGCTAAATTTTATAACTCAATTGATGCTGTGGTAATGGGTTCCCGAACTTATGAACAGGTTTTGGGATTTGGAGACTGGGCGTATCCAGGGAAGCTTACCTATGTTTTCACAAATCGGCATTTATCAACAACACGGACTGATATATTATTTATCAGAGGTAGCATTGAAAAAGTTATTTTAGATGTGAAACAGAGGGGCTTTAAACGGGTATGGTTGGTGGGTGGTGGTAATGTTATATCCTCTTTCATGAATCGGGGATTAGTTGATGAGTACATCATTACAATTATTCCCATTATTCTCGGTTCGGGTATTTCCTTATTTCAGTCAGTCTCAGAATTAAAGCTTGATTTTGTTGACAGTAAATCCTATCTTTCTGGGGCTGTAGAACTTCGCTATAAAGCTATAAAAAATGAAACCTAAATTTGAAGACAAATTAGAGACTTTTCACGCTGCAAGTCGTCAAGAATGGCGAGAATGGTTGGAGAAAAATCATGACAAATATACTGGTATCTGCCTTATCTACTACAAAGTCAAAACTGGTAAACTGATACTAGTCATCATCCCATGTTTCATTACCTAGCAAATCAATTATTTTGTCACGGAGTAGAAAATCATTTTCTTCTAATTCAAGCTCCACACAAACCCAATCACGACCAGGAATAAACTTACACAAAGCATAAATCGGCTCGTTGCGCTGAATCTTCCCTTTTTTGACGAGTTCACGTGCTTCTTCTTTCAAAACTTCTAGATCATATTTAACAGTAGTTTTCATACAAAATACACCCCTTATTTAGATACTTTCCATGCAGTTTGTAAACCCATTTTTCCAACTTTGGTAAATATCCAACAACCACGTTGAAATATATCTTTCCCTGATTCACATTTGGGTTTAACTCCAATTAACTGCTCAATTTCTTCGCTAGATAACAACCAGTTAGAGGCTTGAGCGCGTTCTAATATATCCATATACCATAATGGGTTTGGGGGTTGAAAGTGCGAAGTCAATATTTTTTCTAGCTTGTCCAAAGATTGAGTAATAGTATGTAATTGTTCACTCAATCTAGATTCCCAAGATATTTCTGAAGTCGGAGTTTCTTGTAAACAATTTGGTGGCGATGTTGGTGGAACTTCTAAAGATTCGCTAACTACTTTATTGTTTATAATCTCTGGTTGTGGTGAAGGGGCGACTACAGGATTAGATGGAATAGTTTGATGGGCAGTAGGTGCAGATATTCCAGTTTGGGCTTGATTATTTTTCAAATTAGAGATTACTTCACTCAATTCTGGGAATCTGTTTATATAATCTTCGTTGAAAGCATGATTTATTTTTGAATCTTGTTCTAATTTTGGTTTGACAATATTTGCCTCTTTTGCTAGAGATTGAGTAATTTCTGATGCCAAGTTACTTAAATATATAGCAGCTTCTGTTTCTCCTCGCACAGACATTTGTTGGGCAATTTGTCTCATCAAATTGACAAAGCGTGAATTGACTAAATCTTTATTTGCTGCTAATATATCTCTCTCCTTACCTTCAGGACAGTCTAATAATTCTTGAATCAATTGCAGATATATTTGAATTTCATTATCACTGTGGGGAGATTTTTTTGCGGTGACTAAAACGTGGTTTAATTGTTCTGCCCAATATTGTAAAAACTTCGCAGCTTCCAACTTTCCGTTCGTAGCCAGTTGCTCCGCAACTTGTCCCATGAATTCCAAAAATTCAGGAGTTAAAAGTTCTTCATGCTGATGTAATACATTCCACTCCTCTCCATCAGGGCAGGTGAGAAGTGCTTGAATTAAATTAAGATAAAGAGAGAGATATTTTTGGTTCATTGTCATAATACCTCCAAAATATAGTTAAGAAACAGTTGCAAATAAGTATTTTAAGAAACTGAACGATGAGCAGGTAAGAGGTTTTTAGCCGCTAAATATTCATGTATTTCTAATGGTTTGAGTTTACACAAATCTTTTGCTAATACTTGAATATTTAAAGTATTGGGTAGTAAATGAATTACAGATTCACGTAAAACCCCCAGAGTTTGTGACTCAGCCACAAGCACTAATTTCCGAATTGAGTGACGTTGAGTTAATTCAATAATTTCATCTGCGATCGCTCGTGCAAAACGTCGTCCATATTCATTTAGATGGCTTTCACGACCATCATCATATGCATGGGCTTGACTTCCTGCTCCTTGATTTCTTCCTGTTTTCGTAGTTGTCCAAAGTTCTTTGCCCTGTAATTCCTTTGTCGAATTCAAAAGTCCTTTATGTTCGACAAGATGACATTCAGATTCATCGAGCCGATTATCTATCGGTTCCAGTGTTAAAAATCTCGCTCTAGCACCATCAATAACAGAAACCAAATATTTACTCATTGGTTCGCTCCTTAAGATTACTTTTGAGGATTACATAACATCCCTGGCAACTAATTCCTTTATATTTTGAACGTAGCAAATAAATATGAGGAACTTGTGAGGTTTTGTATTCCCGCTATTTTCACCGACTTTTTCACCAGTAAGTTTACAATTTGTAACCTATCTGTCGAAGAAACTGTTTCCGTACAGTGACATCATCAGCACTTTCCACACCTTGGGGAGAAAATCCATCTACAACCCCTAAAATACCTCTTCCTTGTTCGGTTTCAGCAATAATTACTTGTACAGGGTTGGCTGTCGCGCAGTAGATATGACAAACTTCGGGACATTGTTTAATTGCATTTAAAAAGTTAATGGGGAAGGCTTCTTTGAGCAAAAGAATAAAGCTGTGTCCGGCTCCTAATGATTGAGCATTTTTAGTAGCTATTTGTTCTAGATTTGGCTCATTTCCTGCTGTCCGAATTAAACAGTCACCGGATGCTTCACAGAAAGCAATCCCGAATTTAACTTGAGAGGAAATACCTACCATTATTTCATATAAATCTTCAACGGTTTTGATGAAATGGCTTTGCCCGATAATAATATTACAGTTTTCAGGAATTTCCATTGGGATGATTTTTGTTTCCATATATTCACCTACCTTTTTGATATATTAACTAAGTTGATTGCGAAATTTATTACTACTAATTGCCAATAATATTATGGCGAAAAATGCTAAAGCGATCGCATGGGGATATAAAACTTCTAATCCCACACCTTTGAGGAGGATTCCTCTGATAATTGCGACGTAGTGACGTAGGGGATTTAACCATGATAAATATTGAAAAAATACAGGCATACTTTCAATTGGTGTGACTGTACCGGAGAGAGTATTCAGGGGCATATTAATAAAAAATGCCGTGAGTTGAGTGCGAATTTGAGTTGGGGAAATAGTTGCTAAAAATAGCCCAATACTAATACCTACAAATATTGCCAGACTCGAAAGGAGGAGGAATAGGGGAAAATTCCCGCGAAATGGTAGATGGAAAATTAGGCGAGATATACCCAATGCCAGAAAGACATCGAGAATTAATAATAAAAATAAGGGAGCAACTTTAGCTAATAAAATTTCCCAGTCAGAGGCAGGAGTCATTAATAATTGTTCCAGGGTTCCCGATTCTTTTTCACGAACGAGGGCTGCTGCTGCAACTAAGGAACTCATGAGGGTTAAAACTAATCCTAATACTCCTGGAACTAGGAACCAGCTACTTATTAATCCTGGGTTATAAAGGATATTGATTTGTGGTTCTATCAGGGAGAATGTGAGATTGCTAATACTATTTTTTTTATTTAATATTTGATTATATTTACTCACTATTTGGGAAGCATAACCACTGGCAATACCTGCTGTATTCGCATCAACTGCATCAATTAAAATTTGAATATCTGTAGATTTACCTTGTCGAATATTGCGATTCAATTCAGGAGGAATTACTAATCCGGCGGTGATATTGCCTTCTCTGACTTGTTTGGCAAGTTGTGTTTGATTGTCATTGTGATATTTAGTCTTAAAGACATGATTTTTTGTAAAAGCAGCTATTAATTCTCGACTGGCTGGTGTTTGCGAATAATCAACTATTCCGAGTTTGAGATTGTTGACATCGGGGCTGAGGGCAAAACCAAAGACTAATAATTGAATGGTGGCTGGAAAAATCAATAAAAATATTAATTGCCTATTACCTAAAGTTTGTTTAATTTCTTTGATAATTAGTGACCATAACCGACCAGAAAATACATGATTTAAAGTTTGATTTTTTGTAAAAATACTAGTGTCTCGATAATTTATTTGTCTGATATTATCAGAGAATTGCATTCGCCAGAGAATGCGATCGCAACCTATAAATAACAGCAGACAAAATCCGATTAATATCAAAGGAACATGCCATATTCCTCCCCATCCTGTCCCCCGCACAAAGGCATCACGGGTAATTAAAATATAATAGCGAGCAGGAACAATATAGGAAACTAAAGATAGGGGAAAGGGGATATTATCAACTGGATAAATAAAGCCAGAAAGTAAATAAGCTGTGAGAAAACCTGTTGTGGCAACACCTTGAACCGCAGCACTTTGAGTATTTGTACGACAACCCATGAATAAGCCAAAAAGGACACTAGCACTTAAATAAATTGGTGTAGTTACTAATAATGGAATTGGGTTACCAGCAAACCAAAGTTGAAAGATAATAATTCCTGGTATAATTAGAAAGATAGCTTGTATTAAACCAATAATTAGGTAGGCTAGACCTTTTCCTAATAGTAATTCTCTGGCACTAAGACTGGTAGAATAAATTTGTAAAATCGTTCCTTGCTCTTTTTCCCGCACCATGGCGATCGCACTTAATAACGAGAGGAAAATCCATAAGTTGACGGCAAATACTCCCGGTACAATATATAGAGATTCCTTGCGCCCAGGGTTAAACCACAAACGAATGCGAGGAATAATTAGATTATTTAGAGATAACAATCCTTGGTTTTGTAAGAAGAATCTGGTTGTCGCCCGAATACTATTTTTGATAACTCTGGCATTATTACCATCTGTACCATCTACTAATACTTGGATTGGACTTTGTTGACTGCGATGGATGCGATCGCTAAATTCTGGAGGAATAATTACAACTGCTTTTGCTAAACCACTATCAATAATTTTATTCGGGTTAGCTAAACTATCTCTATTGCTCAATTTTACAGGTTGAAATTGATTAGTGGCAAATAATCTTTCAATATAAGCACGACTGCTAGAACTGCCCTCAAAGTCTTGAATTGCTAGAGGAATATTTTTTGTTTCTAATCTAATCGCAAAACCAAATAAAAGTAATGTTATTAATGGTAAAGCGAAAGCCAATGCAACAGTTAATTTATCTCGTCTAAACTGCTTTAATTCTTTAATACATTGGTTGAGGATACGTTGCATAACTATTTTTGAGCGCGTTGGACAATACCAATAAATGCATCTTCGAGGGAGAAGGGAATACTACGAAAAGAAATAATTTCTAAATCTGATTCTTTTAATAAAGAATGTACTTTAATTATTTCTGCTTCGGGATTTTCTAAGACAATGTGGAGAGTAGAACCAAATAAAGAAACTTGCCAAAACTGAAAATTTAATTTCAAAATTTCATAGGCAATTTGTGCTTTATTAGTGACTAATTCGATTAATTTTCCTGGTTGTGCTGCTTTAATTTGTGTTGGTGAACCTTGGGCTACCATTTCTCCGGCAACCATAAAACCCAGACGATGACAATGTTCTGCTTCTTCGAGATAGTGAGTTGTTACTAATACTGCGGTTCCGTGATGTGCTAAATCTTCAATTAAACGCCAAAATTGTCTCCTTGCTAAAGGATCAACTCCAGATGTTGGTTCGTCGAGAAATAAAATCTCCGGTTCGTGCATAATAGAAGCACCAAATGCTACTCTTTGTTTCCAACCTCCAGGTAGTCTTTTGGTGAGCATATTTTCTTGCCCCACTAAACCGCATGTTTCTAAAACCCAATCAATTTTTTCGCGTCTTTTTTGCGGAGCAACGCCATAAACACCGCAGTAAAATTCCAGGTTTTCTACTACACTTAAATCATCATAAAGAGTAAATTTTTGACTCATATAGCCAATAAGTTTACGAATATCTGGGCTGCGTAAATTACCAACTTTACCTGCTACGGAAACTTCGCCTTTTGTTTGTTGAAGAAGCCCACATAGCATTTTCATCGTTGTAGTTTTTCCAGCACCATTTGCACCTAAAAGCCCATAAATTTCTCCATAGCTTACTTCTAAGTTCAAATTTTTAGTTGCGTGAAAATTACCGTAGGTTTTCCAGAGATTTTTTGCACAAATTGCTATATTATTTTTATTTTTTTTCGTTTGCAGATATTTTTGACTGCGGGGAAATGGGATAAATTTTGGGTCTGAGCCTTGTTGCCTGAGACGATTAACAAAGACATTTTCTAGAGTTGCTGTTGTAGTTTCAATACTTGCTGAAATATTGTGATGTTTGAGAATTTTTTTGATATATGCTGTGTCTGCATTGACATTTTTCACAAGTACATCAAGCCTATCACCAAAAGTTTGTATGTCACTTATACCTGTTGAATCTGCGTTTATAGCTGGCGACAAAAGCTGCTCTGTAACTTGTAAATTATTCGTTCGCAATTCTAGACGATGTAAACCTAAACTAGAACGTAATTCTAATAACGTCCCAATTTGATGTATTTGCCCATCATACATTAACGCAATGCGATCGCACCTTTCTGCTTCGTCTAAATAGGGTGTGGCTACAACTATTGTCACCCTTTCTTTGGATAATTCTGTGAGTACATCCCAAAACTCTCGACGAGATATGGGATCAACTCCTGTGGTAGGTTCATCTAATAGTAATACTTCTGGTTGGGAAATTAATGCACAGCATAATGCTAGTTTTTGTTTCATTCCCCCTGACAATTTTCCTACCAAGCGGTGACTAAATTTTTCTAAATTCATTAGTCTTAAATATTTAATCCGGCGTTCTTGAAATTGCTTTTTAGTAACTTGTCGCAATCCCGCAGAATAACGCAAGTTTTCCTCAATACTTAAGTCTAAATAAAGTGAAAATTGCTGTGTTAAATAACCTGTTTGTAAACGTGCTTCACGGGGAGAATTATTTAGGATTTTCACATCTCCAGCAGTTGCTGCCATCACACCACCAAGAATGTGAAAAGTTGTGCTTTTACCTGCACCATCGGGACCAATTAAACCAAAAATTTCTCCTTGTTTAACTTCAAAGTTGATGTCGCGAACTGCCGTAAAATTACCGTATTTTTTATAGAGGTTTTGAACGGAAATAATTAAATCTTGAGATTCTATTGTTAATTCTGTATTTATTCTATTTGCATCAATGTTTTGATTTAAACTCATGGTTTCATATTCACCTCAATGCATCAATTCTTTACTTTGATTTGTGATTGAATAAAATCTCAAATATTAATGAACAACCAACTTTGATTCATGTTTGCAAATTTTTGTAAAAATCAGCGATATCAACAATTTAATCAACTTCCAAATTAATATCTGCATCTGCTGGCATTCCTGGTTTAGCAAATCCATCTGGTTTATCAATACTCAATTTCACTCCAAAAACCTGCCTGACTCTATCTTGCTTAAAATAAATATTCTCTGGTGTAAAAGAAGCTTGAGTATCAATCGCGCTAACGTGGGCAGAGAAAGGTTTTTTCGGATGAGAATCCAGCCAAACTTTTGCCGTTGTTCCTACTTTAACTTTGCCAATTTCACCTTCAGGAATATAACCCCGCATATACACAGTATTCGGATTAATTACTGTTAATAAAGTTTTGCCACTACCAACAATTGTACCTGGCTCAACGCTTCTTGCCGTCACAACCCCATCAATCGGACTAATTACATTTAAATAGGCAATTTGTGCCAAGATTTGTTTTTCTGCGGCTTGGGCACTTTTAACATCTTCCTGAACTGCATTTAGTTGCGCCTTAGCGATACTTAATTGTTGACGAAGTTGTTGAATTTTATTAATGCGAATATCTGGATTGAAACTTGTAGTTTGAGCTTGAGTTAATGCACCTTTTGCCACATTTACTTGTTTAATGGCTGCGTTGACTCCAGACTGACGGGCTTTAACTGTCGATACTGCCGTTTCTAAACTTGTTTGCGCTTGGTCATATTGTTGTTTATTATATGCACCTTCTTGGTAAAGTTTTGCATATCTATCTCGCGTCATTTTTGCTAATTTTACCGTAGAAATAGCTGCATCTAATTGGGCTTTGGCTTCGCTTAATTGTGCTTCTGCTGCTGCTACTGTAGATTGCGCTTGGTCAATTTTTCCTCTAGTATCACCTTGTGATTGTTGGAGATTTAATTGTGCTTCTTCTATCTGGGTTTCGATAATACTAATTTGTAAATTTGCTTGTTGAACTTGTTGTTTTGTCGCACTAAGTTTTGCCCTTGCACCACTTAATTGTGCCTGAATTTCTGCATCATCTAACTTTGCAATTACTTGCCCCCTTGTCACTTTCTCTCCTTCTCGCACTGCAACAAAATTCACTCTTCCCGGAATTTTGGCACCAATATCGGTTTCATAACCCTCAATACGTCCACTCAGTTGCAATCCAGTAGCTACGGGACGGTATAAATAATACCAAGTTGCAACGCAGATACCTGCAACTATTGCTAAACCACCCAAAAGGAGAATTACAGGCTTTTTACCTGCTTTGGTTGTTTCCACTGGCGGTATTGCAGGTATGTCAGCTTGAGACTCATCCTGCGGTTGGGGGACTAGTTGAGTAGTCATAGTGCGAACTCTCGGTAGATGTTACAGAGTTTTTCTACTTTAAAGATTAGATTTTAAATTTGAAGAACTTGTGAGGGCAGTAAATTAGGTAGCGAACAGTTGCCTTAATCTTTGATTACAAAAATTTACAAAAAAATAAAATATATTGATCTATCCTCACAATTTCCTCAAATTATTTTCCTAACTTGATAGTAGAGCCGAAACAAGGCTCGACATCAAAAACTAGAAGCTTACTTGAGGGATATATAGATATGTCTTTAATACCTTGGGAACCACTAAAAGAACTCAATACCCTCCGTCAACAAATGAACCGCTTGTTTGATGAAATTATTCATCCAGAACAAACCCATGGCATATTCCCCAAACTGGAAAAATTAAGTTGGCATCCTGCTATTGAACTCAAAGAAGCAGACAAAGATATTATCGTTAAAGTCCAAGTACCGGGAATAGATGCAAAAGATTTGGATATCCAAGTCAGTGAAAATGCTGTTGCTGTGACTGGTGAATATCAAGAGGAAAAAACCAGTGATAGTAAAGGGTTTTATCGCTCTGAATTTAGTTATGGTAAATTTCAACGCATCATTCCGCTACCAGTAAATGTCAAACATGAAGAAGTCAAAGCAGAAGTCAAAGATGGTGTGGTGACTTTGACTTTGCCAAAAGCTGAAATATCTCAACGTCATGCAGTCAAAGTTAATTTGACAGTGCAGGAAAAAGCACGGGGAGCAATGACTGAAGAAAGATTGCATGGAGAACATTTACAAGAAACAATGCAAGAAAGAGCAACTGAGGAATTGGATAGAAGCACTACTAGCTACGTTGCAGAAGAGGCAAGAAATGCGATGACAGAAAAACGGCAACACGAAGAACATTTAGAAGATACTATGCATACTCGTGCTGCCAGTGAATTTGGTGTAGATGCAACGAAAGGATAATCTTCGAGATGCCTATTAGGGTAAAAGTCGCTATCAAAAAATCCTTTCATATTTCTCGCAGGAGGCTGTTATGAAAACTAAAGACGATTCATCAATCCAGCGAGATATATTAATCGTTTATGCTGTCACATTCCTGACAATTATAGCTGGAATAGCAGCCTGGATTGTGATTCAGCCAGCGACTAACCCTAATAGTCAACAACCATCTTCTTCAAAAGTCCTAAATTCACAAACTTGAACAAATCAAAATACGTTATCTCCGTTTTGACAGAAGCAGTTACTCGACAACAACTTGTAGATAATTTTGCAATTTTATAATTAAATTATGTCATTAATCAGAGGAATATGAATTATCACAATGTTCCAGTAGAAGTTAAAATCAAATTTCCCCTTTGGCAATACTTGAATCAACCATTAAAACATCCAAAAACAGTCATTAATCCATTCTGTTTTTGGCATAATTATAAAATTCAGCGACTCGAATATTGCTGGAATTTAGATAGAATTCAATTTCTCGAAAAATGCTGGGAGTTTGAATTGCGTTAATCTTGAATCATCCTTGCTGTAAATTCTGAAAAAATTCTGAAAACTAAAGGACAAATATATGACTAATAATACAAACACCAAAACCTTGTTCCAATCGATTAAAGAAGCTCCACAAAAAATCATTAATTTTATTTTCGGAGGATTCACACGTATTTTTACACCTAGAGACGATAACTATCCCGAAACAGGAACTCAACCATTTGAAGGTGAACCAACAGATAAAAAACATTACTAATGACAAGATTCCCGATTTCTTCCGAAGTCGGGAATTTTATCAATGCTTATTTAAGTTATTCAAAGCTACGGACGGTTGCGTCCCCCAAGCCCCCTCCAAAAAAGTCGATCTGTTTTATTCTTAACTGAACTGTATTGATTCATGCCCACGTTTGGGAAATAGCAAGCGAGACGCTTGCACTACTTATTTTTGCATGATTCCTAACTTTCTTTATTCCCTATATAAATACCCATAGCACGGGCAGTTTCCACCAAATAATGGTTTTTAGCGACATGCAAAGGACTTTCAGCTAATACGGCATCCAAAGAAACAGCCTCAACTTGCCCATTACGCCAAGCTACCATTTTGCCACTCTCTCCAGCAGCAATTAAATCCACGGCAGCTTTGCCAAAAGCGGTTGCTACCAAACGATCTAAAGCTGTAGGTATCCCCCCACGTTGAATATGTCCCAACACAGAAACGCGAATATCGAGTTCATTGTGACTGCAATTACGTATTTCATCGGCTATATATTGTCCCATACCGCAACTGGGATTTTGACATGATGCATACAAAGATGAATCATCTGCTATCTTCACCCCTTCGGCAACAACAATAATTGCAAATCTGCGTCCCCTGTCACGTAACTCTGCTAAATGTTCACATATACCCTGTATAGAATAGGGGATTTCGGGAATCAAAATTGCATCCGCACCACCAGCGATTCCCGCATGTAATGCTAAATGCCCCGCACTACGTCCCATGACTTCCACAATCATAATGCGATCGTGACTTGCGGCGGTGAATGTGAGACGATTCAATGAATCTACAATTGTATTCACAGCAGTGTCAAAGCCGATGACTCTATCTGTGAGTGCCACGTCATTATCAATGGTTTTGGGAATCGCAATAAACTGCCAATTGCCCATAGCTTGTAATTTATTCAGTATTGCTAAACTACCATCGCCACCAATCCCAATTAAAGCATCTAATTCTAAGTCATTATAACTAGCAATAATTTCATCAATTTGATTAAGTGTATCCCCTTTATTAATACTCCCAAGAATTGTTCCACCCATATTTAATAATGGATCAATCCCACGCAAATCTAACCCATGCAGCGATAAGGGAATTGCTTTTCTTTCCAATAAACCTTTGGTTGCATAGGGAATGCCCAAGACTTCCCAGTCATAGGTCAAAATTGCATGGTTGACAACTGCTCGAATTACTGCATTTAATCCTGGACAGTCTCCTCCACTTGTAAGAATCCCCAGTCTTTTTTTTAATTTCATTACATCTACCTCACACAATTTATTTTAACTAGCTTAAATTACTATAAGCAATGATGTTTTTGTTTGGTGTTTAACTTTGCCAAATCAGCATATGTTTAAATTTTGAGGAATTTGTGAGGAAATTAATCCAAATTGATTGCAATATTTCGTAATAAATTGTTTGTAATTCCTGTTAGTAGCAAAATGGGAGTATTAGAGGTTATGTATAAAGTAAACCTTAAGACCAAAGAAACCCGGTTTCTTGGATTTAAATATCAAGCATCATCTGACTTTGTTGATGAGAAACCGGGTTTCTCCCTGCACGATTATCCTTAATATTTACTTTATAAATGGTCTCTTACCAAACCAACTAACTCCCATATCTGGAGTCAGACGATCGCACAACATAATCACAACATAATCAAAATACAATCACAATACCTAATCACAAAAACAGATGAACCAACCTATTGCCATTCCCTGTCCTCAAGTTCCTTCTGAGGCAATAATAACGTTGCTTCAATTTCCTGCCTGATAGCAGCCGTTACTTCACAATTACTACGCAGGCAATCGAGTAGTAGCTGATTGGCATCATAGTAGTGTTGCAGCACCTGCTGTTGCTGTTGGCTAAACTGCCAGTGGTGGTTAATATTACGATAATTAACAATTGTCGTTTTCAATTGTTCAACCCAAGCTGAAGAATGTGCTTCCCACCATCTTTGCCATTTTTCTTGGTTTTGATTTGGATTTGGCAATTGTTCCCTCAGTTGTTCCAAGGCTTTATGGAGTCCAGCATCCAAAACAATGCCGAGAATGTTGCCCAGAGCATCTCCGCAGGCATGAGCATAGGCAAAATCTTGACCGTGGTCGATCGCAGATTCCAGCAGCAGGTTATCTAATACGGTATCCAGAAGCATTCCTTGATCGAGGGTACAAGCGAGGGCAAAGTGAGGAGCTATATGAGGACTTTGGGCAAGAGCCAGGTAAAATGCTCGACTCGTCGCCACTTTTGGTTGGGAGGGGGTAGTCAGAGATTTTTGGCTCGCCCAGGTCAAAAACTCTTGCAGGTAAGGGTCTTCGGCAACAAGTGCATCAATATGTTGCTTCATCAACTGCATGAGTCCGTCTGCACTCCGGAGCATCGCAGCTGTTAGTAAGAAGATTTCCCGCCAGTGCGGGTCAGTGATATGTTTGACTAATCCTGCCAGAGCTTGCTCTAATGCTTGGAGGTTATGGTTAGCAACAATTTTTCTGGCGGTGAAATATTCTTGAAATGCCAGATAGGAGAAGGAGAAAATTCCCCGCGCCCGTTCTGTCAGTAGCCCATGTTGCGCTTCGATCGCCTTCAGCACCGCTTCACTTTTTAGTTGCACTTCCTCTGGCTCGGTTGGCATCTCCGGTAAATTACGAATATAGTCACCAATATATTGTTCAATTACACGTTGCTCAAAGAAGTATTGACCATCTTCAAATGTTGCTGCCGCGATTTGACTCAATAACTTCAGCTTTTGTGGTAATAAAAATCCCCGATAAACATCATCCCGTTCCACACCTCTAGCTTCGTCCCATTTGCCCAAGAGCAGGTCTAGCCCTTGTTTATAAAAATCAGTCCGCTTAGTCGGAAATTTTTCTTGACCGTGGAATACCCAGCAGGCAAGATGCAAAAATAGGGGTGTGATCACGAGTTGGCGAAATTGCCAGTTTTCAGGTAAGTCTAACTTCTGAATAAACTGCACAGACTGTGCTTGCCCTGCTTGGGTGTTTGTTTTTGTGAAGGCAACAAACCATTTACGCGCAAAGGCTCGGATTTGTTCTTGGGTAAATGGGGCAATCTCAACATCGGTAAAGCCTCGGAGGGTAAGCTTTTGAGCCGCCGTTCGACAGGTTGCCACAAACCGATTTTTGTGATATTTGTCCGAAAATCTGCGAATTTCTCTTAAGACGGCATTGCTCTCTTGGTTGAGAACTTCATCCATCCCATCAAGCAATAGCAATACTCTGCCCGCAGCCAGTAAGGTTTCAATGATTGACGGGTCGGAAATTCTGGATGTAATCAACTCCTGGCGGATGTAGTTTAAGAGGCTGAATTCACCACTTACCCTCGACTCTTCAGCAAAATTCCTCAAGACAATGAAAATCGGAACCTGGTTAGCAGCAAATTTACCTTGGTTACATTGAATAGCGAGATGTTGCAAAAAGGTGGTTTTACCAACTCCCGGCTTACCTAGTACCCTGAGCTTGGAATAGGTTTCGACTGCCTGCATACCCGGTATTTGTTTCTGATCCACTTCACCTAAGCCAAAGCGGTCAAATTCCTCGGCGTTCAGGTTTTGCAGATCAGATATCTCTAACCACTGAAGGCTGGCAATTTCCTCCAAAATATTGACATCCACATATATGTCATCGATCGCCACGGGATGACTGATATCTAATAATTGTAAAATACCGCATTGGTCTTGAATTTTTTCTTGGCGTTGCGATCGCACTTGTTGCACCAAGACATCAATATCGAGGGCAGCAGCCTGGGCAACTTCTTCATGATCGGAAAATTCGGCTGGGGGATCAGCAGCTATTTCTCGCCAATTTAATTCCAAGATGGCACAAATTTCCATAAATATATGACGCTCAACTGGACGACCACTGAAAAATCGCCAAATCGGTTGTCTAGTCTTTAAATTGACTTCAAAAGCCAAATTTTCTTGAGTCCACCCTTTGCGGGCAAAAGCTCTTTTAGCCTCTTGAATCCCGGTAAGTGATGCCTGGAGCGATCGCTTGACCATAACATACAAAACTCATAATTCAAGTTGGTAATTTAAATTTTTATTAACACTATATATTTTCTCGCTTTTCTTATGTTACACAAATCCGCATCAATTTAAATCATACAAAAGTCTAATCTTAACTTTAAGTTTTGTAAATAAATCAAACACTAGACACTGATTTTATACTTCTTATACTTATTTAACCTTTACCAAAACTTTATTTCAATCATGTATCTGTCATTCTAGAAGAGTCAAGATTCAGGACTTTTCTATATATAAATAATTGCTAGCTGTTTAGAGCAATGATAGTAGATAAAAATTGATTTCTGAAGCTAATTTTATCGCTAGTCCTTTGCAGATTGGTACGGAGGTTTTTATCCCTGCAAAGTTTTTGCCGTAGACTATTAGGAATAGTTAGGGATTCAGAAATTCTAATATCAAAATATTTGAAAAATAATAAGTACTATTTTCAGGAATTATTACAATGAACCTAATAGATCGGCAAAATACGGGTTTTCTAAAATTTATCGGACAACTACCAGCCCAAGAAAATTACATCCCTGTTCAATCTTGGAATCGAGGAGCATGGTACTGGGTTGATAAAAACACTCCTTACCTACAAATTATCTCACCTGTATCACACCCATGGGATCAGGAATGGGTAATTTCACCTGTAGTAGATCGAGGGACTAAAGACCTCGTGCAATCGGCTCCATTAAGTGTTAGCTTAAAACTTGTTCCCCTTCCCTCATTAGACAAAGCTACCCCTGTGGAAATAACTCGGCAGATTGAATACGGTAAGTTTGTCCACACGCAAGAAAAACTATACTACTTTGTGACATTTATTTGTCAGGGTGACGACTCTTTGGCGGCAGATGCAAACCCACTGAGTGAGTGGGTGACATATTCGTTTTATCCGCAGGAGTAACAGTTAAATTGACAAACGACTGATTGTCTGCAACTTTCCATTAAATCTAGTTCTAAAAGTTTCCTATTGTTTCAGTGAGCGCTCATTCAAATAATTCCAATCAACACTTTTTCTTACTTTTTGTATCGTAATTTCACCAAATAAAACTAATCAGCCTAGAAATGAAGATAACAGCTTGTGATGCTGTAGAGGAATACTAATAGAGCTTAGTTGAATCTTCAATGATTGATTGCCGCTTACTAAAATTTCAACCGAGCCAGTAAAGTCAAAAGCCATACACTGTTTAAGTTGCCATCCATTAATCGCCTATATCCTCCCGCCAAGGGTCTTTAGCACTAGTTCTGAAATCCCAACTGGAGTTTCAATGTATACAAATAATGAATTTTCAACTAATATTTCATCCCTCCAAGGTCTAAGAGTGCTTCTTGTAGATGATAATGTCGATTTCTGCGATGTGATGATGCTGCTGCTGCAAATCTATGGCGTTGAGGCGCAAAAAGCTGCTTCAGCCCAGGAAGCTCTAGAAATATTCCGCCAATGGCAACCTGATGTCCTCGTGAGTGATATTGCTTTACCAAACGAAGATGGTTATGACCTGATTCAACAAATCAGAACCAAAGTAGGAGAGCGGGGGAAATCAGTGCTAGCAATAGCAGTGACAGGCTATGCCGATGAAAAGATGCTTCAACGCGCTCTGTCTGATGGGTTTGACATGTGGTTCACCAAACCCCTGAATTTTGATGAGTTTTTTGCTGTGCTTGGCAGTTTAGCGCTTTGCCAACAATCTGCATATGCGATCGCTCAACGGATTTTGGGTCACGTCCCTAGATATGATGATCTAAGTTTGGAAAAGCAGTTAGCTCCGATATTTCCAAATTATAGTAATGAGTCTTTTGAAATTCTGAACTGATAAGTCTCTGAGTATTGAAGGTATTGAATCATTGAATTTTTCTAGCTAAATTCTCCGGAGAGCCTGAGATTCCGAATCTTTAAACCCACCAGGGCTTTTCTCCAGTGCGGGGATCGGTTTCTGTCCAGGGGGAAATCAAAATGCTGTTATCAATTACGGCAACCTGGACAATCTTAAGTGGCAGAGGAGCCGGACCACGCACCACTGTTCCATCAGGAGCATAGCGAGAACCATGACAGGGACATTGAAACTGCTGATCCAGAGGATTCCAGGGGAAGGTACAACCAAGGTGAGTGCAGTTATCGACAAGTCCGATATGATCCAAGGTGTTATCTTCTTTAACAATCAGGTAGGTCGGCTCTCCTGCCAGACCTGCAACCAGGGCGCGGGTTCCCGGTGGTTCTGCTAGAATTTGTGCGGCTGGAATTAGCTTCCCCAGAATATCTTTAGCAAGAATAGCTCCCCCTGCTCCTGTTTTTTCTGCTGGAGCAATGAAAAACTTTCCGACTGGATAAAGGGCGGAACCTGCGACCGCAGCAACTGCGGCTCCGGTGATGAAGTTGAGAAGTCGTCGTCGCGATAAGGATATACTTTCGAGTGGAAGACTAGTATCCATGAGGAACCTCCCAGATTCAGATGGTGTATTTAGTTTGCAGAGTAGCTAGTTTCGCTTAAGTCGGCGATTAATTATCCGTTTTATTTTCTGGTTGTCATCGATCGCAATTTTGTGGGTTTGAAGGCTAATCTTGACTAGTACGTGAAGGCAGAAGTAAGAAGGCAGAAGGCAGAAGGAATAAAGCTTATTTCAGAAGCTTTTTGTCATTTTAGAATGGTTGCTTCATTTCTGCCGTACTGTACTAGTTATCTAGTTATAATCTGGCGATCGCTTCTCCTGCTGCTTTCCAGCCTGCAAAACTAGGTGGAAACCCCTGAACATTTTCGTAGTCCAACAAGTGTAATGTCATCACCCCCATTGCCGAGCGGTAGCCGGAGGAACAGTACAACACTACAGGGCGATCGCGTACTATTTTATCTAAATTATGAGTCAAGGTTCGCAGAGGAATATTGATTGCTTTAGGTATATGTCCCAAGCGATACTCAGAGGATTCTCGCACATCTATCAATAGAGTTTGAGGGTTCTCTAGCAGACTTTTCAACCCTTCGACACTGGCGATTGTGTAATAGCCGGCTGGAATTGACGTGAGAAAGCGATCGACTCCCAATTCTAGATTGAGGGTTTCTTCAGGCAGAGTTTGCATCCTTCCTTGAGATATTGCTCCAGTCTCCGCAAGAGTTGCTGCCATAATCGGGTTCTGCCCAACACCAATCAAGAGGCAAAACCATATAGCAAATCCCAATAATATGATTTGAATTCGCTTCTTGAATATCATGGATTACTCCTGAAAGTTTTCATCAATATTGAAGGTTTTCTCTTCTTTATCGATGTTGTGCATAAATGTATGCCCTCAGATAAATTTCATACTCTTATTATAAGTTATTTAAACAAATGATTACTAATTAAAAATCTATCCAATAATTAGAAATTCTAACTTTGATTACCTTCTTGAGAAGCAGTTAAAGTCTGTTTATCATTCCAAAGATACATATTTTAAAATATGCAATTTCATTTTTTGTTTTTTTGTAAATATTTAAGTCTTTCCAGTACAAACTATACAAAATATATACCAATCAAACACTGAATCGAACATGATTTCTAACAGCAGGATGTCATGCTAAACGTTGTGAATAAATAGTAAAAAGCTATTTAGATTACATAGTTGAGATTGTTGATATTACCGTGAAAGCTGCTTCCGACAACCAAGACTAGCAAATTACTAGATACTCTCAAAGGTACTTATCCATTTATCCACTTAATAGTTTTTAAGCTGAGAAGTATTTATATCCGGCATTTCTAAGTTAGCATCACTATTTTTGAAACACTATCAACAAATTAATGTCATTTCGTTCTGGAGATTTTGAAAAATGTCGTTTACTATCGAGTCTGCACGTTCCATTTTCCCGGAAACTCAAGTTGCTGATGCAGTTCCAGCGATCGTTGAATCATTCAATCAACTCAGTGCTGAAGAACAGTTAGCTTTACTTTGGTTTGCCTACACTGAGATGGGAGTTACAATCACTCCCGCAGCTATGTCATTAGCGAATATGGCATTTGCAGAAAAAACCCTGACTCAAATCAAGCAGATGCCAGCTTTGCAGCAAACGCAAGTCATGTGCGATTTGGTTAATCACACTAACACTCCCATCTGTCAGACTTACTCATCTTTTGGTACAAATGTCAAATTAGGTTTCTGGTATCAGTTAAGTGAGTGGATGAAACTCTCAATCGTGGCTCCGATTCCAGAAGGCTATAAACTGTCCGCAAAGGCATCGGATTTATTACAAACCATCAGTCAACTGGAAGGAGGACAACAACTCACCGTATTCCAGGATGTTGTCGTCAATATGGGATATACCCCAACAGGTGGTACTGCAAAAGTCAAAGAGCCTGTGCTTCCTCCTAAAGATATTGCACCTCGAACTAAGGTCAGTATTAAAGGCATCGATCACTTGACAGTCTTCAGCTACATGGAGAATATGAATGTCTTTGACTTTCAGGCAGCTGTGGCTTTATTTACCGAGGATGGTGCCCTAAAACCGCCTTTCCGAGAACCGATTGTCGGTCATGAGTCGATCCTCGCATATATGCGTGAAGAATGTTATGGACTCAAGCTAATGCCAGAACAAGGAGTATCGGAACCAGCAGAGGGAGAGTTTACCCAGATTAAAGTGACAGGTAAAGTCCAAACTCCCTGGTTTGGTGAGAGTTTGGGCATAAATCTCGCATGGCGATTCTTGCTCAACCCGCAAGGCAAGATTTTCTTTGTGGGAATTGATGTGCTGGCATCTCCCCAGGAACTAATGAACTTGGGTTTTGTGCGCTAGAAGAGTTTCCTGAGATTAACTCACAAATCTGAAACATTGCCCACACTCATCTGAAAGGGAGTGTGGGGAGTACATCACAGCATTGCATTAATTACATCCTCCCTTTGCTTTAGCATTGGGAAGTTTTTTTTGTGTTTAAGATGTCACTTGCTGTATCTTTGGAATGTTTTAGGAGAATCTATACAAATTATACGTTTTCAAACGCTTGCTAAAACATGATTTCTAACAGCGAGGTGCCATTCTAGCTCTTGTCCGCAGATTACACGCTTACTAGGTAAAATTAAATGGCTGATATTGTTGATACCGCCGTTAAGGCTGGTTCTTTCAGTACACTAGTTGCTGCTGTTAAAGCTGCTGGTTTAGTAGATACTCTTAAAGGAAAAGGTCCATTCACCCTTTTTGCACCTAATGATCAGGCGTTTGCCAAGCTTCCCCAAGGTACAGTAGACGCACTCTTGAAGGACATTCCCAAACTCAAAAAAATCCTCACTTATCATGTTGTTTCCGGCAAAGTGATGGCGGCTGATGTGGTGAAACTGAAGTCAGCTAAAACGGTTGAAGGTGAAGATGTGAAAATTGACGCTTCTCATGGTGTAAAGGTAAATGATGCCACAGTCACAACACCTGATGTTGCTGCTGATAACGGTGTCATCCACATCATTGATACAGTGTTGATGCCTGCATAATTTCCTGTATAGATGGCAAATCTGATATTGCTATTACTAAGTAGTTAAAACAAAATTACTTACACGAGCATTTAGTTAGTAAAAGTGCCATTGTTCCAATCAATATGTTTATGGGGTGACAACTACTTATAGTTGCTGCCCCATAATTTTCTAGATGTTCCAAAGGGATTACGAGTATTTCTAATATCATTATTTGATTTATTTCGCAATAAACATTGCAGTTTTGTCATAAAAATGTTAAGTTTGATCTATACAAGATCACAAAAACAAACAACAGAACTGGTAAAAACGGTTTAGTGATTGAATAATTCGGTAGGCTGAATAACTACGCCATCAAATCTTTGAAAGTACATGATGGATAAGCCTTGGTTTTGCTTTCTCAGTATCCAGAATAACGAGTGGAATTTTCGTTCTTGTTATTAGCAAACCTAGTCGTAATTGCTATTTTGACTAGTCTTTAGGAATTTGCACCTCACCATATAAATATAGCCTGAATACCTTTGTAGAATCTTAATTAATAAGGATAAAAACAATGACAACGAATGTTAGCTTAAATAATCCCTCTCTGCTCAGTCCTATTGTCTTCAGAGCCGATTTCAATCACTTTGAGAAAATCAACGCAACTCAAGCCTGGTCAATATTTTTCACTAGAGGTAGAGAAGATAAAGCACTGGGACGGAACCTGACAGTAGGTCGTTTTTTCAACCTCAGCTTAATGGCGATCGCGATTGCAAGTATCCTCTGGACTTTCATGTTCCAACCTTTCTAAACGCAGATGTTGATGTTGGAGGTGAATCAGTTTTACCTCCATAGTTAGTCTGGCTGCTCACAGAAATTAAAAATCAAAAATTTAGATTCAAGTCACATCAATTCAATTGGAGAATTATGATGTCAAAAGAGAGAAAAGGTAATAGAGAAGCGAAAAAAGCTAAAAAGCAATCTGATGGCACTAAAAAACAAAAGAAAGACCCTAACAGACATGATAGTCCTATAGTAGAGATAGTGAATAAACAACGAAAAACTGAATCATAAAAGTTTAGAGAATTGGATTTTTCTCGACTTAATATAAAATTCAGGATTCGGTTTCTCATCAAAAAGTTCAGATGATGCTCGCGATATTTAAATCCAAGAAACCGGATTTCTTTAGTCTGAAGATTTACTTTATAGATAACCTCTGAGAGGCAAAAGAATTTGTAAAGTGGTTCCCTGTTTGAATACACTTGTAATTCTAATTTGACCTCGATGAGATTGAATGATTTGTTGAGCAATAGCTAGTCCCAAACCAAATCCTCCGGTTTTGCGAGAGCGTTTTTTATCCACTCGATAAAATCTCTCAAAATATGTGGTAAATCAGCTTCAGGAATACCAATACCATTATCGACAACTTGAATTACAGCCCAATGTGACTGGGTAAATAATTGTAATTGAATTTGACCACCAGCAGGAGTATATTTACAAGCATTATTAAGTAAATTAATGACTGATTGAGTGAGTAAATTAGCATCACCAAGCACAGTGACACAATCATTTGGTAATTTTGTAACTAAATTAAGATGCTGTGCATCGGGCAGGGTAGCATAATCATTTGTTATTTGCACAAGTAAATCATTGAGAACAATTTCTTGCAATGATTCAATGGGTAATTGACCTTGAGAGCGTGCCAGAAATAGGAGATTATTTACTAAAATGCTCATTGATTTAGCAATCTCAAAAATTTTTTGAAAGCGCTGGCGTTGTAACTCTATATCAGTAGATTTAGACAAAAAGCCGTACTGAGAATTGCTAATAATTGCTGTTAGAGGCGATCGCAATTCATGAGAAGCATCAGCTGTAAATCTTTGCAGATGATCATAACTTTGGCGAATTGGTTGCATTGCCAGTCCTCCCAACCACCAACCAGTCAGGGCAATTACACCTAGGGTAATGGGCACTGAGATAGCCAAAACTAGCCGAAATTCAGCTAAGACGCTTTCAGTCGCAGTCATTGGCATTGCTACCTGCAAATAACCAATGAGTAAACTATTTTGGTAAACAGGTAAAGTTACCTGACGCATCCATATTTGACTACTGGTTTCAATAGTATCGAATCCACCTGATACTGAAAGGCGATCGCTAGGAATTGTACCAAAGAATTGTACTAATTGCTTTTGTTCATCATACCAACTGGCATACACTAGTTGACTATCTGGCAACGGTTGTACTAGGCTTCCTAACAATGGTACATGTTCTAAGTCTAGCTGTTGCTGACCATTATGTAACTCTGACTTGACATTTGCTGCCATGACACTAGTTTTTTTTAACAGTAATCGATCTAGTTCCTCCAGTTCGTCTATTACTTCCCAATAGTAAACTACCGCCGCAAATACAATTAAAATACTCCCCATTGTTAATGTGAACCAGCTGGCGAGATTGCGACGGCTACGATTAAACATAATATATAGTTAGTAGTTATTTAGGCGGACTTGATATTATCTCAATATTATTCATATACACTCTACAACTGTTAATTTAATTTTGTGAATTTAAGCGATAACCCATACCATAAACAGTTCTAATCCAGTCTCCGGCACCCAATATCTGTAAACGCTGTCGCAACTTACGCACTAATACTGTTAAGGCGTTGCTTTCTGGTTCCATACCACACTCCCACAAAACTTCTTCAATCTGGTTGCGAGTCAAAACCTGATTAGGATGACGCATTAGGTATTCTAATAATTGTGCTTCACGTGGGGATAATTCTACTTTTAGTTGATTTCGTTCTATGGTTAATTCAGCCAAATGCAATTGTAAATCCGCTATACGTAAGCTATCTCCTTGCCAAGTGGGGACTCTTCGTCCTAAAGCACGTACTCGTGCTAAGAGTTCGACTAAATCAGCAGGTTTAACTAAATAGTCATCTGCTCCTGCATCCAAGCCCATCACTTTATCAGCCGTGGTGTCTTTAGCAGTTAACATTAATACTGGTGAATTTTTACCGGAGAGACGATATTGGCGACACAAGTTTAACCCACTAATTGTTGGTAACATCCAGTCAACAATTAATAAATCGTAATCTTTTTGCGAAATCAGCCACTGGGCGATTTCCCCATCTTCCGCAGCATCTACAATATAGCCTGACTCAGACAAAATACCTTGCAGTGGTTCTAATTGTTCAAAATCGTCTTCTACTAGTAAAATTCGCATAACACTTTTTCGCATCCACCCTTACAATCAAATTATCATCTTTCCTTTAACATTAAATAATGTTTGCCTTCTCTATGTCTTCTATCTAATTTGAGATTTTTATTTTCTAATATTCAGCATCAGTAATCAAGCATATCTACCAATAGGTAGTTTTAAATAGAACTAAATTTGTGACTATAAAAAATAGTCAGTATTATCTAGGAAATGAAAGAAATAATAACTAATTTAGTTGACGCAAATAAACCAAATACTGTAACAGTATATTAAGTATCGCAACTATATCGTAACTATTGCGATCGCCACCAGAAGCTGGGAATGTCTAGCGACAATCCTGCATATAGCTATTCATTCTTAATTATGCCTGATTTTCGTCTACAATTTTTACTGCTATTTCTACCTTTACTACTTGTCGGAATTACTTTTTGGACTGGTAGTGATTTACTCACAAAGCATTTATTAAGTCTTTCCTATAGAACTTTAGATAGGTTGCAAGTTGATACCATTCCGCAGGTCTTGCTAACGCTAGATTTTACAGTCATTTCTGTGAAAATAGAACCGGAAAAAATGTTTACTCAAGTTGAGATTAAAACTACAAATTCCCTGCTGAAAAGATTAGAATTAGAAATTTCTAACTCCAAAATTCCCGAAGTTGCGATCGCACGAAAATTAGGAATATATCCTCAAATTAAAAAACTAGAGCTAAACCAAAAAATACAAGCAAAACTTGCCCTGAATTTGACAGCAATCAAAGCTGCAATTCATAAAAAGCCAGGATTTAGCTTTGTGGAGGTTAGAACTGCTAATAATGCTCTAAAAAAGCTGGAATTTGTATTGCCAGTTACTGAAGTGGAGATGATCGAAATTATGATTGCTCAATTATTTAATTTAGCTCCTGAAGATGTCAGAAAACTGATCAGTTATCAAGTTAAAAATCAATCACCGCTACCATCAAAACTCTAATAAAGTAGAGAAAGCCGGGAAAGTCTCAACTTTAAGTATATATACTTAAATATTGTCGAGTTATTCTCTTGTTTTGAACTTTAGTACAATTAAAATTATGTTCTAAAAGCTACTAACAATCCAGCCAATGACTACATAAACTTAAATATATTCTTCAATTCATCAATTATTTGTTACGCAAAGAAAATTTTCTTCAAGCTCAATAATTTTTATTTGACTGTTTTTGAAAAGTCTAATTGCTTGATACTTGATTGATATTGGCAATAATATATCGATCAAGTATTTTTTGTTGGCTAACTATTACTGGAAATACGAGAATCCAAGGCATCCATACAAGTCATTGTGACAAGGATTCACAAAGACAATATAAAGATTTTATGAACACCATGCTTAAGCCTTGGCAATTTCTCCGTATTTTTACTAACGTGGATTAGTTACATCTTCAAAAAGAAAAAAACTCTGGTGTAGATTTGAGACAGATGGTGATGAAACTAAGTTCTGTTTTCGGTGTTACATTATCTGCATGTACGATTACTGCTGTCGCAGCACTTGGTTTCTCAAATCAAGCTCAAGCATTAATCTTTTCAGGTAATTCTAGCGGAACATGGGGAGAACCAGACCCCGGTGCTTTTAATATTTATGCCACTTATAATGGTGTTGGGACAAATGATTTTAAATGGGGGTTATCGCTCCCCGACAATCCTAGGTTTGCGACTCCAGCTAATAGCCTCTTATTTGAGGGAACATCATTTGCATCTAACATCAACTCTTTATTTAAAATTGGAGATTTAAGTTACTACAACGGCACAGTGCCTTTGTATACTAATGTTGAGAAAGTCCCACTTAATTTGCGTCTATCCTTCAACAATCCTGTTGTCAAAACAGAGGTTTTTGAATTTGATTTTAAGTTGATCAATACACAAAATGACCCAAATATACCCATTACCGACATAGCTAATGCTGATTATGTTTTTCCCACACCAGCATTTGCCAAACGCAGTTTTAGTTATGACGGTAAAGAGTACACTCTAGAATTGACAGGTTTTAGTCAAGATGGGGGGTTGACAAGTGCCAAAGAGTTGCGTGCGATCGAAGGTGCAACAACCAAAGCCGGAATTTACGCGAAGATAAATCTTGTTCCCGCTACTGAAAAAGTACCAGAGCCAGGAGTTGTCGGTGGGCTATCTCTGTTAGGGCTTTATGTTGTGACTCGCAAAAAATTTCTCCAAAAGTAAGATTCAGGGTTCGGAATCCAAAATAGTTATACTGCGAGCAGTTAGCTAGTAGCCTTTAGCTATTAGCATTGAAGTCTAATCGGAAGGCACTATGGCGATTTAGTGAGTCCAGTTTCTAGCAGTTTTTGGTTTAAAGATGAAGTTGCTTTGGTGCGAAACATTTAGTTGATGGGTAATAAAATTTTGGGATTTTGGGTTGTGGTATTCAAATGAACATCAAAATCTTTGGCACTCGCCGAACAATTTCGGAAGAGAGTGCCATAGTTGTGTGCTAAGAGAAAACACCATATTTTTACTCAACTACAGACATTGGCGCTCCTTCTCCTGATGCTGGAGTGCTAGGCATTTCTAAACAATATCCTGCGCCGTATACAGTTTTGATGTAACGAGGATGGCGGGGGTCTGGTTCCAGTTTGGTACGTAAGTGGCGGATATGGACACGAATTGTTTCGATGTCATCATCGGGATCGTAACCCCAAACTTCGCGGAGAATTTCGCTAGGGGAGACAGTTTGACCATGACGTTGCAGCAGACAGTGCAACAATTCAAATTCCAAATGGGTTAATTTGACGGTTTCGCCAAACCATATCGCCTCAAAACGCTCAGGAACCAAGGTGAGGGGACCATAATTCAGGATTTCGCTGTGTTTGGCGGCTTGGGGGATGCGGTCTGTACGTCGCAGTAACGCCCGGACTCGCGCCAGCATTTCCTCAACTTCAAACGGTTTAGTCAGATAATCATCGGCACCAGCGTTGAAACCTTCGACTTTATCCTGAGTTTGACTTAATGCCGTGAGCATCAATACCGGGATTTCAGCCGTGCGATCGTCCCGACGCAAGCGTTGACAAACTGTAAATCCATCAACTCTGGGTAGCATCAAGTCGAGCATGATTAGGTCTGGTTGTAGCTGTAGTGCTAATGCCTGACCCTTGATGCCGTCTTCGGCTTGGCTGACATCATAGCCAGCCATTTCGAGATTGACAGCAACGAGTTCTGAAATAGCGGGGTCGTCGTCTATGACAAGAATCCTTGGCATTATGTATTGTTATGACTACTTTGTTAAAGAGAAACTAAGAATCTTTGAGTGGTGCAAAGATTGCTGTATTGATTATAAAAAAGTTTTTAAATCTAACATAAAGATTAAGATGAAATATTTGTGAATCCTGGTTATAAATAGACAAAATTTATATATATCATGCGTTTTCCTGCTTATATTCCGCCTGGGTGGTTACAAAATGGTTTCGCCATGACCCTACATGCTGGTTTTCAGACTAGCCACAATTGGGAGAATACAGTTTTTGCCCTCGAACCACCATATCAGCAACAAATATTTACAGGAGCTAGGAATACACCACTTTTTGGTTTATTGGCAATTCCTGAAAATGCTCGCGGTACAGTTGTCGCCACCTATGGAATTGCTGGCAATTTAGAAGATCAATGGTTACTACGAATTTGGGGACGTAAGGCATATGCAAGCGGTTATGCTGTGGTGCTATTTGATTGGCGTGCCCACGGAAAATCCCTGGAATTATCTCCGGCTTTGACTTCCGATGGTTTGTATGAGGGGGAAGATTTTCTCAGGATTGCCTCACAAGCTCAATCTTGGGGATGTCCAAGGAAGTTTTGGTTTGTTGGTTTATCCTTGGGAGGGCAAATGGCATTATGGGCGGGGAAAACAACAGCAGGGATTTTAGAGACACAGGATATTGGAGGAATAGCAGCTATTTGTCCAAGTTTGGATGCCAAGCGATCGCTCTCTTATCTTTTAGGACATCCGCAGGGTAGGTACATTGAAAAGGGTATTGCTAGGAGTTTAAAAAAATTGGCTGGGCAAATTCACGATGCCCATCCTGGTGCAATTGATCCCGCCGCAATCGATCGCATTGATAGTATTTGGGCATTCGATCACGAGTTAGTCATTGGAAATCTGGGTTTCCCCACAGTGGAAGCATATTATGATGCCACCAGCCCTTTATATTTTTTGCCCAGTCTGGAAATCCCCACTTTAATTATTTACGCCGAAAATGACCCATTTTTTGACCCTGCGATCGCACCAGATTTAGAGGCGGCTTGCGCGAAGAATCCCCAGATAAATTTATTGTTGACAAAATACGGGGGTCATGCTGTTTATGCAAATAGCCACAAAGGGCAGAAACAAGCCAATGATCCTGATATTTGGTGGGCTTGGAATCGGGTTTTGCAGTGGATGGAGGGGGATCAAGTTTTCTGAGTCAGATTCAGCCTATGATTATTAATAATTGTTGCGTTTTCTCCTTCTTCTTCTCCGCATGACACAAACTCTGCATTCCCCTGTCCAAGTCGTCAATACCAGCGATTTTATTTATCAACCACCAGCGCCAGCGATTAATGCCAAACGTATCTTAGTTAAGCCCAATTTGGGTTATCCTGTAGCTCCACCTGTCACCGTGAGTATGCAAGTTTTGGGTGAAGTGTTGCGGGGTTTGCGAAAAGCTAGTCCCAATGCAGAAATTTTGGTTGTGGAAGGGGTATGTTCCCATGTATCGCTGGCGGAAATTGCGACTCGTTTGGGTGTACATATATTGTTGGATGAGGGGATGCAACTGTTAGATGCGGATGAGTTACCTTTGCGGGAATACCCAAATCTTTCCCCTGCTCCCGTGCGGTTTAAGTCAATGGTTGCACCGGCGATTTTAACAGAGGTTGATTGTCGAATTACTGTAGGTGCGTTGAAGCGAACTTTTTTGAATGCGGCGTTAATCTCAGCTTCATTGAAAAACCTCTACGGATTATTCCCCCGTGCCCGCTACAAAGCCAGAAGTGCAAAATCTCGCGGGCAATTGCATCGTCCTTCTGTGCCACAAGTTTTACAGGATGTTTATTTCAGTATTGGACATTTGTTTGATGGTGCGGTGGTTGATGGTAATTTAAAATTTATTAGCGATGATTGGAAACCAGATAAGGGGAAGGCTGTAGAACTGGGTAAGGTTTTTTACGGTGATGATATTTTGGCTGTGGATAGAATGGCTTGTGAGGTGGGTAGTGAAGGGATACCAGAGTATTTAGATGCGATCGCTCAATTGAAGTTGCAACTACAAGCTTGATTGGTTTTGGTTTTAGAATAGATAGGTTGGATGTGGTTATTTATCTTCTTCCCGAACATTTGCACGTAATTTATACCCATGCGGAGAGTATTTACCCGGAAGAATGCTGCGGTATTTTATTGGGGGAAATATCTAGTAGTGGCAAAAAAACGGTGCAAATAATAACTACCGAAAATGCCTGGATTCCGGAAACCCCAGGGGATTTTGGCAAAGAAAGAAGATATGCGATCGCGCCTCAAGTTATGTTACAAATACAAAAACAAGCCCGTGACGAATCCCTAAATATCATTGGGATTTTCCACTCTCACCCTGATTATCCAGCAATTCCTTCCGAATGCGATCGCGCCCAAGCTTGGCAAGAATATTCCTATATCATCGTTTCTGTAGACAAAGGCAAAGTTATTGAGGTGAAAAGCTGGTGTCTAGATGAGAACCATCAATTTCAATCAGAAGAAATTGCGATCGTTGAAGATGAATAATATGCATTCAAATAATTTTATTTCTAACTAATTTAATTACAAAAATACCTACTAGAAACACAGTACAGGAGAATACTGATATTAATGTTTCGGGAATTTTGGGTGATATAAATACGATAAATTCTTGGTCTTTAATTAAAGCAGAAAAACTGGAGACACAAAAGGGCATGAGATATAACCTGAATGTTTGCCAATTATCCCTTGCGCCAGTTTTACCAGCAGAAACACTTAACAATAAACCTGTACCAATGACAGCACTAATACCAATTGCATTACCCCATATTTTTAAGGAAGGGTCAAAATAAAAATAAACAACTACAATGTACCAAATGAGATAACACCAGAGAATTGCTTTACCTAACTTGATTTCCTGAAAATATTTAAGCAAAAATTTCATACATGTAAAGTAATATTTCCATCTCACCTGATATTTGAATTCAAAAAAATCACAATTTTGAATATCAAAATCGTAATTTTCTGAGCTACATGTTGTCACAATTAATATCTTTATGATGCAGTCAACAAGAATCTTCGCCAAAGCACCCGCCAAAATCCACAACCCAATATTTATTTTTCATCTTCAGCCCACAAATAGACTGTGATTGAAAACAAATTCACTGTTCCCATATTAATAACTACTACCCCCACTCCCCTTGTGTCACCATTATTAGGTAGTATAGATAGTCCGCTCTTCCTCATCGAATTGCTATGACGCTGAATCCGAATCTGGATGAAGTCCAGTTAAGTCAGGACGATTACGAACGTTATTCTCGCCACTTAATTTTGCCGGAAGTTGGTGTAGAAGGTCAAAAACGTCTCAAAGCTGCTAGTGTTTTATGTATTGGTACTGGTGGACTCGGTTCGCCGTTGCTGTTATATTTGGCTGCGGCTGGTATCGGACGCATCGGTATTGTTGATTTTGATGTTGTCGATACTTCCAATTTGCAACGCCAAGTTATTCACGGTACTTCTTGGGTAGGTAAACCCAAAATTGAATCGGCAAAAAATCGTATTCTCGAAATTAACCCTTACTGTCAGGTTGATTTATACGAAACCCAGATTACATCGCAGAATGCGCTGGATATTATTCGTCCGTATGATGTTGTTATTGATGGGACAGATAACTTCCCGACGCGCTATCTGACAAATGATGCTTGTGTGTTGTTAAACAAGCCCAACATCTACGGTTCAATTTTCCGCTTTGAAGGACAAGCTACGGTATTTAACTACGAAGGTGGTCCCAACTATCGTGATTTATACCCAGAACCACCACCACCGGGAATGGTTCCTTCCTGTGCTGAAGGTGGTGTATTGGGGATTTTGCCGGGAATTATTGGGGTAATTCAAGCAACTGAAGCTGTCAAAATTGTTTTGGGTAAGGGTGAAACTCTAAGCGGACGTTTATTGCTGTATGATGCATTAAATATGAAGTTCCGGGAGTTGAAATTACGTCCTAATCCCGTACGTCCGGTAATCGAAAAATTAATCGATTATGAACAGTTCTGTGGCATTCCCCAAGCGAAAGCAGAGGAGGCAAAACAGCAGATGGATATTCCAGAAATGACTGTACAGGAATTGAAGCAGTTACTTGATGGCGGTGCGAAGGATTTTGTATTGCTCGATGTTCGTAACCCCCATGAGTATGAAATTGCGAAAATTCCTGGTTCGGTTCTGATTCCGCTACCTGATATTGAAGATGGTGATGGCATTAGTCAGGTGAAGGATATTGTCAATGGACACTGTTTAATTGTTCATTGTAAGTCGGGAATTCGTTCTGCAAAAGCTTTAAGTATTTTAAAGAATGCAGGCATCGAAGGCACAAATGTGAAAGGTGGTATCCTTGCTTGGAGTAAGGAAATTGATCCTTCTGTACCTTCTTATTAGGAATTAAAAGTTAATAATTATAGAGTTGGGTGGAAGAGAGTATTTTCCACCCTCTTTTGTTAAAAAGGCAGGACGTTGTGAGTGAATAATTAATATATAATATTCCTTGTCTGGCTTTTCAGAACATTCATCAAAATCTATTTTTTAGATATTGAATAGACTAAATTGGATGGATAATTAAATAGTTATTTATTAATTTTCATAGGATTAAATACTCAAAATTGGCAAAACAACGACTCGACATCCTACTAGTAGAAAAAAATCTCTGTACATCCCGTGCGTTAGCGCAGCGTCTCATTCAAGCGGGGGAAGTAACTGTTAATGGTAGGATTATTGATAAGGTTGGCACGGAAGTAGATGTAGATGGGGAAATTACCATCAAAGAGCGATCGCGTTTTGTTTCCCGTGGTGGTGAGAAGCTAGCTAAAGCTTTAGATACTTTTAATATTTCTGTCGCCGAACGAGTTTGTTTAGATGCTGGTATTTCTACAGGTGGATTTACCGATTGTTTGCTGCAAGCCGGAGCAAAATTAGTTTACGGTGTTGATGTTGGTTATGGACAAGTTGACTGGAAGTTACGCAATGATGCAAGAGTAATTTTACTTGAACGGACAAATATTAGACATCTGAAACCAGAAGTTTTATATAAAGAATTCCCTTTAGATTCCCTTAATTCCCAAGAAGTAGCTGACTTTATTGTTGTTGATGTTTCATTTATTTCTGTAACTAAAATATTGGCTGTTTTATGGGAATTATCTCAACCGCCACGCGAGATGGTTTTACTCGTGAAACCACAATTTGAAGTTGGTAAAAATCGTGTTGGCAAAAAAGGAGTTGTGCGCGATTCTCATGACCATGCAGATGCTATTTTTCAGATATTAGAAACTGCACAAAAAGTAGGATGGCGATATCAAGGTTTAACTTGGTCCCCAATTACTGGACCGGCGGGAAATGTAGAATACCTATTATGGTTAGCAATGGCAAGTCAGGAGATAGCCCCCAATTTAGTTGATATTCAGAAGTTGACACAGTCAGCTGTGAATGAATTGAAATAGTTCTTAATTAATAATTAAAAATTAGCCATTATTCATCAAATAAATAATGGCTAACAGTTCATCACCATTAGCCATTATTTATTAACTATTAATTATTAACTATTAAACATCATAAACACGACATTCTGCGGCTTCGGGATGCAAATAGCAGTAATGGTCGAGTGAAGTTTGGATTTTAGTTGCTTGTTTGCGGTGCGATCGCTCGGCTTGTAATTCTTCTACGATATCCCAAGCAACTGCACATTCTTGTGATTGATTGCCGTTAATTTCACAAGCGTTACGAGCTTCAATTACCGACTCTAGAATGACTTCATCAATCGTTTTTTTGCCTTCTTGGTAGGAGGTGACAGCAGCCTGGATTACATCTAAAGTTTGTGGCATGATGTTCTCACTTCATCTTGATTTAGGTGGAAATTGTCGTGCGATCGCTTTTGCCAGTTTCCAGTATTACCAAGGATTAAAGCTTAAGCGCGTATCGCATTGATATTTTTATGTTGACGTTTTTATTGTAAATAAAACGACAGATATAGCAGGTGGTAAGAACCGCCATTTCAACTAGTAAAAACTAGCGGAAAATACTCCATTGTCATTATGAATCTAAGTAAACAAAAATTTTGCAACTACTGTTACAATTACCAGCTTTTCAATCCTTCTTTATGTATGAAAAATTAATAATTGGCATATATTTTGGTTATAACTTGACAATTCGCAAGAAAAAGTAATTTATTGCTGAGTAAGTTTACTTATTTTCCCAATGAAAAAATATTATAGTAATCCGAATTGAACTTTTTAAAAAAAGTCAGCAAATTATATTGCTTCTCCAAAATATTGTGGCGCATCCATCGCCGCGTCTTTGTATCCTGTCATTTGTCGCATTCTTGGAGAAAATTGGAAAGCATTTGTGCAAAGGATGAACTATAGAGACATAGCACTGCTACGTCTCTGCAAAATATTGAAAATCACTTCTAAGTCTTCAATCACTACTTTGTCGAACTTGAGACTGAGATTGGGCAATTAAAGGTAAAGGTAATCCGGTAGCTGCGATTACTTCTTTTGGTGGAGCTTGCATCTCTGCTTTGTGCAAATATTTGCCATCACTAATTGGAGACACCACCTTCATTTTATGGGGGATACTGTAATAACGATGGCTTTGTTTCGTTTGCCACCGCTCCTGAATACTTTCATTCACAATTTTATTCCGCAGTTTAATAATTGCATCAATCACAGCCTCCGGTCTAGGAGGACATCCAGGAATGTAAACATCAACGGGAATTAATTTATCTACTCCTCTAACGGCACTAGGAGAATCAACACAGAACATCCCACCTGTGATTGTACAAGCTCCCATTGCCATCACATACTTTGGTTCTGCCATTTGTTCGTAGAGCCGCACCAAATTTGGCGCATATTTCATCGTGATTGTACCAGCAGTAATTAATAAGTCTGCCTGTCGCGGTGTCGCACGAGGAATCATCCCAAAACGTTCCATATCAAAACGCGAAGCATAGGCAGCCATAAACTCCATAAAACAGCAAGCTGTACCAAACATCATCGGGTACAGACTCGACATTTTTGCCCAGTTATAGAGATCATCAAGGGTGGTAAGAATAATATTTTCAGAGAGTTGTTGTGTGACTTCAGGATGTTGAGCAGGATTACTAATTGTGTCAGTCATGAGCGAATTTCCTCCAAAATTCATCATTTTTGGAATATTTGCCATAATTACGTCAGCTTAGAAAAGAATTTTCCTGAAAGCTTGGTAATTTAACATCTGAGCTTCTCAATTAGAATTTGAGAAAGGTGTTAAGTAATTAATATCTACAGATGGCAACAAACTTTTTTCGGATACTAGTAAAAGATCAAGGTTTGAAGGTGCTAACTTAACTAGCAGAACTCAGAATACAGAATAATGTCCTCTCCTCGTCAAATTGCCTTTTTTGCCCTGCGCGACGTTCACAAGGGTGCGTTTGTTGATGTTGCACTTGATCGAATATTACAAAAATTTGCCCAAAAATTGGATTTACCCGATCGCGATCGCCGTTTGGTGACAGAATTAGTTTACGGTTGTGTGCGTCGTCAGCGGACTCTGGATGCAATTATTGACGAAATTGGTAAAAAGAAAGCCAGTCAACAACCCAACGATTTACGTACCATTCTCCATTTAGGTTTGTATCAACTACGTTACCAAGAACGTATTCCTGCTTCGGCGGCGGTAAATACTACGGTTGAACTTGCCAAAGAATTTGGTTTTGCCAAACTGGCAGGTGTGGTAAACGGGCTGTTGCGGCAATATATCAGGCTGAGTGAGGGTATGGGCGAAGATAAGGCAGGGACAGAAAAAATATCTCAAATCTCTAAGTCTTTATTTTTCTCCATCTCTCAATCCCCCAATCCCTCTCAGAAACATTTGGGAATTATCCACAGTTTCCCAGATTGGATAATTGAGGTATATGTCAAACAGTTTGGTTGGGAGGAAACTGAGAAATTATGCGAATGGATGAACCAAACCCCAACGATTGATTTACGGGTAAATCCGCTTCAGGCGACAATTGAGGAAGTTGAACAGGCTTTTACATCTGCGGGTGTTGAATTTGAAAAAGTTCCGTATTTACCACAGGCTTTACGCTTAGTTGGTAGCAGTGGTGCAATTAAAAGTTTACCTGGATTTCATCAGGGATGGTGGACTGTCCAAGATTGTAGCGCTCAACTAGTTAGTTACCTCCTAGCTCCACAGCCAGGAGAAGTAATTATTGATGCATGTGCAGCCCCAGGAGGAAAAACAACCCATATCGCCGAATTGATGCAAGATCAAGGTAAGATTTGGGCTTGTGATCAAACTGCTTCTCGACTTCGTAAAGTTACTGAAAATGCTCAACGCTTACAATTAAAGTCGATTCAACTTTGTCCAGGTGATAGTCGTAATTTAAGCCAGTTTACAAATATAGCTGACAGGGTTTTGCTGGATGCACCTTGTTCGGGTTTAGGAACTCTACATCGTCATCCAGATGCTAGATGGCGGCAAACTCCAGAAAAGGTTCGAGAACTAGCCGTATTACAACAGCAATTATTATCTTCCACATCCCAGTTGGTGAAACCAGGGGGAATATTGGTGTATGCGACTTGTACATTACATCCAGAAGAGAATGAAAATATTATCGAGTCGTTTTTAGCCACAAACCCAGATTGGAAAATTGAGCCGCCCAATTTAGATGCTGCAATTGCCAAATATTTTACCAATGTAAACGATTGTGTCAACAATGTTCCAGGACGGGGTTGGTTGAAAGTTTTACCGCACCGCCACAACCTCGATGGATTTTTTATGGTGCGCTTAAGAAAAAATAACGGTTCTCAATGAACACTCTTAGGGTTGGTAAGATTCCATCTAGGGATAGCTCACTACTAGGAGCCTGGATATGATTACCGATTCGAGTGTGAAAAGCCTGGTGAAAATACTGATTGGTGCAGCATGGATTGATGGTGTAATGCAAGCTGAAGAACGCCAGTATTTACGTCACATTGCTGAAGAAAAAGGAATTGCCAATGACCCAGAGATTAAACCTTGGCTGTACGAATTAGTACAAGTTAAGCCAGACGAATTTTATCAATGGGTACATGAATATTTAGGCGATCGCCCCAGCAATGAAGAATGCGAAAATCTCATTCAAACTATCAGTGGCTTAATTTACAGTGATGGCGAGGTTGCAACTGAAGAAGCCAAACTTTTGAATAAATTAATGAAAATCCACGAAGATTCCAATCAACCGATTGCGAATACTGTTCTCAAGCAGGTTCAAAAACTCTATCGGCGATGGGTTGAAGTGCAGAATTAAGCATTGAAATTCAACATATATTTGGGTGCTGAGTAATCTACACTCAGCACTTTCCGCTTAACACTGCCTACTCAGAATTAATTACAAACCAGGGGTTTGTTCTTTTTCGATATCAGGCACAATGTTAGGACGCTCTTTATCTTCCCAACCCACGGGACGCTTCGAGTTATACCAAGCAATTGAACCAATTGTCACAGCTGCGATAAAACCAAGTACCAAAGACCCAACCGAAGCATAGGGGAAATGAGGCTCTTGAGTTACTGCTGCTTGCATAAAGAGGTACATAAGTAAATTTTCCTAGTTTTAATCACGTTACTTATGACCGTACAAAAATAATCTGGAGGTTACATCTGTCAGCAGAGAGAAGGATAGGGAGGAATTATTGGGAGATGGGGAGATGGGGAGATGGGGAGATGGGGAGATGGGGAGATGGGGAGAAAGATAAAGATGGAGATGGAGAGAAATATTTTCTCTTGTCCCCTTGTCCTTTTTCCCCTTTTCACCGCGTCCCCGCGTCCCTATGTCACCGTGTCCTCTTTTCCCCGCGTCACCGCGTCCCCACATCCCCGTGTCATCCTTCAGAACCACCCGATGGACGCAACCGATCGCGCCATGAGGGCGAGGGTGTAGAACCGGCAGAGGGACGGGAACGAGATGAACCGGAGTTATTATTGGATGGTTCAGAATCACGACGACGCGATCGCGTTTGCGAACCTGAACCAGATGAATCGGATTCTACTTGGCGACGGCGTTGGCGACGGGTAGAGGAATCGCCCGAACTGGAGTTGTCATTGCGGTAACGTCTCCGAGAACTGCGTCCTGATGTATTATCTGTTTGCTGTTCGCTTTGGTAATAACGTCTGCGCCGTCTTGATGAGCCTTGCTCACTGCTGTTATTCTCAACAGATGAATTTCCTTGGCTACGCCGTCTCCGTCTGGGAGTATCTTCGCTAAAGCTGTCTTCATTATTATTTCTGTCGGGGATGGCGCGGTTAATTACTCGTCTTCCTTTGATTGGTTGGGCTTTAATGCTAGCTTTACGACCTTCGAGTTTGGGACGAGCGGGAAATTTCTCAATCGGCATTCCTTTGACAGCCACTTTCATAAACTCTTGCCATGTTTCGGCTGCGTTGCTGCTGGCTCCGTAGGTAGGTTGGTTGTTATCGTTACCAAGCCAGACTCCAGTCACTACTTGAGGGATAAAGCCAACAAACCATAAATCTCTTGCTTCATCGGTAGTTCCAGTCTTTCCGGCAACTTGCCGATTACTTAGTTGTGCTGGTTGACCTGTGCCCGATGCAACTACGTTTCGTAGCATCCAGGTCATAATGGCAGCGCTATCAGAGTCTAAAGCACGTTCGGGAGTAAAGTTCGCTTTCCAAATTTCCTCTCCACTACGGCTAAGAACGCGGGTGATACCGTGGACTTCGTTATGTATACCCTGAGTGGCAAAAGTACCATAGGCACTGGTTAATTCTAGTAAGTTGATTTCTCCCGAACCCAGTGCCAAGGAATATACCGGTTTTAGTTCAGATTTAATCCCCATTTTATGGGCGAGGTTAATTACGGGATCAAACCCAACTCGCATCAAAATGCGTACCGCCACAATATTGACGGATTTTGTCAGGGCTGTCGCCATATCTAAATCCCCTCGATAGCCCTTGTCGAAGTTCTTTGGTTCGTAGCCATCAATAATCAGGGGAGAATCCTTGAAGTTCTCGTAGGGACTCATCCCAGTGGCGATGGCGGTAGCATAAACAAAACTTTTGAAGGTGGAACCGGGTTGGCGTTGGGCTTGGGTGACGCGATTGAATTGGTATTTGCCAAATTCTTTACCACCCACCATTGCTTTAATGTGACCAGTTTTGGGGTCAATTGCCACTAATGCCCCTTGTTTAAAGTTATTCCAGCGTCCCTGATTGCGTAGGGTTTTGGCGACTGCATTTTCGGCTGCGGTTTGCCAAGCGGGATTAAGGGTGGTTTCAATGGTTAAGCCCCCAGCTTCGATAACTTCGGGTTTAACGTACTTGGGCAGTTCTTTTTGGACAAAGCTAGTAAAATAGGGCGCTTGGACTTCAGTACGTTTGGGGGGACTGGATTTGACGGTGAGGGGTTCGTCGGCGGCGGCTTGTTTTTCGGTGGCGGTGATGATGCCGTCTTCGAGCATTCTTTGCAATACGAGATTGCGGCGTTGTTTCGCTGCTTCGGGATTTCTGTCGGGTGCGTAAAGGCTAGGCGCGGGGGCGAGTCCGGCGATTGTTGCCATTTCTGCCAATGTTAATTCTTTGACAGACTTGCTGAAATATACCCAGGATGCATCGCCAACACCGTAAGCACCGGAGCCTAAGTAAACTAGATTTAGATAGCGTTCGAGAATTTTATCTTTGCTTAATTCTCGCTCCATTTTTTGCGCCAGTCGTGCTTCTCTGATTTTGCGTAAAATACTTTTTTCTTGCTTGAGGAAAAGAATTCGCGCTAACTGTTGGGTGATGGTACTACCACCCTCGACTACATTCTGCGATCGCAAGTTATTGACAACAGCACGGACAATCCCTTGAGCATCCACCCCATCATGTTGATTAAATCTTCGGTCTTCAGAGGCAATAAAAGCTTTTTTCAGGGTTTCGGGAATTTCATCCAATGATAATTGTTCGCGGGTGGCTGGTCCGGTTTGCTGCAAAATTGTCCCATCCCCAGCTTTAATTGTTAGTGTTTGTTCGCGCACCACACTGTTCAAGTCGGCTGTATTGGGCAAATTCTTATCGATGTTGGAGATACCATAGCCAATTGCTAAAGCACTCCCACCCAAGCCCAAACCCGCCAACAGCGCAAAACGAAGATACCAAGGATTACGACTACCAGGAAGCCGATTAATTAGTGTTGACGATACCTGACTGACTTGGTTCAACAAATGCTTCTTGTCACCTTCTTTCTGCTGAGATGGGGACTCTTCCTCGATAGTCACCTCTTCATTTACCGATTCTTGCTCCTGTTGAACATCTTGATGAGTATCGCCAGTTGGCGATTCCGAGTCATTTGTCGGCGTTGTATCCAAGTTTGCGGTTTTATCCCTGAACCAAGAGGTAAAATTTAGCACGTCACTTCCCCAATCCCAAGCAGTTGCTAACTAGTCACTAAATATAACAATTCCAACGAAGGCACCATATCAACTGTGGTAGTATAACATCCTATTCCATTGATGTTTAGAGATATTTACTCTTTGTCAAATTAGTCAAAATCTCTGAATGTTCAAGTGTATTTATACTGAAACTAAAAGATGTAAATAGTACATTAACTTCATTGTTTCTGGAAATACAGTCCGGGAGAAAAATTAAACATAAAATCAACGCTGTCAAGGTTGAGTATGAATAACTGGTTGAATAATAGTGTAAATCTCTCCGGGGGAACAGTGCAAAGTGCCATTGCCTTGGGAAGTAATCTGGGTGATTCCCCGGCAATTTTGGCAGCAGCAATTGACACGATCGCCAAAACATCAGGGATCAAGTTGCTTGCCCAATCACGTTGGTATCGCACCAAAGCTGTGGGACCACCCCAACCCGATTATTTAAATGGTTGTGCCCGATTGCAGGTGGAAATGATACCAGAATTATTGTTAGAGATATTGTTAAGTATTGAAAATAAATTTGGGCGTACCCGTAACGAACGTTGGGGAGCGAGGACTCTAGATTTAGACTTGTTATTATATGATGACCTAATTTTGAATACGGAAAAATTACAAATTCCCCATCCCAGAATGAGCGATCGCGCATTTGTGTTAGTCCCATTAGCGGAGATTGCTCCAGATTGGGTTGAACCAGTTTGTCAAAGAACGATTAAAGAACTGGTTAAGGATGTAGACTGTTCTGATATCAGCCTGTTTCCAGGCAACTAATTTTACCAACATCAATACAGATAAATGCGTTAGAAAATCCAACTTCAACGCACGTTTGTATATTTACGTACCATCAAATCCGACTATGCCATTAGGTAGAGAATTACCGCAACTGTTGAAAGAACGCCTATTTTATAAGGGTCGTAAGTTTAATTTTGAAGTCAATCGCCTGCGGTTGCCGAACAAATCAGAGGGAGAGTGGGAGTGCATTCGTCACCCAGGTGGAGCTTTAGCTGTACCAGTGACATCGGAGGGTAAACTGATACTTGTGCGTCAGTATCGCTTTGCAGTTGGGACTAGGGTTTTAGAGTTCCCCGCCGGTACGGTAGAAGTGAATGAAGACCCTTTAGAGACTGTCAAACGAGAAATTCAAGAGGAAACAGGATATAGTGCCAAAAAATGGCAGAAACTCGGTGAATTCTTTCTTGCTCCCGGTTATTCCGATGAGATTATCTATGCTTTTATTGCTCAAGACTTAGAAAAACTGGAAAAACCACCTGCACAAGATGACGACGAAGATATTGAAGTCCTTCTTTGGAGTCCCGAACAGTTAGAAAAAGCCATTTTAGAAGGAGAATTTGTCGATTCCAAGTCGATTTCCAGCTTTTTCTTGGTGCGATCGCTTTTGGGTTAAAAGTAGTATGTGTGTGGGGATGCGGGAAAAGGAGGACGCGGAGATATGGGGACGCGGTGACGCGGGGAACGTCAATAAGAAAGAGGTTTCTTTTATTAGTCTCCCACTCTCCCACTCTCCCACTCCCCCACTCTCTACAGTCCCAAATGTCGTCGTAATACTTGCCGCATGACATCAACAGGTACAGTGTCCCGCGCCAGCCAAATTTTTAATGCTGCTGCACCTTGTTGTACCAGCATTTCCAGTCCGTCGATGGTTGTTGCTCCTACTTTTTGGGCTTGTTGCAAAAATTTGGTTGGGTTGGGTGTATAAATCAAATCGTAGACGATGGGGGAATTGGGGTTTAAATTCTCTATTTCTTCCTGACTCAAGGGTGATGCTTGAGTATGTGGATACATGCCGATAGGGGTTGTATTTACCAATAAATCGGCATTGGGGAGCAATTTTGGGAGCAACTCCCAGTGATGAACTTGTAGGTTATTTGCTAAAGGTGAATTAGCCCAACTGTCACGAAAAGCCGCTAATTTCTGCAAATTTCTACCAACTACATGAATTTCCGCACAACCGAGTTGAGAGCAACCAGCAACAACTGCCCGTGCAGCTCCACCATTCCCTAAAATGACTGCTGTAGTCTGACTCCAATCGCGATTATATGTCGATCGCAAGGGGGCAATAAATCCCTCGACATCGGTGTTTGTGCCAACCCATCGGTTATCTTGACGAAATACTGTATTCACTGCTCCCACAGCTTCAGCCAAACTGGATATTTCCGACATCAAGGGCATGATTGCTTGTTTGTGGGGAATTGTCACACTAAATCCAGTTATACCTATTGCCGCAAATCCCCGGATGGCATCCTCTAAATTTTGCGGTGCGATTGGTAAGGGAAGATATACATAATCAACTCCTATTTGAGCAATTGCCGCATTATGCATTAATGGTGACAGTGAATGCTCTACCGGATGTCCAATGACACCTAATAACTTGGTTGTGCCTGTGATCATTTTACCCTGGTTAATTATTTCAAAATCAACAACTAACCAATAATGTAATTTGACTAACAATTGAACTCAATCTCTTAGATACATATTTGACAGACACAGCGCGATCGCATCTGCTTGAATTGATAAAATATATAGCAATTCTACCGTTTCCAGGTCTTCATCTATCCCGGCGCGACTCTCCACATCATAGCTGCTGCCTACGGAATCATAGGGGATATTAGGCAGTAACCTTCCCAGCCATCAGCTATTCTAATCAGCGAAACCAGAACTCACAATATTTCATGCTTCGGTTCCCTAAATTGATTATTGTGATGTTTAAATGATGTTTCTATATCTGTCAGATTTTAGACTAGTTGCTAACAATAAATGCAGCAACAACACTAATGTTACAATTGTTTGCTAACAGACTCTAAATCTCCAATTGGTAGGAACAACATCGCCTTGGTTTAGAATATACTTATTCCCAACTAATCTTCTAACTTTACTCAGTGTAAATCCTGGAATTAATCAAATCTTTTGGAGCTTATTGCTTCGGGATCGCACTTTCAGCAGTCTCACTCTGTTTAAGAAAACATTAAGTTCAGGCAAACATATGGTGGTTGTGATGTTAGATCGTGTTTGTAGTTTGCGGCGATTTATACATCTAATATCTAGAAAGTCTCACCTGTGTCTGCTCTTGAACGTTGCAGTATATACTGGATTTGACAACCCTGCGTAAATTATTAACAATTAACAAAATCTTGAATTAGCAAGGCTTTTATGCTTGAAGCAGAACTTTCTAGCATTCTCCACTGGGGATGAATGCTATATTATTTTCTGAGCGTAATCTTACAAGTATCTCAAACAAATGCGTCAAAAATTTTACTCCCAAACCCTGGTAAGTCACTATCAACAGCAAAAATGTCAGGGGTTATTGATTTTTTTCACATTTCTTTAGATAATTTGAAGATACTTAGCGCCAAAATGGAAATAGTTCCGTATAGCAAACTACAAAATCTCAAGCAGCAAATTTATATTGCCGTGTTAATTCAAGTCCAAATTTTGGGAACACTATTTACGTGTAATTCGTGAGTAAATACCATGAGTGTGAATACGGTGCCTTCTATCAACTACTACTCTCTAGGCGTGATTCAAGACGAGGCACGCCGACTTGTACAGAAGGGGGTTGTAAGCAGACAACAGCCCATATATACTCTGTGCCAGTACATTCCTGCGAGAGAATGGGTTTGTGTTGAGTGTGAACTAGAAAAATGTGACTTTTTGTTGCGCGATCGCATTGCTGACCTAATTGGTCGTGAAGAATGGGAAAATGACTGATTTCTCTTCAATCCAGATTTTGGATTTGGGGAAGTTAGAAGCCTATAGATTTAAGCAGCAACAGGTTTTGTGAACAGCAAGAGAACTCTCAATAAAACAATCAGCATACCCAATCCAAAATCTTTAGCATCTACCTAAAATTTATTAATTAGTGAAGCCAAAAGCATTAGGGTCTAAAATTGTCAAGATTTATGACTCAAAGATTCAAGTTTAGCAATTGCGTCTTTTTGTATCTTTGAAGCTCACCGATGTTTAATTTTTGCATTGCCTGATTGAGGACAAATTATTTCCAACTCGTCTCCCATAACGGTTGGAAGTCGCCTTTGACTAGTGATGCGGGTTCAGGTTTCGCTAACTGTAGTTTCCAGTTAATTTTCAATATTGCTCGGTATTCTACAACAACTGTGTTTAATTCTTGAGGCTTATTTTTTAATATTGCGATTTTTCATCTGCCATTTGCGATACGCATTGTTTCAGAACTGCGGCATCTAGCCATTTGCAAATAGAGCCAATCCTTGAGGGATCGCAATTGAAAACAAATATCTCATAATTCCAGTACAGATTGCTGTAACGTAATAACTATTTCATTTCATTTCATTTGCTTGAGTAATTTTAAGACTTTGGGGAGCAGCTATAATCGGCAACTGCTCCTTTTTTAGTGCTGATTTATCTGGGTTCTTAAGGGTGTAAAGAGTCATAAATTCCTAAAACTGTTCTAAATACTGATTTACATCTTCGATAAGACGAGTTAATTCGGCTTCTGTTGTTAACTTAATTGTGGCATCACGAATTGTCAGCAGAACTTTGGCTGCAAATGGTGTTGCCCAGATATTGGGATTACAAAAAACCTCTAAAAAGACTTCTCCTGTATACCTGTATTCTGTGGGGCGTTGAGGTGTAGGTTTGCTACCAGCGCCTGTTTTTGCGGCGGATACTGCTTTGAGGTTACTAATTAATTGCTCAAGGGCGGCTTTGAGTTCCCGTGCAGCGTCGGGGGAAAAGCTAAAGGAAACTGAACCTTCGATGAGATTTAATTTTAGATGCGTTGAAGACATTCGTTTGCGCGCCGATTCTTGAACATTACTCATCTTACCGAATCATGGAACGCTAAAAGTTAATTTATTTATACTTGATTGTATTTATTCATACTCCTAAAAAGCTCCTATTCCTAATTTTCTGTCTAGATTTACGTTTTGTCACATAATGTCATGTTTGGCTAATCACTGACAATTAAGATTTCTCCGCGTTCCCATGTCAGTCTTAGTGATAAGTATTTAACCGGACAGGATATGACTGTATTTTTCTCCCCAATTTAGCCAATAGATTTTTTTGACATCTTCAGAGATAAATCTCCAGGTAGATTTATCATCAAATTTCTCTGCAAATTAATGCAAAATAAAGTCATTTATTTATCAGCCAAAAAGTAACTAATAACTGAATATTTACCATTTATTAATTAAAAAGAATTGCAATAAATATCAGTAAAATTTTTACTTAAAGATATCTATAATCCTTAATACATAAGGGTTTAAAATATTTACCTGGTCTTAAAAGCTATACAGTATAAGTAAAGGGATGGAAATAAAAAATACTGTATGGTTTACGATAATAGAGCGACTGTCAGAAAGGTTCTCATCATTACGCTATTACTGAATATATTTGTGATGGTGTTAAAAGTGATTGTGGGAAATATGACTGGTTCCCTCAGCTTACTTGCGGATGCGTTACACAGCGTTACCGATAGTGCCAATAATATTTTGGGATTAATTACCAGTCGCTTCTCCTCTCCCATACCTGATAGAGAACATCCCTATGGACATCAAAAATTTGAAGCTGTCGGTGCTTTGGGAATTGCAGCTTTTTTGGGGATAGCTTGTTTTGAAATTATTCAGGGTGCGATTGACAGGATAGTTCATGGTGGTAAACCTGTAAGGATTTCTGCTCCTGAGTTATGGATATTATTAATTGTTCTAGGTGTAAATATTTTTGTTGCTTTTTATGAACGTCGCGTTGGGAAACGGGTGGGAAGTCCGATTTTGATTGCAGATGCAACGCACACTATGAGTGATATTTGGGTGACAATCACGGTAATTGGTGGTTTGATTGGGGTTTGGTTGGGGTATCAGTGGTTAGATGTGGTGTTAGCTTTTCCCGTGGCTTTGTTGGTATTTTGGAGTGGGTGGACGGTATTAAAGGACAATTTACCTTGGCTGGTTGATGAAATTGCGATTGCACCAGAAACAATTCACACGATCGCACTTGCGGTTCCTGGTGTGGTAAACTGCCACGATATTGCTTCCCGTGGTGTGGTAGGAAGACAAATTTTTATTGAGATGCATTTAATTGTTGATGCTGCTGATGTGGAAACTGCCCACCGTATTACTGAAGAAGTCGAAAAACGTTTGGAAAAACGATTTCATCCTGCCAGAATTTTGATTCACGTTGAGCCGCCTAGCTATCAATCTACCCAAATCAGTTTTTAATTGATTTATTTTATCAACTTAATTTAGCCAAGTTGAGATTGTGGATTGAAGCCAGTAATAATATTGGTTGGCTTTAAAATCTACAATAAAAATAAATCAGGAGAATTGAAATTGTGACATTTAATCAAGCTAATATTCATTATATAGACCAAGGATTTCAAGTCGATTTAAGTAATTGCGATCGCGAACCAATTCAATTTCCTGGAACTCTGCAACCTCATGGAGTTATGTTAGTTTTACAGGAATCTAATTTGCAGATTATCCAAGTTAGTGATAATACATTTTCTTTTTTGAATTTACATCCTCAAGAATTGCTCAATCAAGATTTAAGTAAGTTATTGGAACCAGAACAAATAATTTTGTTAAATGATTGTTTGCAACAGGAGGACTTACAAGCTATTAATCCAATTGAAATTCATATAAAAACATTAGATAAAAACCTATTTTTTGATGGAATTATTCATCGTTCTGAAGGGGTAATAATTTTAGAATTAGAATTCGCACAGGAAAAGAAAAATAATTTTTTTAATTTTTATCATTTGGTTAAATCTGCCCTATCTAAATTACAAAATGCCAGTAATTTGACTGAATTGAGTCAGATTTTAGTTGGAGAAGTGCGGAGAATAAGTAATTTTGATCGGGTGATGATCTATCGATTTGATGAGAATTGGAACGGTAAAGTCATCGCTGAAGACAAAGTCGAGAATATGACTTCATATCTAAATTTACATTATCCCGCTTCCGATATTCCTCAACAAGCACGACAGCTTTATTGTCGTAATTGGTTACGTTTAATTCCTGATGTAAATTATCAGCCGACAGCAATTATCCCCACAAATAATCCCCTCACAAACCAGCCACTAGATTTGAGTGATTCTGTGTTACGGAGTGTCTCTCCTTTGCACATCAAATACATGCAAAATATGGGTTTGCAGGCATCAATGTCGATTTCAATCATTAAAAATCAACAACTGTGGGGATTGATATCTTGTCATCATCAAACACCGAAATATGTACAGTATGAAATTCGTCATGCTTGTGAATTTTTAGGGCGAATTGCTTCATTGGAAATGGTAGCTAAGGAAGATAATGAAGATTTTGATTATAAAATTTTGCTGAAGTCTGTTCACAGCAAGTTAGTTGAATATATGTCGCTTGAAGGTGATTTCATTCATGGTTTAATTTCCTATCAGCCGAATATCTTGGATTTAGTCAATGCCCAGGGTGCAGCGATATGCTTTGAGGATAAATATTATTTTGTGGGTGACGTACCCCCAGCCGCAGAAATCCAAAATTTATGGGAATTAGTTAATCAGAATTGTCAGGAAGATATTTTTGCAACCGATTGTTTATTTAATTATTATCCTCCAGCAGAAAATTTTAAAGATATTGCTAGCGGTGTGCTTGCCCTATCTATAGCTAAAAGTCAGAAAAATTATGTATTATGGTTTCGTCCAGAAGTCATCCAAACGCTGAATTGGGGCGGAAATCCTCATAAACCTGTTGAAGTTTCTGGAAATGGAGAATTGCGTTTATCACCGCGTAAGTCGTTTGATTTATGGAAAGAAACTGTACGGAGAAAATCCCTACCGTGGAAACCCTGTGAGATAAATTCCGCTTTAGAATTACGCAGTACAATTTTGGGAGTGATTTTGCGAAAAGCAGATGAATTAGCAAAATTGAATTTTGAGTTAGAACGCAGCAACAAAGAATTAGATGCATTTGCTTATATTGCTTCCCATGATTTAAAAGAACCGTTGCGAGGAATTCATAATTATTCCAGCTTTCTGATTGAGGACTATGGGGAAATCTTGAATAATGCTGGTAAATCTAAGCTGCAAACATTAATGCGTTTAACGCAGCGAATGGAGGACTTAATCGAGTCGTTGCTGCATTTTTCGCGGCTGGGAAGAGTCGATTTATCGATGCAAGAAACAAATTTAAACGATGTTGTCTGCCAAATTTTAGACTTGTTGAGAGCGCGAATTGAAGAAACAAAAGTAGAGATTCGTATACCTAAAATATTACCAACAATATCTTGCGATCGCATTCAAATTGGTGAGGTTTTTAGTAACCTGATTACTAATGCAATTAAATATAATGATAGCCCAGAAAAGTGGATTGAAATTAGTTATCTGGAAGAATCACATCCATTAATATTTTATGTCCGCGACAACGGGATTGGTATTCGTGAAAAACACTTTGAAGGGATTTTTCGCATTTTTAAACGTTTGCACGCACCCAGTAAATATGGAGGGGGTACTGGTGCTGGACTGACAATTGCTAAGAAAATTGTTGAACGCCACGGCGGCAATATTTGGTTAGAATCAATTTACGGTCAAGGAAGTACGTTTTACTTTACATTACAACCAGATCGTTAATTAGCTCAAATCCTTTTAAATAGTTATTTTTGAGCTTGACGCTGAGAAAAATTAGTGGTAACTGATTATCCAGACTTAATATTACTGAGTAGGAAACATCGAGAAATAGTGACTCTCAACATTGCTAACTACATATCCTATCCCCTATCCCTATGATTGGTAATGCAACTCAACCCATATTAGTAGTTGAAGATAGCGATGAAGATTTTGAAGCTTTTATCCGCATTTTGTGCCGTCAAGAGGTAGTTAACCCGATATTTCGATGTACTGATGGAGATGAAGCACTGGACTTTCTTTACCATCGGGGCAATTATGATAATGCCCAAACTGCTCCTCGTCCCTCAATCATTTTACTAGATTTGAATTTACCAGGAACCGATGGACGGGAAGTTCTTGAACAAATCAAACAAGATAATGATCTGAAAAATATTCCGATTGTCATATTTACAACCTCCTCAAATCCCAGAGATATTGATATATGTTATAGCTATTGCATCACAAGTTATATACTGAAACCAATTGATATGAGTCGTTTGATGCAAACAATTGAAAACTTTGTCAAATATTGGTTGGATATTGTGATTTTACCCAACAGTGTTTCCGTTAGCCATGACTCAACAGCTAACAGTTCTAATTATTGATGATTCTCTGGAAGACCGGGAAGTTTATCGTCGCTATTTACAGCAGGACGTTAACTACCAGTATACCATTTTAGAAGCAGAAACGGGTGCAGGCGGTTTGCAACTACTGCATTACTGTCAACCCGATGGAATTTTGCTGGATTTTTTGCTGCCAGATATTGATGGGTTGGAATTTATGGCGGAACTGAAACAACTGGTAGGGGAAAATTTACCAGCCGTAATTATGCTCACAGGGCAAGGCGATGAGTCCATTGCTGTAGATGCAATGAAAAATGGTGTGCAAGACTATTTAGTTAAGGGGAAAATCACACCAGAAATAATCCTCTCCAGCCTCCATTCAGCAATTGAAAATGTCCGTTTGCGCCATGAATTGCGTCGCAGTGAGGAACGTTTTCGGACTTCCATTGAAAACCTGCTCGATTGCTTTGGTATTTACTCTGCTGTCAGGGATACAGACGGAAAAATAGTTGATTTCCGCATCGATTATGTGAATCCTGCCGCTTGCAAATCCACTATGATGAGTCCGGAGGAGCAAGTTGGCAAATTAGCCTTTGAGATTTTCCCCTCACAACGAGAAATGGGATTATTTGCAGAATATTGCCAGGTTGTGGAAACTGGAGAAGCTTTAGAAAAAGAAGCGATCGCCTACAAGTTCCATCGTGGTAATCATATCATTACTCGCCTGATTGATGCTCGCATCTCGAAACTGGGGGATGGTTTTGTTGTCTCTTGGCGCGATGTCACCGCGAAAAAACAGGCTGAGGAACAATTACGCCAGAGTCACAACCGCTTTCGACTGGCTACGGAGGCGGTTAATTGCCTAATTTATGAATGGAACTTTGAAAATAATCGCGTTGAGCGTACCGAAGCATTAAAAGATATTGTTGGTTATACCCTAGATGAAGCAGAACCAACCCAAGAATGGTGGTGGCAACTAATTCATCCTGATGACAGAAAATATATACAAAATATGCGTGCGGAACTTGAGGATATCATTTCCTGCCCCGACCATTTTAGCCACGAATATCGAGTCCGTCATAAAGATGGCAGTTATCGCCATATTTTGGATAGGGGACTGGCAATTAGGAATGAACAAGGAAAAATCATCCGTTTGGTTGGGAGTACAACAGACATCACAGCCGAAAAAACCGCACTCGCAGAACAAAGACGCGCAGAAGAAGCTTTGCGACAAAGCGAAGAACGTTACCGTTATTTATCGGAAGCTGTCCCACAGTTGGTTTGGATTTGCAATCCCAACGGTGAATGTGAGTATTTTAACCAACGCTGGCAGGAATTTACTGGGCAATCTATGGAAGAAGCACTTGGTTGGGGCTGGATACAAGTGCTACATCCCGAAGATTCTGAACGCACCATCCAGACTTGGAAGGAAGCTTTAAGCACAGGTAAATTATACGAAGCAGAAATGCGTTACCGTTGTTGTAAAGATGACAGCTACCACTGGTTTTTGGCACGCGCCTTACCAATGGTTGACAAAGAAGGAAAAATTTGGAAATGGTTCGGAACAAGTACAAATATTCACGAAATCAAGCAACTGGAAGCCGAACGCAACCTTTTTTTAGAGTCAGAAAAACTTGCCCGCGCGGAAGCTGAAACTGCCAATCGTGCCAAAGATGACTTTGTCGCCATGGTATCACATGATTTGCGATCGCCCCTAAATGCGATTATTGGCTGGTCTACACTCCTGAGAACTCGCCAGCTTGACGAAGTTGCCATGAACCGCGCCCTGGAAATCATCGAACGTAATGCTAAATCCCAAGCCAAAATCCTCGAAGATTTACTAGATATCTCCCGCATCCTCCGAGGCACATTACACCTCGATTTATCTCTAGTTAATCTTTATACTATTGTTGCCACCGCAGTTGAAACTGCTTACCCTAGCGCCAGCACGAAAAATATCCGCTTGATTAGCCAACTTGATGACTCTCTGCCGCTCATTTCTGGTGATCCCAATCGCTTACAACAAGTATTAGGTAATTTACTTTCTAATGCTATTAAATTTACTCCAGAAGAGGGCAGTATTGAAGTCTATTTATCTATGAAAATCATGCAAGATGATAGTTTTTGCCAAAAATATGCTATAGTCACCGTCAAAGATTCCGGAATTGGCATCACACCAGAATTTTTACCGCAAATATTTGAGCGTTACCAACAAGCAGATAACAATAACCGTCATCAAGGCTTAGGATTAGGACTCGCGATCGCGCATCATATTACAGAATTACATGGTGGTAGTATTTTTGTAAATAGTCCCGGCGAAGGGTTAGGAAGCACTTTTACAATTCAATTACCGTTAGAGAAGTAGTAGTAGTCTGTCAGGGTTGAAATGAGGGACTGTAGTGTGAGCGTCTCGCTCACGTGGGCTTTTCGTCTCCGGATTTTTCCGTGAAGAATATCTCCCCAGAAACTCCTCTCCGCACTACCAAAAATCCCTCAAAACAAAATTGACAGACTAGTAGTAGTTCACCAGCTATTCTTAATTTTTCTCCGCGTCAGTTTTATCGTAGATGCTCCAATCGCACAAAAATAATGAAGTTTCCCACAATACATCTACCATCAAGAGGTTATTTTCTGGTACTTTCTGCATTTGTAGCCCTGATGTTGTTGGTTATGAATGCTTGCACCCCCACACCTACTGGTGAAAATTCCTTAGCAGTCTCAATTTCTTCACCCCAACCCACTTTAGTAGAAGCAAAAGCACCACCAACAGTTCGCAAAGGCAAATCAACAGCATTAAAAAATTCCTTTAGCTGGCGGAATGTGAATATTCAGGGAATGGGTTATGTAACGGGCTTAGTAATTGCTCCGCAAACTCCCTATGATGTTTATGTGCGTACTGATATTGGGGGAATTTATCGGTATGATACTCCTTCGGGAGGTAAATATCACCATTCCTGGCTACCTCTTATGGATATGTTTAATACTAACTTTTCCAAAGGAGGAGTCGGAGTCGAAAGTATTGCTGTAGATGAATCTCAGCCCAACCGCATTTATGCTGCTGTCACTTGCCATCAGGAAATTTTTACCGATAAAGACGGCAAGCAAAAATATAAATATTCCGGTGAAATCATGGTTTCCCATAACCGGGGACAATCTTGGCAAGCAACCGGCTTAGGTAAACATCATGTATATATCGGTGCCAACCAATTATACCGCGCCGATACAGGTGAAAGATTAGCAGTTGATCCCAATAATTCCCAAATTATTTACTTTGCCTCACGTCGTCACGGTTTATGGCGAAAAAATGGGAATAGTGATTGGGCACAAATCACAGGTGGTTTACCCCCAGTCACCAGTTTACCAGAATACAAAAAATCCAACGGCAAAGATAACGAAGATATCCCCGGCTTTACATTCATCACATTCGACAAACGCACAGGAAACTCAAATAAATCAACACAAAATATCTACGTTGGGGTTCATGGTAGCGGTGTCTGGCAAAGCCAAGATGCCGGAAAAACTTGGCAAAATATCCAAGGTGCAGACAATCCCCTGCGGAGTGCGATCGCTAATGATGGTACATTGTATGTAGCATTTGGAACCTGGGGACGGGATGGCAAAAATACCACAGGTAGCCTGCGTAGATATCAAAATGGTGCATGGACGGAAATTACTCCCGATGGCAAAGGACGAGTATATTCATCTGTCACGGTACAGTTGAACCAAGCCAATACAGTCATGGCTGTATCCGATAAGTTTGTTTACCGTTCTACCAACGGTGGTAAAACTTGGCAGAAACAAACAATGGCAATGGGTGCATTTGACGCGAATCATCCCCAAGATACCGTCAATACTTCCGCACCAGGCTACTACCAAGCATACGCTTCTACAGGCGCAGCCACAATTAAAATAAACCCCAGCAATCCAAAACAAGTTTGGTGGACAAATGGTTGGGGAGTTGCTCGTACCGATGATGTGACAGCGAAAACTCCCGTTTATAAATGGATGATGAATAATTTGGAGGAGTTGGACTCAAATATGGTAAGAGTTCCGCCCAAACCCAAAGCCCAGGGAGGTGCTGATTTAATCAGTGCGGTGCAGGATAAAATCGGCTTTCGCCACATCAACCGCAACCAAGTGCCGACAGCTAGTATTAGCCCCAAAAATATACCCATCAATCCTGCTTTCAAATGGGCAAATCCCGACTGGAAGTTTTACCCCCAACCCTTTCCCCATATAGCTGGAGCCACTGGAATTGACTATTCCTACAGTCATCCCGATCGCATGGCATTTGTGGGTTTTCACCAGTGGCAAGGGTTTTGGGGAATACATGGGATATCGAACGACAATGGTAAAAATTGGCAAGCTTTTGCCAGTGTTCCCACTGAGGAACTGTGGAAAAAGGATAAATCGGGGAAAGAGAAGGTATCGGCAATTGCTGGACAAATTGCCATATCTCCAACTAATCCCCAAAATATGGTGTGGTCGCCAACATGGGGGACTTGGACACATTACACTACTAATGGTGGTAAAACTTGGCAACTATCCCGTAATCTTGACCATAAACCCAAACCAGAACCTTTTGATGAGAAGAATAACGACCACCTACATTACAATGCTTTACCAAAGTCCTGGGGAAATAGCATCAACCCGTGGGTGAGTTCCTATATTTTGGCAGCAGATAGAAAAGACTCCCAAGGCAAGACTTTTTATTATTTTGATGGTAGTGCTTTTTATTACAGTCTTGATGGTGGTGTCAATTGGCGCAAAAGCAAAGCGGAGAAATTTCCCAGTTGGGTACTTCGTCCGGCTATAGTGCCCAATCCCGCGCAGCAAGGTGATGTGTGGATGAGTTTTGCCCGTAACCCTGAAGATGTGAATGGAAATCCTCTATATCATTCGACTGATGGTGGTAAGACGTTTAAGATTGTGGCATCTGTGAAAAGCTGCGAATTTGTAGCATTCGGCAAGGGAAAAGCGGCGAACATTCCGTATATTTACATATTTGGTAAAGTTGGCAATGCGACAAAGGAAAGTATCTATAAATCCGAGGACATGGGTAAAAATTGGTTCCCCATTAGCGACCCCAATATCTTACAATTTCCGGGAATTACGTATATGGAAGGAGATATGCGTACCTCGAATTTGTTGTATGTGGCATTGACGGGAAGAGGAATTATGGTGGGGGAAAGGGAGTGAAATCTAAAGCCCAGTCATTACTCACTTTTTAAGATGCCAAACACCGAAGTAAAGGCATGGAGAAAAGTGCTACCCCCCACAGGACCAATTTCGCCGCCGCAGAAAAATCCACTCAGGGGAATATTATGAAAATAGCGGTGGAATAGTTGTGAGTCAAAATTAGGTTTTCCGTACAGTCCTTCACCCCTTCCCATACATGAGAACATTAATGCACCGATTGGTGAACTGGTTTGGGGATTTTGGTTTTGATAGCGTTGCAGGAGATATTCCAAGTCTTCTTTTGAAGTTTGTGCATCGCGAATGTGGAATTGTAAGCGCTGTCCTGGACGTACTTTATCACCAATTGCGATCGCACCTGCGGATGGATCGACTCCCAAGATGCTGCGAATCAAAAAATCACCTGGTTGTAATTCCTGTTTAAATTCATCCATGGCAACGCCAACAAACAACCAATTCTGAGCTAATATTCGTTCTTCATCGCTGAGATTGGCAATCAAATCGCGTAAAACGATGAGGGGATTTTGTTCATTTAGTTCAAGAATAATATTGCGATCGCCTTTAGTCACTTGAAACGGTTGACCAATTGGTCTACAACCTTGCGCCACAATCGTATCTAAAGTAATTTTGCCACTTAACGCCAGTCCCAGCACACCATCACGATAAATGCGATTCTCCAAAGTTGAATCTCCGCGAACATTGCAGAACAAAGCAATTCGACTACCAAAACCACCCCCAGTTGCCTGTCCTCCCACTGTTTTCGAGCCAGGATAAGCAAAGTCAATGCCCTGTAATAAATCGTTAACGCCTGCGGAGAAAGAACCAGAAAAGAGAATGAATTGTGGCGTGGGATTGGGTGAAACTCCAATAAAATTCACCCAAGCATTGGGAGAACCATCTAAATCTGGTAAATCATCACCTTCAACATAAAAAGGTTGCACCTTAATCTCTGGCAAATAGGCTAAAGTTAAACTCAAAGCTGGCTCAGATTCCAACTCTTGAGTATCGCCATATAAAGTCGTACCAATTATACCACCTCCACAACAACCAACTAAAACCGGTAGTGATAACTTTTCAGTCAATAAGGGTAACACCCGCGAATACTCACTAGTAAAAGCAGACGAAATAAATACCAGTCCCAAATCAGCAGGTTTTGTCAATAACGAAGTCGCGCGATCGACCACTTCAGTAATAGCTGCTTCCAATGAAGGACGGGTTGATAGGGCGTTTGCCCACTGCATTTGATCTGCCATATTTTTGTCAGTTCGTTAGCTTGTGAGGATACTAGGGTTTTGTGGTGCCAGAGATTTTATATTCAGAATCGTTCTATTCCTAGAAAGATAGAGCCTCTATCTCTATCATTACTACACTTGAAGCTATTTTATATTGCAATTCTGATGGTGAATATAACTAATAGAAATATTAAAAAAACTGAGGTATATTTACCTTCGATGCGTAAATTACTATATTTGTCGTGGAGTGTAGTGTAGCAAGCATATTCAGCAACAACTCCCCAGATATATTCGTGAGACCGAACTCAAAGGCAATTTTCCTATTTTTTATATACTGGTACAATCAAGAATTATTTAGGCAATGATCATGAGTGATATTCAAGACAAAATCCAAACCGAACTCGAACAAGCCCGTGCAGTTTGTGATGTGACAGGTGCAAACTCTGCTGAATGTGCTGCTGCTTGGGATGCCGTTGAAGAACTTCAAGCGGAAGCTTCTCACCAGCGCCAACAAAAACAAAAAAACTCTCTTGAACAATATTGCGATGACAACCCAGAGGCTGTCGAGTGCAGAGTTTACGAAGATTAGAATATTTAGCGCCTTGTCTTAGCGTTAGTTATTCTGCCATTCGGCATTCAGGCAAGCAACTAAGATTAATCTTAGAGTTGCTTGTCTTTTTATATCTTGGTTATATGTTTGGGTTTACTGGTTCGCCGTTAACGATTTACCACGTCAGTCTAGAGATGCTGACTGCCCTATATCAAAAACATCAAAAATTTTAGGGGATATCTGACTAAAAAACTTGCAAGTCTTGATGATGAAGTTAAATTGTTATGGTGTTAATACTTAAATTGAGTAAATTTTTGAGTAATTATGAAAGATGTTTGGTTTCGCTGGCTAGTCTGGCTTGATTTTCGACTGGCAATATTGTTTACCCTAATCATACCTTTAGGTTTGTTTATATGGGCATTTGGGCAAAAAAATCAAACGATGCAGCACTTGTTGGCAATTTACTGGCGAGTGGCAAGTTTGTTCGCTATCACTCTCTACTTAGCGATCGCACAATACCAACTTAGCTTTATTTCGGGATTGATGGCAAGGATTCTGATTCCCCTCTCATTATGGTTTTGGGTAGACTTAAACGATGAAATTGAATATCAACCCAATAGCTTCATGAAGCTAGTTTTTACCTCTTGGCGATGGGCTACTACATTGTATTGTGCATTAGGGGCGATCGCATCAATTCCATTTGTCGGTTGTGCTTTCTCCTCAAACACCCTCAAATCAAATTATTGTCAAGTTTGGTTTGAAGCGCCTCTAGTTTTCAAGGAAATTTTCCACAAAAATACCACAGCAAATTTCCTGGGAATCTTGGGAATTTTAGGTTTAATTCTTTACATTATATTCTTCGGTTACTTTGTCATCTTTAAACTCGGCAAACAAGGACGTACAGCAATAGAACAGTAGAATTATTAGCGAATAGACGCGGAGGGAGACAGGAAGATGCGGAGAAATAATGATGTATCAACAGATATCTCCTGATTCAGCAACGTTCTCGTTCTTCTCTTCGCTCCTTACTTTCTCTTCTGCTGCCACTCAATACTCAACACTCCCAAGTTTTTATGATTGGTAAACGGCTTGAACAGTACACAATCAAACATCCTCAACAGGTTTTACTCGTCACAGTCGAAATTAACGGCGAGGAAGATCAAATTGCCATATTTAAAGGCTTTTCTAGTTCTTTAGTACGCCCAACCAACTTTGACCCCGATGTTCCAGTTTTACCTGATGATGCTAAAATCCTCAGTATTGATATAGTCGCAAGTCCCTATAATCCAGACGCACCTCGTTATCTGGAACAGAGTTTATCTTGGGATGTCATGCAAGTCCGATTATCTAATTTAGGCATGTAACCAACTTAACTTGCCAAGCCTAAGAAGATTATCTATAGGTATTAAAATACACATATTCATTTTTATTTTTCAGGGAAAACTTGTACTCCACCCATAATTTATCCCATTCAAAATATCATTCAAAATATCTTGATGGAGGCGATCGCCTGTTAAACTGAATTTCCGATGAATTTCCAGTTAAATACAATACATGCATTCCAATAATTAAACTTGCCTTAATAGTTTCTAATTCATTCACAAGTTTGATATACAAGAGTTTGAGAATCATAGAGGCAGAATAAAATTATCAGTAATTTCACATTTAAGAAGTTTTTATATTAACTAAAAAAATCCCATAGCATATCAAGATATTGTAAAAAGTCTAACTAGTTGTTCGCCAAACGCAAATTTATGTTAACTTATTATGAATAATCATAAATAATTCCAATAAATATCTATTTCAGTAACCACTCTTGGCTACTTTTTTTTATCTAATACCATCTATACTTTCCCGAATATTCCATTTTTTGGTGAGGCAAACCTAGACAAATGTAGTTAATCTGCATTTGTGAGGAGTTGATCATACGTTAAATGCCCATACGTATGAAAGATGGTATTAATATGAAGCATAGGGCAACGTTGACCGCGTTACATTTACACACACTCCCCCCGTCATGAATACAGTGGTGACTCTACCAACAGAAGAAGCATCTCAGATTTCTCAGTCTGTAAGGCTTGTTAATCGTCAAATAATTGTTATCCTTGATTTCGGCTCGCAGTATTCAGAATTAATCGCTCGTCGCATTCGCGAGACTCATGTATATTCAGAAGTCCTTTCTTATCGCACCACAGCCGAACAACTTCGTCAACTAAATCCCAAAGGAATTATTCTTTCGGGTGGTCCAAGTTCAGTTTACGATGACAATGCACCGAAATGCGATCCAGAAATTTGGGAATTGGGAATACCCATAATGGGTGTATGCTACGGGATGCAGCTAATGGTGCAGCAACTAGGTGGAGAAGTATCCCGTGCAACCCGTGGAGAATATGGGAAAGCGTCACTGTATATCGATGATCCAACAGATTTACTCACCAACGTTGAAGATGGCACAACAATGTGGATGAGCCATGGGGACTCAGTGCAAAAAATGCCTTCAGGATTTGAGTTGTTAGCACATACAGAGAATACACCTTGTGCCGCGATCGCTAGTCATGAGCAAAAATTATATGGTGTACAGTTCCATCCGGAAGTCGTACATTCTCTGGGTGGATTGGCATTAATACGTAATTTTGTCTATCACATTTGTGACTGCGAACCAACCTGGACAACGGAAGCCTTCGTGGAAGAATCAATTCGGGAAATACGCGCCCGCGTTGGTAACAAGCGGGTTTTATTAGCCCTATCTGGGGGAGTTGATTCTTCGACATTAGCATTTTTGTTACACAAAGCCATTGGTGACCAACTCACCTGCATGTTCATCGATCAAGGCTTTATGCGGAAGTTGGAACCAGAACGCTTAATGAAGTTGTTCAAAGAAGAGTTTCATATTCCAGTAGAGTATGTAAATGCGCGCGATCGCTTTTTAAATGCCCTGGCGGGTGTTAGCGACCCTGAAGAAAAACGCCGCATTATTGGGCACGAATTTATTCGGGTATTTGAGGAAGAGTCAAAACGGTTAGGACCTTTTGATTATTTAGCACAGGGTACTCTATACCCCGACGTAATTGAGTCTGCTGACACGAACGTCGATCCCAAAACGGGCGAGCGGGTAGCGGTGAAAATTAAAAGTCACCACAACGTTGGCGGATTACCCAAAGACCTCAGATTTACACTGATAGAACCCCTGCGAAAACTATTCAAAGACGAAGTTCGCAAAGTTGGACGTAATATCGGGCTACCAGAAGAAATTGTTAACCGCCATCCGTTCCCTGGTCCCGGTTTAGCGATTCGTATCTTGGGGAAAGTCACCGCCGAAAAGTTAAATATTTTACGCGACGCTGATTTAATTGTCCGGCAAGAAATTAACCAAAATGGCTTGTACCATGATTACTGGCAGGCTTTTGCGGTCTTGCTACCAATTAAAAGTGTGGGTGTCATGGGCGACCAGCGAACCTATGCCTATCCCATTGTATTGCGAATTGTCACCAGTGAAGATGGCATGACAGCAGATTGGGCTAGGGTTCCCTATGATGTATTGGAAGTGATTTCCAATCGCATAGTCAACGAGGTTAAGGGAGTCAACCGTGTAGTGTTAGATATTACCTCAAAACCACCTGGAACTATTGAGTGGGAATAGGTTAGAGGGCAAGGGGAAAAGGAACAGGTGATATCATGTCCGGTTGAATACTTATCGTTAAGAGTGACACGGAGACTGAGAGACGCGGAGAATTTTAATTGTAAGTGATTATCCGAACATGATATTGCCAGTTAATCTATAGTTCTACCAATCCCCTGAGCCAAGCAAACTTAGTTCAACTCAAAAACAGGGAAAAATCAACTTCGCCAAACGCGGATATTTTTATGACCGTAAATCTGCTGTGGTTGACATTAACGCATAGAATAATATAGCTACAACTCAGGGATAACAAAATTTGGCGTTGTGCGATCGCAACTTCTGTTTTTAGAGGATTTTCTTCTCCGTTGTTGAGTAACGACACCGAAGTATCTGTTTTTGATTGCAGACATCCTTGATTGACAAAATCCTGTAATTAGGCAACGCCATTTAGGAATCATCTAAAAATAAGTAGTGCAAGCGTCTCGCTTGCTATTTCCCACAGGTAGACAAGATGCCCCGGAGTTTTCCGTGAAGAACATCTCCCCGGAAACACCTCTCCACACTACTTGTTCAATTTATTTTTACACGAATACTTAGAGTTGAAGATTTCGTGCAAATTAAGGAGACTTAACGTTTTATGAATCGTCGTGATTTTATTACTTTATTTGGGATTGGGGGAATAGCCTCTTCTTTACCACTGGCGATCGCAGCTTGCAGTCCCGAAAAATCTACAACCACCGTATCTCAAGACTGGCAAAATATTGGTACAGTAGCCGAATTGGATAAAACTGGTCAGTTACTCAATGAAAACTCACCTGTTGGTAAAGTTTTGGTTGTAGGTACATCAAAAGCCAACAATATAGTTGCAGTCAATCCTACCTGTACTCATAAAGGTTGTAAGGTTGATTGGAAGGCAACAGAAAATAAATTTTTGTGCCCCTGTCATCAATCGGCATTTGCAGGAGATGGCAAAGTTTTAGAAGGTCCAGCAACGAAACCTTTGGCAACTTACGCTGTGAAAATTGAGGGAGATGCTGTTTTCGCGAAGCCAGCTTAACTAGTTTTTGCTCAATTACCAGTAATTAATAATCAGAAGTTGGGAAATTATATGATCGCACTAGAAAAATTTAGGAGCGGACTTTCATACTAGTATTTAAGTAAGGAACTGATGAAACTAAATCCCAGTTCTATGTGCGATCGCCATGTTGAACAAGCATCAAATCACTTTACTACGCATACCGGGATTGAAAAGTTTGCTCTCTTACCAGCGAGCATGGTTGCGTGGAGATATACTGGCGGGTGTAACCGTAGCAGCTTACTTAATTCCCCAGTGCATGGCTTATGGGGAGTTGGCAGGGGTACAACCTGTAGTCGGGTTGTGGGCAATTCTCCCACCAATGATTATCTACACCCTATTGGGGTCATCGCCGCAACTCTCCGTAGGACCAGAATCGACAACGGCGGTAATGACAGCAGCTGCGATCGCTCCTTTAGTTGCAGCTAATGGTGGCAATTATGCCAGTCTCGCTTCTTTGCTGGCTTTATTGGTTGGCATTCTCTGCATTATTGGTTACATTGCCAAACTGGGTTTCCTCGCCGACTTACTTTCCAAACCAATTCTGGTTGGTTATATGGCAGGGGTTGCCGTAATTATGATTACGGGGCAACTGGGTAAAATTGGCGGCATTAGTCTGGAGGCAAATACTGTTTTTGGGGAAGTGGGTGAATTCTTCGGGAAGTTGGGGCAAATTCATCAGCCAACCCTAATTTTAGGAATCATCGTCTTAGCCTTCTTATTTATCGTTCAACGTCGCTTTCCCAATGCCCCTGCTCCTTTACTAGCAGTGTTACTAGCAACAGCTAGTGTGGCGTTATTCCATCTGGAGCGACAGGGAGTAGCGGTAGTTGGAGAAATTCCGGCTGGCTTACCGCATTTGACTGTACCCCAATTATCCACTCCAGAAATATCAACACTCGTCGCCTCAGCCATTGGCATTGCAATTGTTGGCTATTCCGATAATGTCTTAACAGCCAGAGCATTTGCTACCCGCAATCACTACAAAATTGACGCTAACCAAGAACTGTTGGCGCTAGGAACCTCAAACCTGGGAAACGGATTGATGCAGGGATTTCCAGTTAGTAGTAGCGGCAGCCGTACTGCGATCGCAGATTCATTAGGAAGCAAGAGTCAGGTGTTTTCTCTGGTTGCCCTAGTTGTAGTTATCTTGGTATTGTTATTTTTACGTCCTTTGCTGGCACAATTTCCCAAAGCCGCTTTGGGGGCAATAGTCATCTATGCAGCAACTAAACTGATTGAGATACCTGAATTTCTCCGATTGGCACGATTTCGACGCAGCGAGTTATTCGTGGCTCTGATGACAACGGTGGGAGTTTTATTCACAGATATTTTAGTTGGTGTTGGCATTGCAGTGGGTTTATCTGTCATTGATTTATTTGCCAGAGTCGCACGACCCCACGATGCAGTTTTAGGAGAAGTGCCCGGTTTACCAGGGTTACACGACATTGAAGACTGGGAAGGAGGCAAAACTTTCCCCGGATTGGTAATTTATCGGTATGATGCCCCCCTTTGCTTTGCCAATGTGGAGAACTTCAAACGTCGGGCATTGGAAGCAATTGAGTCAGAAACAACACCCGTAGAGTGGTTTGTACTCAATACAGAAGCAATTGCCGAAGTCGATATTACCGCGATCGACACATTAACAGAATTTCATAGCGAATTAACCGCCAGAGGCATCACCTTTGCCATGACACGTGTCAAACAAGACCTCTACAAACAACTCAAGCGATCGCATCTTTTAGAAAAAATTGGTTCTGAACACATTTATCTTACCTTGCATACTGCGATCGCTGCATTTCAAGCCCGCGAACAACATTTCCACTAAGTTGACACAGTTACACCAATTTGCATCCTTCATATCATGCTTGCCTAATCACTTGCAATTAAAATTTCTCCGCGTCCCCGCGTCTCTAATTCTCCGTGTCAGTCTTAATCAAAAGTATTCAACCGGACATAATTATGATTAGCTGGACTTGTATATTGTGAGCGACAGATGAAATGATATTGCATACATTATGATGAATGCACACAAAATAAAAGAGACGTTACGTGTAACATCTCTACTTTGAAATTACAATTTAATGACGATCGCAATTCTGACTAATATCTAAAAATTATCAAAAGATGCGATCGCACTCTTCATTTTCTCAACCACCTCAGCCACCGCAATACTTCCTAATTCCCCCGACGCACGGGTACGAATGCTCAAGGTGTTGGTTTCCACTTCCTTGGCACCAACTATAGCCATGACGGGTATTTTTTCTTTTTCCGCATTGCGAATGAGTTTACCAAGTCTGTCGCCGCTAGTATCGACTTCGGCACGGATACCTACAGCTTGCATTTTCGCCACCACATCCTTGGCATAATCTAAAAATTGGTCGCTAACTGGTAGTAATTTTGCCTGTACTGGTGCTAACCACAAGGGAAAATCACCCGCATACTCTTCAATCAAAATCCCAATCAGTCTTTCTAGGGAGCCAAAGGGGGCGCGGTGTATCATAATCGGACGCTGACGAGTTCCATCTTCCGCGACATATTCTAAATCAAAGCGTTCTGGCAAGTTATAGTCAACCTGTACGGTTCCTAATTGCCATTCCCGTTCCAAAGCATCTTTGACGATAAAATCAAGCTTAGGACCGTAAAATGCGGCTTCGCCAATTCCCTCAAAATGATCCATTCCCAAGGTTTCGACGGCACGACGAATTGCATTTTCAGCTTTATTCCATGCTTCATCGTCACCCAAGTATTTGTCGCTATTGGGGTCACGGAAACTTAATCTGGCTTTAAAATTGCTGTCAAGCTTCAAACTCTTGATTACCGACAAGATTAAATCAACTACCTTCAAAAACTCATCATCGAGTTGTTCTGGTGTCACAAATAAATGTGCATCATCTTGGGTAAAACCCCGCACCCTTGTTAAACCGCCCAATTCTCCCGACTGTTCGTAACGATATACTGTCCCAAATTCGGCATAACGTAACGGTAATTCTCGGTAGGAACGGAGTTCGCTTTTATATATTTGGATGTGGAAGGGACAATTCATCGCTTTGAGGACAAAGCCCTGTTCCTGTTCTTTCGCTTCCTCACTCTCCGCCATCATCGGGAAGAGGTCTTCTTTATATTTCTGCCAATGTCCCGATGTTTTAAATAAATCTACCCGACCCAGGTGAGGGGTGACAACTGGTAAATAACCGCGTTTAATTTGTTCCTGTTGAAGAAAATCTTGGAGAATGCTCCGCAATAAAGTACCTTTGGGTGTCCACAACGGTAAACCGGGACCAACTAAATCGGAAAATATAAATAATCCCAGTTCCTTACCTAGTTTACGATGGTCACGACGTTGAGCTTCTTCTTTGCGTCGCTGATATTCTGCTAACTGTTCGGGGGATTCCCATGCAGTTCCATAGATACGTTGCAACTGTGCCTTATTTTCATCCCCACGCCAATATGCACCCGCAAGACTTTCTAGTGCGATCGCTTTTGGGTTCAAATCTCCAGTATTTTCAACGTGGGGACCTGCACATAAATCCCACCATTGGTCGCCCAAATGGTAAATTGTAATGGGTTCTGTTTTAATATCCCCTAAAATTTCTAGTTTGTAGGGTTCCTTAATCGCCTGAATTCTTTTTTCAGCTTCTTCGCGACTGACTTCTTCGCGGATGACTGGCAATTTGCGATTAATAATCTTCACCATCTCCTTATAGATGGCTTTCAAATCCTTATCGGTAAACGGTTCAGGGCTATCAAAGTCGTAATAAAAACCATTTTCAATCCAAGGACCAATTGTAACTTGCGCCTTGGGAAACAGCTTTTGTACAGCCATCGCCATGACATGGGATGTGGTGTGGCGGATTTTCTTTAAATTTTCCGATTCGCTGGTACGCGGTAAATACATTTTTTCGACTTTTTCAACAATTTCGGCTTGTTCTGACTGTTGGGGAGGTGAATTTGGCGACATCGGCTGTTTAACCTTAGACGAAGCTATAAAATATTGGGAAAGAATTTAAAAGTCAGGGATGAGAATACGTCTTGTACAGATGCTAGTACACAATGGTGGAAATAAAGCAACCATATTAAATGGCTGAAAAATCTATAAAAATCTTTTTTCTGTTGCCTTCTTACTTTTTACTTGTTGTACTAGTTAGAGTTGAGAGTATTCTCATCCGTGAATTCTTACTTATATTAATTTATCTGTTCCCATAGCGCGGATAATTCCTTCAATAATAGCAATGCCGCAGCTTGTTATCGACACTGACGAGTAGTTCCCCACAGTAATTTTCACGGATAGTCAGGTGACTGAGGGACTTGGGAAATAAAAAATACCAGTTCTCAAAAATAGGACGGGATGACGCGGAGATGGGGAGATAGAGGGACGCACAGAAAAACTAATAATAACTGACTTACCCGACTCGATATGATGTGTTGTCACGATTGTAGAGAAATCTTTTAGAGAAAAAGTACAAGAAACTTAATTGCCATCCTCAATATCCCCCAATCTCGAAGATTTTATTTTGGTGGCGAAAAATTAAAGATTTTGTCAAATTAGCCTATCTTCACCCACAAACAGGAGATAAATAAAGATAGGTACATCTATCTTTGATATTTTCCAAATTTTACCTATGACCTATTGCCTACGAATTGCCGATATGGCAGAAAGCGAACGCCCACGGGAGCGTTTGTTGTCAAATGGTCCCAAAGTATTATCTACAGCAGAATTGATTGCGATTTTGTTAGGCACAGGTCAAGGTGCGGGAAAACTATCTGCGGTAGGCTTAGGGCAATATATTTTACGGGAATTAGGGAAAAACGATCGCGATCCTTTGGCGGTATTGCGGGATGTAACTCCGGCGGAATTAATGCATATTCAGGGAATTGGACCAGCTAAAGCCACAAGTATTTTAGCAGCAGTTGAGTTGGGAAAAAGAACTTTTCAAGCAAATCCGAGCGATCGCACTCCTATTGATAGTCCTGCTGCTGCCGCCGCCGTTCTCAGTCAAGATTTAATGTGGCAGTTACAGGAAAGGTTCGCAATTATACTTTTGGATGTCAAAAATAAAATGCTGGCTCGGCAAATCATTACCATTGGCACAGCGACGGAAACCCTCGCCCCACCCAGGGAAATTTTCCGGGAAGCCCTCAGACAAGGGGCAACCAGGTTAATTGTGGCGCATAACCATCCTTCTGGCAATGTCGAGCCTAGTCGTGAAGATATTGAATTAACTCGGCAGTTATTGGGAGGAGCGCAATTTTTAGGGATTCCTCTCCTTGATCACATTATTCTAGGTAATGGAAACTACCAAAGCTTGCGTGAAATTACGAATTTATGGGATGAATATCCACAGGGAGACTGAGACAAAAAGCTCAATTTTGTCAATTATTTTAATAACTTGTAGCTGCGAATATCTGGTGCGGATGCCACCAATCCATCCAGTTGTGAAGCTGCATCCAAAAAATGGGGTGTGTTTAAGTGTAGATTCCATGCGGCTTCTGATTCCCATGCTTCTACAAATGTGAAATCAGTTGCATCAGATTGATTTTGCAAAAGTTCGTATTGAATACATCCATCTTCTTGTCGAGTGGCTTCCACAAGATTTAACGCTAATGCTTTAAATTCTTCAATTTTGTTTGGTAAGGTAATCACGCGAGCGACAACACGAATATTCATATGAGAATAGGGAAAAAGAACAAGGGTAATTATTTGTTGTAACTATAAACTCAGTATTCAACAGCAATTAAATTCCTGCTTTTCTGGCAGCGACAAGATAGCGAAAAATATATTCTGCGACTTCGATGTAGTGAAATGCTGTTTTGGGTGAGTTTGCCCAAACTGTGATGCCATGATTACGGATGAGTAATGCGGGAACTTGGGTTGATTGATGTTGAGATTTCTGACTGTGGAAATAATTTCTAATATCTTCTGCTATTTGGGGAACATGAGCATGATTTGTAAATAAAGGCATCATGCAATTAGGATTTTCTTCCCAAATTCCCAATCCTTTGAGCATTTCTAAAGGTGGTAAAGGTAATTCATCGCCGGCAACAAAATTTGAGACTAAATTTGCTTCAACTGAGTGAACATGATAGCAAGCATTAGCTTCGGGGAAAAGTTCGTAAATTACTTGGTGAATTGATGTTTCGGCTGATGGTTTAGCGGATAGTTGTAATTCGGGCGTAACTGCAAACACTGCTCCATCTGGATATATACGCACAAAATCTTCTAATTTTAGTTCTCCTTTTGACTTACCACTGGCGGTAATCCAGAAACTACCATCATTTAACTTCGCGGAAAGATTACCTGCTGTTCCTAGCATCCAACCCTGTTTATAGAAGTGGCTAGCAGCTTGGCAGAGTTCTAATCGGGGGTCATAATCTATACTAAGATTTGTAAGTAATTGTTGCTGGCTCATTTTTCGATAGTTTTGGAGTTGGGGGTGTTCAGGGTTTTAGATTTTTATTTTTAAATTAGATTTTTAAATTTTGGATTTGAGAGCATGTAGCACATCAAAAAAATCATTCCAAGCAATATAGGACTTGTTGCGATCGCTTAGATATTGAGCTAATCTGTCTCTAGCGAAAACTAGTGGCGTGGAAAGCGCCATATTTAAATCCGTGACGGAATCACCAATAGCAATTTTCACATCTGCGGGGTACATTTCCATCACTTTGACTTTATCTACTAATTCTGTCTCTCCTTCGTAGGGTGATATGACTTGAAAATGGGAGATGCTTGTGTCTATGTCGATTGCATGAATCGCTTTGACTCTTTGTACTAAATCCCCCATCACTGCTTCTACCATTTCCCGCAACCCGCCAGAAGCGACTACAAAGGGTATATCTTGGGAATCGAGAAAATCCAGTAACTCTGGCAATCCTTCTCGCATTGGTTGATTGCGAGTAAATTCAATAATTTCTGGCAACCGCGAAGATGGAATTGATTCTAATATGCGGCGCACACCTTCCCGTAAAGTAATTTTGAGGGCATACATTTGTGGGATTAACTCTGCTGCCAATTCTGGTGCAAACTCTTTCAAAACAGCTACAAATGTTTCTTGGGCAGTAATTGTGCCATCAAAATCACAGAAAACAATTCTTCGCATCCCCCTTATCTCCCTAGTAGTCTACCAAAGCAATTTTGCGAGAATTCTCCGCGTCAATCTCAAAACATCAATTGTAGCTTGGGAAACCACTAGTTTCCCTATTCCTGTCTAGCTGGCAACCACAGCTTGACGTTGAACACGAATTTCCGTCCCTGTATATTCGGGAACCCAACCATCAGTACCAATAAAGTAGCGTACAGCTTTGATGCGTTTTCCAGGTGTGAGATAAAACCAGTGTTCCGTACCTGCGGGAACGTTAATATATTCTTGAGGTTGAACTGTGAGTTCGACTTGACTACCATCTGGACGCACAAATCCGAAAGTTCCTTCACCAGCGACTATGTAACGCACTTCATCATCTGCGTGGGTATGGACTTTCTCGAATTTTGCCAGCATCATATCGAGGTTGGGAATTTCTGGATGCAAGACGATTAAATCGCGGGAAGTATAGCCAGCAGATTGTTTTAGTTGTTCAAAATAATTATCTAACCCTTGTAATACTGTTTCTTTTTCAGCATCATTGAGGCTATCTTGGGCAAGTAACTCCTGTAACTCTAGATTATCACCTATAGACCAGTAGTTGAGGGTGATATGAAGTGGCGCAAGTTCCTGTACAATTTCTTCTAACTTGGTGTAGGTGCTGCCGTTTTCCATTTTGAGAATTGCCATAATTTACCTCCTTGGTTATTGTTTGTTTGGTTAAGCAATTGTTAAGTATTCGTGTAAAAATAAATTGAACAAGTAGTGTGGGCAGCGTATCTCCTTCGGAGACGCTCCGCGAACGACTGAGACGTTCGGCGAGCGCTACTTCGGCAAAGCTCCCTTCGACAAGCTCAGGGCATCGCAGTACAAGTCAGTCGAGCCGCGCTCACGCTAAAGTCTTGCACACCTTTGGGAAATAGCAAGCGAGACGCTTGCACTACCCATTTTTACATGATTCCTAAGTGGAGTGATTTTTGTTGAATCACTTGCTTATTCTATCGTTTGTACACACTTGATAGGGAATATCATTTTAACGCACCCTCGAAAAGCCGTGAATTATTTATAGATACTTGCAAAGCTGTAGTTTACACATAAATTGCCGTGTGTCTGTATCATCATCTGTTGCTTTCTTTGAGGGAATTGCTATTAATTTTTCACAGACCCCGTTGGGGTTAAATGCTAATCTCGTTGAAATATTACCGATAAATTATTTGCAGGCATTTGCACAGTTTTGAGTAAGTTTAATTTTTGTGCTGTTGCTGCGGCGATGACATCATCTAAGTTGCGTACTCCCCATTCTGGATTTTGGGATTTTAATGATGCATCAAATGCCTCATTAGTGGGTGCGGTGTGCTTACCATCCAACTTGTAAGGACCATACATATATAGAATACCGCCACTAGGTAAAATTCTTCCTGCCCCTGCCATGAGTCCCAAACAAGCAGCCCAGGGGGAAATGTGAATCATATTAATGTTAGCGATCGCACAAATTGAAAGTTTTGGCAAGTCCATTGATTCGACATTCCACACAGGTAAACTCGCATCAAGCTCAATCGGTGGATAAAGATTGTCGGATGCTACTTCCTGCGACCATGCAGTAATACTATCACGGGCGATCGGGCTGGGGTCTGAAGGTAGCCACTTGCGAGGTTTTAATCGTGGCGCAAAGTATGTTGCATGTTCTCCAGTTCCACTGGCGATTTCTAAAATTGTGCCGCTTGCAGGTAGTATTTGCAAAAGCACTTCTAATATGTGTTCCCGGTTGCGTTGGGTGGCTGGTGCAAATTGTTTATTAGTCATTTGTTAATTTGATTTGGAAATTACTAACTATCGAAATCTGGAACTATCTTACTATTCTTGTCTCTTTACATTAGTCTTATGTCGGCTGAGTGATTCTTCATATTGTTCTGTAATCACAAGCCTCTCAATATAAACTGATTGCAAAGTATCAACTAGCAGCTTTGATAAATAAAGTTTGTTTGATATTTCTCACTGATTACTTTGTACTTCCTATACAAATCAATCAAAATTATAGACCAGAGTATCAGTAGATTTGCTCTTTTTATTGATAAATAGAGTCAAGCTAATTGATTTTTTATTTTGGGAAAGCAAAATTTAAAAAGCAGTAATTTTTCTGGTGTTAAAAACAAGTGACACAACGCACAATGAGGTTACTGAAGACGACACAAACGAGAAGGATTTAAAAAATGTTATTAACAAAAAAAGCTTTGTCTCTTGCTCTTGTATCAACTGCTGCAACTGCGATCGCATCTGTAAGTTACGCTGGTTCTGCACAGGCTCTGAGTATGACCTATAATTCGGGTGCTTATCGTGATGCAAGTATTACAAATGAAGGTGCTTTCTCTACAGAAGTAAATAAAACAGGTTACGAAACCTTCGATTTCAATAATGGTGCAGTACCTGGAAACGACAAAGTCAAGTATTCATTTTCCAAGGGTAGCTATTCAACAACTGCATATTCTGGTCAAACAGGTATATATTCTGACAAGTGGGCACCTGCTGGTGTTAACGCTGAGGTTAATAATTCCAAATATTTAGCTGTTTTCCAGGGTAACAATACAATCATTGAAGCTTTAGGTGGTAAAGTTTTCAACTACTTTGGTTTTGATGCAGGTGCTTTAAGTGGTGGTAATACAATTGAGTTCTTTAAAGGAGGTAGTGCAGTCAAAAAGCTGACTTATGAGATGATGAATTCTTTGGCAACTGTTTCGGCAACGCAACATGGTGGGCAGAAAAATGCTTTCTTTGAGATATTCTCAACCAGTGAATTAGATAACTTTGATAAAATCGTCCTTTCTCAAGTTGGCGGTGGTGGTTTTGAAACTGATAACCACACATTCCGTATTGGTAAAGGTGCTTATAGCGCCAGCGTTCCTGAACCCGGTGTAGTCTTCGGTTTAGCTACTGTTAGTGGTATGTTTATCCGTAGTCGCAAAAAGCAAAAGACTGCATAATTTTGCGGGATAGGCAGAAATTACTTTTCGTCAAACCTGATTTCTAATTTATTTAGCCTAATCTGTTTGACTTTGAAGATAGTTAAATCTACTTTAATTACTTGCCACATATATACATCAAAACATCAAAAATATGGGGTTGGACAAAAATCCAACCCTTTTTAATTTGTGTTTTGGGTCTTGATAGTGGTAGTAACAAAACATCTCCATAGTCACAAAAGTTTCCCAGGAAAGCGATCGCCAAAATGGATTTATTGTTTTAGACTGCAATCTCTTGACAAAAGTGCAATTATCTAAATCTACCCTAGATTACAATGCAGCATAATCGAAACTATAACTGTTGTAATTGATTACTTACCGATACGAATTCCACTGAGAGAACCAAGCACTCCGAACACCTTAAGCACCCACAAAACGACGGCGATGACAACTGCAATGTTCAGGATTTGCTTGATTTTCCTATCCATGGGAATGTAGTTGTTCACGAGCCACAACAGAACCCCAACCACGATGAGAACTATCACAAATTGGACTAGATCCATGACGAACCTCCTTGCCTACGATCTAAAATGATTTTCAGGGCTTCTAAACCCATCTCCTCGATACAGTTGCCACTAATGTCAGTCACCTAGACAGGGCTAGTTCAAATATCAACGACTGCATTAATTTCATACTAAATCAATTACCCCAAAAAGAATTCCAATGTAACGATATGGAGATGATGTAGATAATAATTATGAACATTTAACTAAGTAGCTATTTGGGGTTTTTCTGTACCAAATTTCCACAGCAAGATGACACCCAAACCAAACAAATTGACTAGGAAAACTACTAACCCCCCGAAAAATGGAATTAGTGCCAAAACTGTCAGGATTGCCAAACCCACCAAGAACTGCTGCTGTAACGACTGTTGGCGTAGCCTCTCGGAACGAGAATCATCATTACTGACTAGGCGTTGACCAACAAAAAGTGCTACACCTAACGACCCTACCAGAGAAGTAACGATCGCAGTCAGGGTTAATAACGGAATCAGGGGGATACCAATGAGCGTAATCGCCAGAAACACACTGACAAAGACAAAGGAGATGATTGCCCCCATTCCCCATAGAGCAGTTAAACTGGGGTGCTGATGCAATTTTGTCGCCAAATTTTGCAGGAACTGTGGGTTGGTATGCAAAATAATCAGTCCGAGAATAGCTGCGACTACGGCAGCACTAATTCTAAAAATGGCACTGAAGAAATAATGAGCAAAGAAGCTACTTCTGCCCTGATTGGAACCATACATCATGCCATGTCGATCGCTGAATGTTGCTTTCTCACCACCAATAATTGCACCCGGTTCCTGTAGGATTTTGCCGCCAAAGGAATAAGCATCAGCTTCTACCCGCGCTCCTTGTTTCAGGATGACATCCCCGCCAAAAGCGATCGCAGTATCCAAAACTCTAGCATTAGGGGATACGGTGACACTCCCACCAAAAGCCAGGGCATTTTCGACAACTTGATTCTCTGGTACGGTTACGCTTCCACCAAAACGAATGAGGTTGGTATTGTTGATATTGATATCAGTCTGCGCCAGGGCATTGCCTGCAAATATTAAGCAAATTGTAGCTATAAAAGCCAGAATTAATTGTTGCCATTTCATAGATTTTATCCTCGTGAATGACAGAAATATCAACTATCTCTCACGATATTGAAAAAATATGAGGAGACTGTGAGGAAGGCATGATATCATGTCCGGCTGAATCTTATTATTACGAGTGACACGAAGATTTGGAGACGCGGGGACGCGGAGAAATTTTAATTGTAAGAAGTGATTAGGCAAACATAATACTCAGTCCTGATTAATTTTTCTTTCCGTCTCCCCATCTCCGCGTCGGTTTTATCATCAATTATTCCGGCAAACCTTTAGGTCTTCCCCCAATATTAGGGCACTACTTAGCTACTGATTGCGTCAAAGAATCTACCTTAGTTAAATCTGCGTCAATTTATTTGATGCTTAATTCGATGCTGACTCGGCATTGAGTGAACCACAATCAACTGGCAGCTTTAGGCAGCATAAATACCTGTAAACTAATATGGCGAGTAAATTCCATCACAAAAACATGCGATGGCGTGCGTGGGTAACTAACACATCATTCAAGCCGATGAGACTACGCACTGCTTTTCGATTTTGGCGACTTTCATTCAAGTCCTCTTTCGCAATACTATCTTTAATATCTTTCATTCTGGTGATGATACTGGGTAACTTTGCCCCTGTTGTGGCACAGGAGTTCCCAGAAACACAACCCTATCCAGGTGTACCCGAATTTCCGGCTCCCCAGCCATATCCCCAAGCCCCACAATTTCCCCAACCACAACCAGTCCCCATCCCCCTACCTCAACCAATACCTTTAGAACCGGAGTTTCCATCCTCTACGGTTCAGCCAGTACCACAACCCATTCCCCAACGTCCCCGACAAGAGATTCGCGGGGTGTGGATGACTAATAATGACTTGAATGTGTTGCGCGATCGCTCTAAACTGAGCGAAGCCATGAGCCAGCTACGAAGGCTCCACTTTAATACAGTTTACCCTGTCATCTACAATTCGGGTTACGTTATGTATCCCAGTGCGGTGGCACAAGGACGAAACATCCAGCCTTTTATATATAGAGGCACAGAAGGACAAGATATTATTGCGGATGTGATTAACCAGTCCCATCGTCAAGGGTTGCTAGCAATTCCCTGGTTTGAATTTGGTTTCATGGCTCCGGAAACCTCTGAGCTAGCTTTAAATCACCCCAACTGGCTCACGCAAAAACGCGACGGAACGAAAACATCAATTAGTGCTGCGGGTGAGGTTGCATGGCTCAATCCGTTCCACCCAGAAGTACAAAAGTTTATCAGTGACTTAGTCTTAGAAGTCGTCACTAAATACGATGCTGATGGTATCCAATTTGACGACCATATGAGCTTGCCCCAGGATTTTGGCTTCGATCGCTATACCCTGGCATTGTACACTCAAGAAACTGGCAGACCAGCCCCAACAAATCCCCAAGACCAAGCTTGGATACGTTGGCGTGCTGATAAAATTACAGCATTCATGGTGCAGTTAAACCAAGCTGTAAAAGCCAGAAAACCAAATGCGATTTTCTCTGTTTCCCCCAATTACTACGATTTCGCCTATAAATTTCAACTCCAAGATTGGTTGAACTGGGTACGTTTAGGAATTGTCGATGAGTTAGTTATGCAGGTATATCGTGACGACTTGCAAGCATTTAGTGCTAAACTTACCCGTCCCGAAATTTTAGAAACACAGCAATCAATACCTACAGGCATAGGTATTATGGCTGGATTACGAACTCGGCGAGTTCCAATTCAACAAGTGCAATCGCAGGTTCGAGCCGCACAACAACGTGGTTTGGGTGTCGCATTCTTCTACTATGAAAGTTTGTGGGATACTGGTCCTGAGGCTCCCAGCGATCGACAAACAGGATTCCAAGCAATTTTCCCGAATCCCGCACTTCGGGCTAGAGCAGAATTTTAGCTTGACTCAAATCTCAATTTCTCGATTGAGTATTGGATTTTCTACCTAATCTGGCTAGAATCAGATGTAGCAAATTTAAATCATAGAAGCACAAAATTCAGACAAAATTAGCCCTACCTCTTCTTAATCGGTAAGGATAATCAAAGCTTTCCTGTTATCAAAGAGATTTGGCAAGGGGTTTGATATTTAACTGTGCTGACCTACTTTCCCTAAATCTACTCTGCTTCCCCGGAAATATTGTGACGTTTTTTGTTGGAGATGTCCCATTTTTAATTTTTCTGACGTAGAATAGTATATCTGTTCTAGTAAAATCTCAGATTCTATACTCCCAGCAAATCAATAACTAATATATTTACAGGTGAGAAAGAGGCAAAAATGGCTGTAAACACCGCAGATGGAAATGGTAAAAAAGAGGCAAAAATGGCTGCAAATACCGCAGATAATAATAATGCTGCCAAGCAAAAAGCCCTTGGTGTCGTACTCAACCAAATTGAGAAGACTTTTGGGAAAGGTACGATTATGCGCTTGGGTGATGCCAGCAGGATGAGGGTAGAAACCATTTCCAGTGGTGCCCTAACTCTGGACTTGGCGTTGGGAGGTGGCTTGCCTAAAGGACGTGTGATTGAGATTTATGGACCAGAGAGTTCTGGTAAAACAACAGTAGCCTTACATGCGGTTGCGGAAGTACAAAAGGAAGGTGGCATTGCAGCTTATGTGGATGCGGAACACGCATTAGACCCTGTATATGCGGGTTGTTTGGGTGTTGATATCGAGAATTTACTGGTTTCTCAACCAGATACTGGGGAAGCAGCCTTAGAAATTGTTGACCAATTGGTACGTTCTGCGGCAGTTGATATTGTCGTGATTGATTCAGTAGCAGCATTAGTCCCCCGTGCGGAAATCGAAGGGGAAATGGGCGATGCACACGTTGGTTTGCAGGCGCGGTTAATGAGCCAAGCTCTACGTAAAATTACTGGTAATATTGGTAAATCTGGATGTACTGTGATTTTTATTAACCAGTTGCGTCAGAAAATCGGTGTCACCTACGGGAATCCAGAAACAACTACTGGTGGTAATGCTTTGAAGTATTATGCGTCGGTTCGTTTAGATATTCGTCGCATTCAAACCTTGAAGAAAGGTACTGAGGAGTTTGGTAACAGAGTTAAAGTCAAAGTTGCCAAAAACAAAGTTGCACCGCCTTTTAGAATCGCCGAATTTGACATTATTTTTGGTAAAGGTATTTCGACTATTGGCTGTTTAGTGGATTTGGCAGAAGAAACAGGTATTTTGAGCCGTAAAGGTGCTTGGTATAGCTACAACGGTGAGAATATCTCTCAAGGGCGTGATAATGCGATTAAATACATGGAAGAAAAGCCTGATTTGATTGAACAAATCAAGAAACTCGTCCGTGAAAAACTGGAAATGGGTGCAGTTGTCTCCGCTAATTCGGTACGCAAGACAGCCGAAGATGAGGAAGAAGAGGAAGACGAAGATTTGGAAGAGTAAAGAACTGTTGAGTAGGGGAGTGGAAAAGGTAAAAAATTATCTTTAGTTTTTATCTTTTAGTTTCCTTTCCCCTTTTCCTCTTCTTTCTCGACAGTACCATTTACCATTCACTAGTAATGATGCTTTTGTTGCTGTGCTGAGAGCGGAGAAGAATTATCAAACTAATAATTTTCTTGGTTCTAGTTGACTGGAACAGTCCACCAAGCTAGTGCATATGCTTGCTTAGGTTCGTTGACTTGTTGCTTGTATTGGACACGGATTTTATATGCACCAGCTACGGGAACGGGACAAAAAACATGTTCGACGCTATCAACTTCACTAATCGAAGCACAATTAGCAACGGTAGAACCATTTTCTTGAACTAAGTATAAATCAAGATTATTTAAACCGCGATCGCGAAAATTTTCCCCTTCTTCATACATCTGATTATTATTTTTATCTTCGAGTTCGACTAATCTATCCCAAGTTAATGTCACCGCCACAAAGCTATTTGCTTTTAATGGTTTTGCTAATACATAATCAACAAATGCATTAGCGGCAACGGTGTTATAGTCCCAACCTAAAGCCGCTACAGGTTGATTGGGTTGCCATTGCCCAGCGCTAAATTGTTGTAAAGCCCGCGACGCATTCAAATGTCCCGCACCCATTTGGGCATGAAGGGGAATTTTCGGGTTTTGATAGGCATCAGATGCTAACCAGTCTAAATTTTGCTTGTCAATAATTGTCCGTGTCATGCCTAACCGCAAACCGTCACCCTTATCTTTCAACTTATCAGTCGAGTTCAACAAAACAGCCTTCATGACTTCATGGCGACGAGAAGCATGACTCCAGTTATTTTTTTTGTTTTTTAATTCTCGATCACCAAATTCTTGTAACAAAGCAACCGTTCCAGTTAAATGTGGTGCTGCAAAACTAGTACCCGTAACTTTATTTACCTTACCATCAGGATTCAACATTCTGATATTACTACCAGGAGAGAGAATATTCACTGAACGACGCGCACCGAGGTTAATTTCTTTACCTGCCAATCGGGCTGCGGCACCTTCATTGGCAGCAGCTAAGTTAGAAACATCAACTTTGTTAAAAACTTGTTCACGACGGGAAGAAAACGCCACATTCATCGCATTGTAATTATCAGTGGGAATAGGAATACCACCCTTACCTTGATTACCTGCGATCGCATATAAAACATCATGTACCCGACTTGACCAATCAACACACATTGTTAACAAGGCATTCCCATCTAACACCGCATCCGGTCGGGGATCACGGTTCAAAGGTTCGCCAAAGCTAAAATTTATCGCCCGCACATCTCCACCGTTTTGCGTGGCAATATGCTGCGCGGTTAAACATTCTTCTGGTTGTCCTTGACTTTTAGTCGCACCTACCGCCGCAGAATACAAACGTGCATTCGGTGCCACTCCGGGGAATGCTTTATCTTTACTCACCATCACACCCGCAACATTATGTGCATGTGGATCAACACCACTATTTGACTTTGCCGGAGTATTTCGCAAGAAGACTGCCACCAAAGACAATGCATGGTTATTAGAAACAGCTTTATCAACCCCAAATTTCCCTGGTCTGCCAATTTCTACCTGACCAATTGCAATTTTTCGTCCAGTCAAGTTGTAAGGAGGTTTGTGCAACTTCAGAGCATCAATACCCAAACTATCAATTGAACTGCTAAAAGTTAAAGCCAGCACCGGAGTAGTCAAACAAGCAGCACTCAAGCCAAAAATAATCCAAGTTTGTTTTTTTGTCATTTTGTCAATAGGTTATTGGTAGTTATTAATCATTAGTTTTAGGTATTAAGAATTTAGAATAACTCTTTCCCCTTTTCCCTTTCCCCTTTCCCATGTAGGATGGAATTAGGATGAGATTTTCTCATAGTTTTGTTACAATGCATACAGAATTAAACCGCGTCTAGACCCACCAGCCATGACCTACACTCAATCAAAGAAACCCATTGTCATTTCTCCATCAATTTTATCGGCTAACTTTAGCCGTTTAGGAGAAGAAGTTCGTGCCGTTGACGAAGCTGGTGCTGACTGGATTCACGTCGATGTAATGGACGGTCGCTTTGTTCCTAATATAACCATTGGTCCTTTGGTAGTAGATGCAATTCGTCCAGTGACGAAAAAGCCACTAGATGTCCACTTAATGATTGTGGAACCAGAAAAATACGTTGCAGATTTTGCCAAGGCTGGTGCTGATATTATCTCAGTCCATTGTGAGCATAATGCTTCACCCCACTTACACCGCACACTTGGGTTAATTAAAGAGCTTGGGAAACAAGCAGGTGTTGTACTCAATCCTTCCACACCTTTGACTTTGATTGAGCATGTTCTCGACCTTTGTGATTTAGTTTTGATTATGAGCGTTAACCCTGGTTTTGGGGGACAAAGCTTTATTCCCACGATGGTGCCAAAAATTCAAAAGTTGCGTCAAATGTGTGATGAACGGGGTTTAGACCCTTGGATTGAGGTTGATGGTGGTTTAAAGGCAAATAATACTTGGCAAGTATTAGAAGCTGGCGCAAATGCGATTGTAGCGGGTTCTGCGGTTTATAATGCACCCGACTATGCTGAAGCAATTAATGCAATTCGTAATAGTAAGCGTCCTGCGCCTGAGTTGGCTAAAGTTTAATGACATAGTTTCAGAATCAGGCTAATGAGTGAGTCGCGACTATACAATCATGCGATCGCATTCATTAGTCTTTCTAATTTTGATTCCAACCAGTAGAATTTTTTTTGCATAAATAATAATCAAAATTAAACACCACTTAGATATTAATCGCTATCTTTTTCATGTTTTTTCATCTGACGACGGAGTATTGTACCCGCAACAATTACAGTGCCCAAAATCATTGATGGTTCGGGAATTGAGCGACTATCACCATGGGATTTCGTCATTAATACAAATGCACGTTCCACTGGTTCACTATATTCTCTCGACCAATTATGAGTATCTCCTTCATAAGCGCTGATGCCAGGAAGCCCAAAACCGCCGCTTGTAGTCTCCCAATAAATCCCATCTAGCTCAAAATTTGAGGATAAATGTAAACCTAACCAATATTTATTATTTGCAAGTAAATTAACCGGAGTTGCTAAATCAAAAGTATAAGCAAACTCATTGTAATAACCATATAAAGCCCGACCTGTAGATTTTTTGAAAATATCAACACCATAACCAGAAATAAAAGGTTGAGTATCTGGTGTGCCATCGCGATCGTAAAATAATGAATATTCAATAGTTCCATCCCAAATAGATTCGGGTGATTCTACTGTCCAAAATTTAATACTATTTAAAATAGTATTTTCCTTAATGACAAAATCTTCCGCTTGTATCCATACAGTGGCTTCTCTCCCAGAGATTAAATCAGGAGAACCATTATTAAAAATTTCTTTGTCTTGAACTGGTTGTGAAGAACTTACAGAAGTAGCTTGCATTGCATTTACCACTCTGGGATAAACAACTTCCACCACAGTAAATAATATTCCCAAGCTAATTGGGAGTAAAAAACGTAAGCTAGTAAACAAAGTCATAAACTTTCTCAATAAATAGTAAATTTTGTAACTATTACTTTCTTGCACTCTGACGAGAATGCCCTTTAATACATACGTTAATTACTCAAACTGACAGTAAAATTACGCAATATAATAGTTACATATAAGTAATTCATAATTCTGTTTTTCCTCTAATAAACTTCTTTTAATTATGTAAAATCACTTATCTTAATGTCAGAAAAATAGAACTAGTGAAGTTACTGTAATTGTCGCAGCAAGAAGCATTTAATACCGTGCCCAATACTGGTATAGATTGTTAATGCGTAAATTAAATGAGTATATAATCACACTCCAATTTATTAAAAACACTGATATTCATTTAATGGAATTTGAGTAGTAGAAATTGTTGCTATTAGTTAGGATGAAACTTGAGCAAGAATCTCTTGGTATCTCTTAGTTGTCGCTTTGCGAAAACTGAAGAGTATCAAGTTTTTGATGGTTAGAGTGTTAGATATTAAGGAGCCGGACTCTGAAAAAGCTTGAAACAAAAGGGGTTGAAAAACTCATTGCGCCGCTAATCGCTCTACTTGGGTTTGTGTGCTTAATCCAGTGGCTAATAACAGGTGATTTGCGATGGTCTCAAACTAGGGAACCCATATATAGTCAAAAACAACCACCTTTGGTGATGAAAGGGGGAGACCCTTATGTACGTGCATTGATGCGAACTATTTCCGCCAGCGAAGCCAATACTAACCGTCCCTATTCGGTTTTATATGGTGGAAAACATGTCAATGATTTGAGTCGCCATCCTGAAGTTTGCGTCACTATTGTTAATGGTCCAAATAAAGGAAATTGTTCAACGGCAGCTGGAAGATATCAAGTTATTAATACGACTTGGAAGCAGATTGCGTCTCGCTATCACCCCAAACCCTCACAATTTATGCTGTGGTCTTCTTATAGCTTTGAGGCTGAGTATCAAGATGTCGTAGTTTATCGGTGGTTGAGTGACTCGCAAGTTTGGGGAACTGATATTACTCAATTACTGCGTCAAGGTAAGTTAAATAATGTTTTAAAGTTACTTTCTCCGACTTGGACAAGTTTGGGATACGGAATTGAAACTAATTCGATGAGTCGTTATCTACCAAGTATTTATCAGAAAATGTTGCAAGATGAGTTGAAAGCGACAAATAAGGTTAATAGTTAATGAGAAAGTCGATGGGGAGACGCGGAGATGACGAGAAGAATTGATGATAACTGATTAGTTGCAGTTAATATGAGACCATTTATAACATAAATATTAAAGATAGCCACGCAAGGGGAAACCCGGTTTCTCATCGAAAAGTCAGATGATGCTCGATACTTAAATCCAAGAAACCGGGTTTCTTTGGTCTTAAGCTTTGCTTTATATATAACCTCGATCAGGGATATAAATTAGGTTTAATAAAGTCAATGAATTTAAACGAAGGAAATAATAGCTTGCATAAATTCGTCTGTATTTTCTAAATGAGTATTATGGGCTGCCTTGGGAATGATTGTGAGTTGGCAAAATCTACAAATATTCTGCATCTTTTGGTTAATACCTATAAATTTTGGATCGTCTTCACCAGCTAATAAAAGTGTAGGTATTTGATTTTGTCTCAGCTTTTCCCAAAGTGAAGGCTGACATCCGGTTCCCATGAAGCGTAAAGATTTTGCTAATTCTTGAGGATTGTTTCGTAGACGGTTACTGATTAATTGCTCAAATCCAGGATGGTTTTTGATGTTTCCAAAAATTGCTTGACTGTACCAGGTGACTAAAAAATTGGTAAAATCTTCCTGTGTATTGATTCGTTCTAATTTTCTGGCAATTCCAGTATCTTTTTTGATTCTTTCGTTTCTTTCCATTTGACTTTCTAATCCAGGAGAAGCTGATTCCAAAATAAGTTTAGAAAATCTTTCAGGATAATATATGGCAAGATATAAAGCTAATCTTCCACCCATTGAATAGCCGAATAAGCCACATTTATTTATGTGTAATTCATCCAATAAATTGATGATTCCTGCTGCTATATTCGACATATTATAATATTCTTCACCACCTAAAACTTGAGTCTTACCATGTCCCGGTATATCTATTGTCAGGTAGGAATAATCTTGATTTAGCGACGCAATAATAGGGTTGAATTCGTGGCGATCGCCCAAAAACCCATGTAAAAATAAAATTAATTTTTGGTCTTTTTTTTTATTTAAATGGTAACTAAATGCATGTTTATTTAATCGCATCTGAGAATAATCAAGATAAAATCGAGACGATATCTGAAATTTAGATTTATATGCGATCGCAAATGTGATGATTTCATTACGCTTCATGATTTATTATAGCGATCGCACACTCTACAAATCTACAACTTAAGAATTAAGTTAGGCTTAGGCTCAATTTATTGTTTAGTCATTTTTTGAAACACTGCATATGACAACTTAGGGAAAATATCCCGACTTTTTGCATAACCTGAATCATCTCCAAATACTGCAATTACATATTTAGCCTTACCATCATGTGTCTCTATATAAGCAACTTCTCCTCTTGAATTTGTCGTCCAACCTGCCTTAGAAATAAACCTAACTTTATTTGCAGGTAAATACTCACCAAGAAAATTCTTAACTGGGTGAAACTCTTCAGGATTTAATGGCTGCTTTTGCCAAAGTTGTAAATCTCTGGCTAACAAAGTCTTCATTACCTTACTAGATTCGGGTGAAACTGCTTGTTCGCTAGCTATTTCATACATCAATCTACTAGCAGCAAATGATGTTAGTTTATTACGTATCGGTTTCTTAGGATTATCGCCACGAATTTGTAAATCACTTCCTTGAGGTTCGGAAATATTTTTACTGTAATGATGTGGTATGGGAAAAGTTTTTTGGTTGATATTAATATTTTTATATCCTGCTTTAGTGAAAAAAGTATTTAATGAATCTCGTTTGGCTTTCCAATCTTGATATTCTATTTTTGCTAATTTTTCTCGTGTTGGTGCATTTGTAATGCGGTCAATAATTTTACTTGTAGCATCATTATCTGATTGAGTAATCATTTGATCGATCTCTGAATTTATGGCTGAATCTGGAACAATAGAACCGCTTTGAATTTTAGCTTGTAAAATAACTAACCAAAATAATTTAGCGACACTAGCAGGAAAGCGAGGAGTTTCTTGTTGATAACCAGCAATTGTATTTTGATTTAAATCGATGAGTGTAATTGATAAATTTTCAGTTGAAAGATTATAAGATTTTACTAGTTGAACTAAATCATCAACAATTACTTGTAATTTTGAATTTTTTTGAAGTGGAGGTTCAACAAGATTATAGATAAAGTCTGAATTAATAGTTGGTAATACAGCTATAGGTTGGGAAAATAGGGGGGGATGTGCTGAAATTTCTACCGGAGTATTTGTAACTTTTAATCCTGAATTGGGAGATACTTGTGGTGGAGGTGGTGATATTTTAATTGATCTAGTTTGGGCAAAAATATTATTTATTTTTGATGATTTAGAAGATTTTTTATATGTCATTAAATGACTAACAGTAAATATACCAACTATCAGAATGACAACTAAAGTAACTAATCCATAAAAGTGTAGATGTTGTAGTTTATTTTTCTGTTTAGGAATTTTCTTTTGGTTAGTTATAATTCTGGGTTCTAAATAATTTGTTCGAGATTTTTTTTGTTTTGTTGGACTAACACCTACAGATAACTGTGAATTTTGAATTATCTCTTGTTCTGATTCCTGATTTTGAAATTGTTTTTTCAAAGCTAAGTTCTGTTGTTGTAAATTAGCTATAACTTGATTTGCTTGTGTTAATCTACGTTCAAGCTCTGCAAGCTTTTGGTCACGACTATCTGATGATTGTTGTTGCGATCGCTGGTCCACTGTTTTATCCTTGCTAGCAGTAAGTAAAATATTAAAAAGCAAAACTTAAATTGGTGTGCAATATCTACTTAAAACCGAATTTAATTCAGAGTTTTGTAGTCAGATATTTTCACCAATCCATTTTCATATACCAAAGAATAACGTACTCTTGAAGTTTTAAATGCTGTATTATCTCGGTCAATTTTGCCATTTTTATATAGTGTTCTCTCTTCAGTTACATCAACTTCAATGGTGGCATTATCACCACTAGCAGAGAAATTTCTAATTTGTTCTATTTTCTGCACTCCATAGCTGTAATAAGCATTATTCCTAATCAACCAATCAACTGAACTCAGGCAGTTATCTTCGTGAATTCCCTGCGCTATACAAGCGTCAGGATTATCTGTTTTTCGGATATTATCTCGGAACGCTTTTCCTGTTAGTAATTGCACTCCTAATTCTGCATGATGTTCAGAACCAAATATATCTCTTTTTGCTGTTAACCAATTTCTGATTGTTTGTTCTGCGGAATTTTGAGAAATACTAGCCGGGTTAGAGGTAGTAGGGGTAATAGGATTGGCTGCTCTTTGAGGGGGAATACTTGTAACGGGGGGAACAGGTGGCGGTGGTGAAGTAATTATCGGAGTAGTGGGGGTTTGCGATGCAGTTGGTGTGAGATTGGGGTTGGGAGGATTAGGATTTATCTCAAGAGAATTACGAGCAAGTAATTGCATTACCCATAATCCTGAAACAACGAAAATTCCAATGACACCACCAATAATAATTGCTTGTTGCCAAGTACCTAAACCTCTGGGCTGTAATCCTTGATGTGCTTCTGCGGTTGGTGCATATTGGGGGGTTGGTGGAGAAATTAGAGTTGGAGTCTGAACCTGCGGTGGTGGTGAAGATGGAACAGTCGGCGCTGCGACTGGATATATTGGCGCAGTAGGTGGTGGAGGTGTTTGCGGTGCTTGTAATGCCGATAGCATTTCCCGTGCATTCCAATAGCGATCGCGTCCAATTGGCTGTATACTTTTATCTAAAATTCCGGCAAATGTGGGTGTCACTCCCAAGGCGAAATTCCGCCATACGATTTCACCTGTTACCGGATTTGTTGTAAATTCCTGGGGGATTTTACCTGTTAGCAAATAAATTGCAGTTAGCCCCAAACTATATATATCACTAGCAAATACTGGTCTACCTACCGACTGTTCCATCGGCATAAAACCAGGTGTTCCAATCACAATTGATTGTGCAGAATTGCCAGAAGCTGTAACCGTTGTTCCCATCGTCTCTTTGACAGCACCAAAATCAATTAGAACTGGTTTCCGGTCACTATTACGAATTAAAATATTATCTGGCTTAATATCCCGATGTACTATGCCCTTACTGTGGACATAATCTAGCACTGGCAAAATATTGATTAAAATTTCTTTTACACTACTTTCACTCAACAAACCCTGTTGCAATATTTGCGTGAGAGTTTGCCCCTCAATATATTCTTGTACTAAATAAAATTCCCCATTTTCAACAAAATAAGCATATAAAGTCGGGATTTGATTGCAGCCATTCCCCAACTCTTCTAAAATTGCAGCTTCTCGCCGAAAGCGTTCTTGTACCAACTGGTAAACTTGAGGATTGTTCGCCACTGGTTTAAGTTGCTTGATGACACACCTTCTACCCGATGGCATTTGCGTATCTTCAGCCAAAAAAGTTTCCCCAAATCCACCATCACCAAGTACACGCAAAACGCGATAGCGATTGTTCAACAGTGTTGGCGTTAGCATACTTAATTACCCGGAGATTCTATTTTTTACTAATACAATGCTCCCCAGGGTAATTCATGATACTTAGTAAATTATTTACATTTTTGTATTGAAACATCATGAATATTTGTAAATAATACTGACTTTATTGTTTTTGATTTTATTTTCTAAGGCAAAAATCTATCTAAAGCTGCCTTCAGTTGTTCAATTTCCGCTTCAATATTTCCTTCTTTTGATGCTCTAGCAATACACTCGGTTAAATGTTCATCCAGGACAATTCGCGCCACTCGATCTAAAGCCCCACGTACCGCAGCAATCTGTAATAGCACATCAGGACAAGGACTATTTTGCTGTACCATCGTTTTGATTCCCCGTACATGTCCTTCAATCCGGGATAGTCGATTCACAATCCGCCGCAAAGACTCTTCACTATGAATGTGACCATGAGCCGAATTATGATTCTGATGTGTGTGGTCTGCATGGTCATTGATTATACCATCATTTAGTTCATTTTCCTCAGATTGAGGTGATGCTTGCTTTTTTAATTGGTTTGTTCCATTCATAAATGATGATTCACACTTCTAACTACCTTAAATCGTAGCCTAGAGTCGCAGATCTAGTTGGCGCGATCGCATCTACATTCTCATTTTCTAGTCATGTCGCTAGGGCTAATCAGCAGAATTCAGGTCATTAAACCAGTAAAGTTATAAAAAAATATAAAAATTCTGTATCTTAAGCAACAAATTAGTTAAGATAAATAAAAATTTTGCAAAAAATTAACATTGTGCAGCTACATTTGTCATGGAATCATGACAAAATGGGATTTTGAGGATTCTCTAGGAAAGAATTAGTCCCAGGCACTAAATACCTGGGGCTTTATTTTTGATTGGAGTGGTTCTTGGGCGAAACATAAAGTAAAGTTTAAGCGTCTATATTTTTGAGAATTTTTAGCAATTTCTGAGGTTTTCTTGCAAACCTGTAAAAATAAAAGTAGAAATACATATCGATTTCACTAACAATCAACTAAAAATTAATGGTTGCCGTTATGCGATTTTCCAAACTACCTCGGTCAATGCGACAATTTGGTACGCATGTGTTAGCTATTATTCTGGGCGTTGTTTTCACAGTCGGTACATTGCAAGTATCGCCATCCCAGGCAGAACCAGCACCCAGCCCTATTGTCAATTCTGTCACCAATCAGGATTCCAGACAATTAGTGGCTCAACGGCAGTCTCCCGCAACTACAGCAATTGGGAACAGCAGCTTTGTGACTGCGGCAGTCAATCGTGTTGGGAATGCAGTTGTCAGAATAGATACAGAAAGAACAGTAGTGTCCCGTCGCATACCTGATCCATTTTTCGATGATCCATTTTTCCGGAGATTTTTTGGCGATAGTTTGCCGCAACAGATGCCATCTCAGCAACAACAACGCGGTTTAGGTTCCGGATTTATTATTGATAAAAGTGGGCTGATTTTAACGAATGCTCACGTTGTTGACAAAGCCGACAGAGTAACGGTTCGTCTCAAAGATGGACGCACAATTGAAGGCAAAGTCCAAGGAGTTGATGAAGTAACCGATTTAGCTGTAGTTAAAATCAATGCAGGTGGTGATTTACCTGTAGCAACTTTAGGTTCCTCATCAAATGTACAAGTTGGAGATTGGGCGATCGCTGTTGGTAATCCTTTAGGATTGGATAATACAGTTACTTTGGGTATTGTTAGCACTTTGCGCCGCACCAGTCGAGATGTGGGTATTGGTAACAAGCGCTTGGAGTTTATTCAAACCGACGCAGCGATAAACCCTGGCAACTCTGGAGGACCACTTTTAAATGCCCAAGGTGAAGTGATTGGTATCAATACAGCCATTCGTGGTGATGCAATGGGCATTGGCTTTGCAATTCCCATCGATAGGGCAAAATCAATTGCATCTCAACTTCAAAGAGGTGAAAAAGTTGCCCACCCTTTCATTGGTATTGGGATGGAAGATTTAACACCCGAACTGGCTAAACAAATTAATGCCAACCCCAATAATCCCATTCGCATACCTGAAATCAATGGTATTTTGGTAGCGCGAGTTGTCCCGAATTCTCCTGCTGCAAATGCAGGTATCCGTGTTGGTGATGTGGTTGTACAAGTCGATGGGCAACGTATCAATAATGGCGAACAATTGTTGAATATCGTCGAACAAAGCCGCATTGGTCAAACTTTACAACTAAAAGTCCAGCGTGGGAATCAAACACAGCAATTATCGATTCGCACTGCCCAGCTACAAGATGCTTCGTAACTAGCAAAAACTTCACCTATCCAGTATTGGATTTTCCTTGGTTTCGAGTAATGGCGAAAATAGTGTAGTTAATATCCCTGGCTTTTGGAAAAGTCGGGGATATTAATTTTTCACCGCATCCCCCTGTCTTTGTATAGTATGTATTAAGTACAAATAGTATTATATATTGCAATTAAGAATGGAGATATCTATGTAAATATGCCAATAAAGATACTCAACTTAAAGTTGAGATTATTATTTTTTACTACCTAATGACTGATAACTATGTCTAAGGCTAGGATAAGCTTAGAACCCAAAAACTTGAAAATTTGTAATCACGCAGGAAAATAGCGAAATATTGAATTATTCCATTTCATTAATTATTTATTTAAATTAATTTCCTCTCTACCCTACCCAAACCTATGAAAAATCGTCGTTATGCATCTCCATACTTTCGCTATCTCAAAGCCAGACTGTGGAATTTAACGCGCCCAGGTTTTTGGGGTACTGCTATTTTTCTATCTGTGGTTGGCTTGGTAATCAGAGAATTCTGGGCACGCCCAGATATGCTAACTCGGCAAAATTCTAATTCAACAGGACAACAGTCAGAATCAAGTTCAACACTTTCTGATGAAGAAAGGGCAGTTGCTGCTGATATAGATAATTTACCTGTCTTGGCTTATGACTTTGAGCGAGGCTTAGAGTCAATACCTAGCCCAGAAGTCATTGCCACGCCCAAAAAAGCTAATAAGAACCCTTTGGAAGAAGCATTTAGCAAGCAAAATACTGTAAAAGAAACGAAATTAAATTCCTCGGCAACAAATTCTAATTCCTTACCAAAATTCAATAATCCTTTTTTAAGTGAAGCCAATAGTTTATTACAATTTACAAATACTCAAAGTAATAGTAGATTTGCCAGCTTAAATCCCCTCAATAAGTCATCTAGTCGAGAGGATGAGACAGAATATGCAGCAAATCAAAGACTCGGATATACGAGAAGAAATAGTTTATTGCCAAGCAATAATGAAAGAAACTCTGAAAGTAATATTGGTCTATATTCTCTTCAACCTGTAATTAACCAATCCTTCAATAGTCAAAATTCTGTAGTTTTAAATAATAGCAACCAAAACTTAAATTCATTGCCAATATCTGGGAATCAATCATTTAATGCGTATAGCTCCTATAATTCTTCCCAAAGTAACTTGACAAATTCGAGTTATAACAATGGCAACTATAATTATGGTAATAATTATCTGAATAATTCTGTTAATACTTTTGGACAACAAATAACAAATACTTTACCAAGTAGCTTGCAAAATGTACCAAATGCTCTGCCAAATCCAGTGTATACACAGCCTTCGGCATTAACTAATAATTTCAGCAACAACAGCATTAGCACAGGTATTGGACAACCAATAGTTACAACTCAACCATTACAAACATATACTGATTACACAAACTATAACAGTAATAACTTTAACAATAATACTGCCCCATTAACTAATACCAATCAATCAATACAGGTAATACCACCAGTGGCGACACCGACACAAAGCTACACTACACCTTATTCAAATTTACCTAGCAATTCAAATATTAATAATGATGCAGTGAAGCGAGGTTTGCAAAAGTTTGATCCTTCTCTCTTTCCCAATCAAGTCCCAAATCAATAATTTGATTTTTATCCGTCATGCGATCGCGCTTTTTGCACACTTTTATTAGACATTTTCAAATATTTCTATGATTTTTTTAGTGACACTAATTTCTCTTAACATCTCCAAATAAGCAGACTTAAGAATGAGAATTTAATAACCTGGATTTTGGATTTAATTGGGGATGGTGCGTTACGCGACTCTAGCTCAACCTACTTTTGCGCCTTATTCAATCCATAATCCTTACAGCATAAAAGTTTTACTCTAACTTTATGTAAAACTTAAACTAGAGGAGAAAAGTTAACTATTCGCGAGAATACTTGACTTCCATTCTCTGGAAACATCTGCATTGAGATTAAGAGATGATGATAATCTTTTCGCGTCGAATTCTCCGCCTAATTGTAGTTTTAAGTATATTTTTCTTGTTCTCAGCATTTAATACTACATCTGCTTTAGCTCAAATTAATACAATCAATTACAACAACGCCAGTTTAGAAGGTCGAGATTTTTCTAACACTGATTTGAAAGGGGTTAATTTTGTTGCCGCCGAAATGCGCGGTACTAACTTCAAAAACGCAAATTTAACAAACGCGATGTTTACTAAAGGCGTAATGTTAAAAGCCAACTTAGAAGGAGCAAACCTAACAGGTGCTTTAGTCGATCGCGTAACATTAGATGAAGCCAACCTGAGAAATACCAATTTTACCGGTGCGACATTAACCCGGAGTCGTTTCTTTAATGCCGATATTAGCGGAGCCGATTTTACCGATGCAATTATTGATAGATATCAGGTATCCTTAATGTGCGATCGCGCGGATGGTGTGAATCCAGTGACAGGAGTATCAACTCGCGATAGTTTGGGGTGTAGGTAGGCATCTAAAACTAATATCATAACCGTCCCGCGCTTCGGAGAGGGTTAGGGTTTTATGGGCATGTAGAGACGCGATATATCGTGTCTCTGGGGGATAAACGGGAAGAAGATATCTAGAGATTTTTTACGGAAAAATCCTTAAGTGAAATGTATCCTTTCTCTGAATCTTTACAAATCACCTTAGTATAATTTTGTAGCATTCCTTCCCCGCTATGCCCCAAAAACACCGCAAATACCACCGCTTTGTAGTTTTCGCATTGACTTTTATCCTGGTTATTTCCTTTTCCCTACCTTGGGCAAGTGCGAAGGAATCAGAAAAACCCAAACCGCAAGATTGGCAGATAAATGGGATTATTGCAGCGCTGGGCGATGGTTATCCGGAGGTTCAAATTCTGGGATTTAAGGAAATTGCAGAATACGAACTCAAAGATTTAGATCAGCAGAAACCTGATAATCTCGCCAAGAAAGCAATTAATCTCCTTCAAGACAAAAATATTGATTTCGACAACTTTAACACTGGCTATAATATTTTGACCGCATTGAATAATTTAGGCGATGCTGTCAAACCATACGTCAAAGATATTGTCGATATTCTTAAAGATAAAAGTTTTCACCCTAGTGTTCGTGCTAATGCTGCGTCTGCGTTGGGTTATTTAGGGGATGCAGCTAAACCATACGCCAAAGATATTGTTGATATCCTCAAGGATAAAAATGCTGATTCTAATCTTCGTGCTAATGCTGTGTATACATTGAGTAAATTAGGAGATGTAGCTAAACCATACATCAAAGATATTGCTGATATCCTCAAAGATAAAAATGTTGATCCTAGTGTTCGTTCTAGTGCTGCGTCTGCGTTGGGAAATTTAGGGGATGCAGCTAAACCTTATATTAGGGATATCGTTGATATCCTCAAGGATAAAACTGTTAATAACGAAATTCGCATTAGTGCTGCTAGTGCGTTGGGAAATTTAGGGGATGCAGCTAAACCATACATCAAAGATATTGCTGATATCCTGAATGAGAAAAATGTTGATAGTAATCTGCGTATTAATGCTGTGTATGCATTGAGTAAATTAGGGGATGCAGCTAAACCTTATATTAGGGATATTCCTGATTTCATAAAAGAGGATAACATTGATAGTAATACTCGCACTAGCGTTGCTGAAATCATAGCAATTATTAAAGATCGAAATATTGATTATCAAATCCGCATTAGTGCTGCGTATGAATTGGGAAAATTAGGTGATGCAGTTAAACCCTACGTCAAAGATATTGTCGATATTATTAAAGATAAAAATATTGACCTTGATATTCGCCGTAGTGCTGCTGATACATTTGGACAATTTGGGGATGTAACCAAACCCTACATTAAAGATATTCTCGATATTAGCAAGGATAAAACTGAAGACATTAATCTTAACTCTAGTGCTGCCCAAGCATTAGCAAATTTAGGCAAGTTAGCCAAACCATACGTTAAAGATATCCTCAATGTAATTAAGGACAGAAGTTTTCATTCTCATGTTCGCAATAGTTTTGCTTATGCATTAGGGAAAATCGAACAATTACAAGTTAATAATCTTGGTATAGTCCTCGACAATATCTACTATGCCGGAGAATCAGAATTTCATCAATGGCGTTTTCTTAGCTACTTACTTGGTGGTGGTAGTGATGACAGCAAAACCCTGTTGAAATGGGTTGGTTTACCCGAACTAAAATCTATCCCTAGCAAACTTAACCGTGATGAAGCCATCAAAACCCTAGATGTATTTACCAAAGCTTGGCAACCCAGCCAAGATTTAGAGCGATTGCGAGAAGATTTAGCCGAGAAAATTTCCCTCGTGGTTTCCCAAAAACAAGTAACTTGGCAACCCCAGGATATATTACTCCTAGAAAAGCTGAAAAATAACCTGAATAAAGCTGGTTACGGGAATAAAGCCTGTGCCATTGAATCGACAATTAGTAGCCTCTAATTTTGGAGAGAAATTTACCGTCGTGCTAGGGATTCTGAAAAAATATCGGGATAAATTATTCGTCATACAACCTTGACAAAACCAAGAGGCAAAAAATCTGCGAATTATTTGTCACAATTAGCCTGACAGCGAGCCATTTTTCAGGTTAAATGTTCAGAAGATACTCCCTGTCAGTAATTGTCGGATTACATACATTGTGACCAAAGAAGAATCAAAAGTAACTCGTTCCCTGGTAGGTATTGCCGGGATTGTCGCAGCAGCGACTTTAATTAGTAAAGTGATGGGATTAGTGCGGCAATCAGCGATGGGGGCTGCATTTAGTACCGGTGCTGTTGCCGAAGCTTATAATTTTGCCTACGTCATTCCGGGATTTTTGCTGATTTTACTTGGCGGAGTTAACGGTCCATTTTATAGTGCGATCGTTAGTGTTTTGTCGAAGCGGAAGAAGGAAGAAGCTGCACCTTTGGTGGAGACAATGACAACCCTTGTTGGGGGAGTGTTGTTAATTGTTTCCATATTGCTCATATTTTTTGCGCCAACACTATTGGATTTAACCACACCAGGCTTAAACCAACGTGCTGATGGTGCAGTAATTCGCCAAATTGCAGTGCAACAGTTGCAAATCATGGCTCCAATGGCTCTGTTTTCGGGGCTGATTGGGATTGGATTTGGGACTCTCAACGTCGCTAATCAATTTTGGCTACCTTCCATTAGTCCATTACTTTCGAGTATTACTGTTGTTATTGCTTTGGGAGTCCTTTGGGTACAACTTGGTAGCAATATTTTTGCAGCTAATAACGCCATGTATTGTGGCGCTGTGTTGGCAGCAGGTACGCTGGCTGGTGCATTACTGCAATGGATTGTGCAGGTAATTGCCCAATCTCGCATTGGTATGGGTTCGTTTCGCTTACGCTTCAATTTTAACGACCCTGGAGTGCGGGAAATTATGAATATAATGCTGCCAGCGACTTTCTCTTCGGGAATGCTTTATATCAATTGGCAAGTGAACTCGATATTTGCTTCCTATATTGAAGGTGCAGCTCCAGCATTAAATTATGCGAATTTGCTTGTCCAAACTCCCTTGGGAGTAATTTCCAATATTGTTTTAGTTCCCCTGCTACCAATATTTTCCCAGCTTACCGAACCTGATAATTGGGGACAATTAAAGCAACGTATCCGCCAAGGGTTAATTCTTTCCGCCTTTACGATGTTGCCACTAGGTGCATTTATGAGTGCTTTATCCCAACCTGTTGTGCAGATGGTGTATAAGCGGGGAGCATTCGATCAAAAAGCCTCTGATTTAGTCGCCTCACTGCTAGTTGCCTACGGTGTGGGGATGTTCGTTTACCTCGCCCGCGATGTTCTGGTTCGGGTATTTTATGCTTTGGGTGATGGGGATACACCTTTCCGTGTCAGCTTGTTTAATATTTTCTTAAATATTCTTCTCGATTGGATTTTTATCAAGTCTTTTGGCGCTCCCGGTTTAGTGTTAGCAACTGTGGGAGTTAATTTAAGTTCGACATTAATGTTAGTCTTTATACTCAACAAACGGTTGAATGGGCTACCAATGCTGGAGTGGAGTGTTCCGATTATGGGATTAACTGCGGCAAGTATTGCTGGGGGAATTTCTAGCTTTGCAGCCTTGCAAGTAGTCCAGGGATTTTTAGGAGAAGCAAAAAATCTCTTAACTTTGTTGTTACAATTTTCAGTCGCGGCATTCGTTGGCTTAGTCGTGTTTGGAGCGATCGCATCTGTAATGAAGTTGCCGGAAGTTAATAGTTTTGTGATCAAAATGCGGCAGAAGTTTTTGAAGAAGTAGTTATTTGTTATGAATAATTATAAGTTTTGTCAAATAATAGTAACTAAAACAAGAATAAATTCCTTCCTCCAACTGGGTGAAGTAATTTTCACCTGTTTGCATGACCTCAATGTGTGAGGTGGAATATGGGGAAAAAAGCGATTCTAGAAATATACAAATGAATCGCAATAATCCTTTGAGGGTGCTATGAAAATCTTTAAATTAATTGCTTCTGCGGCACTTGCTATTACTCCTATTTTTCTTGCTCCTAGCATTGCATCAGCCCAAACATTAGAAGAACGAGGGATGACTAGTAGTTATGTAGGTGCTGGTGTTGCTGCTGGTGTTACTAATGGTGGTCAACAAAATGATGCAGCAACATTTGGAGGAAACGTCCAAGGACGTTATGCAATTCCGAATTCCCAGGTATCAGTTCGTGGTGCAGCATTATTTGGTGGTGATTCAACAGCATTAATCCCAACTGTCACCTTCGATGCCCCAATTGCCAAGAATACTAATGTTTATGTTGGTGGTGGTTATGCTTTCCAAACAAATGAAGGATATGCAAGCCAATTAGGCAACAAAAATTCTCCAGTTGTCACCTTAGGTGCAGAATCTCAAGTCACTCAAAATGTAGTGGTTTACGGTGATGCTAAGTGGGGTATTAATGCCTATAAAAATAGCTCTGCTGATGCGATCAGCTTGCAAACTGGTGTCGGTTACAGCTTCTAATTTCCTCACTCAATAATCTCCTCACCCAATAGTGTCAGCCAGAGACGCAATATATCAGAGACGTGATATGTCGCGTCTCTATATTTGTATTTTCAGACTGAAGAAATGGCACAAACTTGTAAACCCACAGGTGTTTCAATAATAACTGATTCCACACCAAAAACTTGTGCGATCGCCTCATTTGTTAAAACTTGTTTGGGTGTACCAACATCCCATAATTGACCTTGTTTTAATAGTGCTATTCGCGAACTATATCTTGCTGCTAAATTTAATTCATGTAATACAGTGACAATCGTTAAATTTTGTTGTTGATTCAATTCTCGCAGTAATTCTAACAATTGTAATTGATAATTTATATCTAGATAAGTTGTTGGTTCATCCAACAATAAAACCTTTGGTTCCTGTGCCAATGCTAGTGCTAAAAATGCACGCTGGCGCTCTCCTCCAGACAGATTTTCCACATTGCGATCGCCTAATTTCTCTAATCTAGTTTGCCTAATTGCTGCTTCTACTTTTTCCCGATCTTGACTATTCAATTCCCATTGCCACCAAGGTTGATGGGGTGTACGTCCTAAACTGACTAATTGACGTACTGTTAAGCCTGATGGAATAGTTTGTTGTTGGGGTAGTAGTGCCAATTTTTGCGCGATTAGTTGTGCTGGTTGTGTGTGGATAGCTTTACCATCAAGTAGCACAGTTCCCTGTTGGGGTGTTAGAATGCGACTGAGCAATTTCAGTAATGTTGATTTACCAGAACCATTTGCCCCAACTAAACTTAACCATTCCCCCGTTTCCAGCGAAAGGTTAATATTTTCAATAATGGGTGTAATGCTGTATCCACCCGTAAGGTTTTGTAAATCTAAGGGCATATAGGAATACTTGTTGATGGTAGCTAAATTTAAATTTTTCTGGGATAAAAATCTTTCAGATATAGATTGATAGATATACATCTATACTCATAGTTAGTAAAGCTCGCCAGTGAATTTAATTATGTTCTCATAATTAATCCTGGAGAACAGATTTAATCTGATTTAATCGCCCTCATCTTCATAAGTTGTGCGAATTTTCCCATATTTTTGTCCAATATCTAAATGTTGAGGCTTGTATTGGGAATAATACCTCTAGGTGCAAAACTAATCACTGGGAGTGAACATAATGGAGCTAATCGGTTATCAATTCCTCGAAGAAATTTACGCTGGCGCAAAAACACTTGTATATCGAGGAATTCAGGAAAAAAGTAACAAGCCAGTAATAATTAAATTGCTGCGAAGTGAATATCCCACTTTCCAAGAATTACTTTTATTCCGTAACCAATATACCATTGCCAAAAATCTCAATTTTCCTGGTGTCATCAAAACCTATAGCTTGGAACCCTACCAAAATGGCTATGCATTAGTGATGGAAGATTTTGGGGGAATTTCATTACAGGAATATACCCACAGAGAAAATTTCAATTTCCTCAGTGATTTTTTCCCCATAGCGTTACAAATCGTAACAACTCTAGATGGATTATATCGCGATCGCGTCATTCACAAAGATATTAAACCTGCCAATATTCTCATTAACCCCACTACAAAAGAGATTAAACTAATTGACTTTAGTATTGCTTCTTTACTACCAAGAGAAACGCAAACACCCAAGTCGCTGAATATATTAGAAGGTACTTTAGCTTATATTTCCCCTGAACAAACCGGACGAATGAACCGATTGGTTGATTGGCGAAGTGATTTTTATTGTTTGGGTGTGACATTCTTTGAATTACTTACCGGAGAATTACCTTTTACAAGTAATGATCCGATGGAATTAGTGTATTGTCACTTGGCAAAACAACCTCCTTCGGCTAGAAGTATTAATCCAGCAATTCCAGAAGTTCTTGCCAATATAGTTACCAAACTAATGGCAAAAAATGCCGAAGAGCGCTATCAGAGTGCTTTAGGATTAAAATACGACCTCAAAAAAGCTTGGCAAAGTTATCAAGAGACTGGAGAAATTGTCAAATTTAATTTAGGACAAAGAGATATTTGCGATCGCTTTGCCATCCCGGAAAAACTCTACGGTCGCGAAACTGAAGTAAAATCACTTTTATCGGCTTTTGAACGCATTGCTAACCCCAATAACAAGACAAATAAAGGGGTGGAAATGATGTTAGTGGCTGGTTTTTCTGGTATTGGTAAAACAGCCGTTGTTAACGAAATCCATAAACCAATAGTGCGACAACGGGGTTACTTTATTAAAGGGAAATACGACCAATTCCAGCGTAACATTCCTTTCTCAGCATTTTTAGAAGCTTTCCGTGACTTAATTGAGCAAATACTCTGCGAAAGTGGCAACCAACTCCAGCAATGGAAAAGCAAGATATTGGCAGCATTGGGGGAACAGGGGAGAGTCATTACCGAGGTAATACCCGAACTGGAAAAAATTATTGGTGTACAACCAGCAGTTGCAGAACTTACAGGTAGTGCAGCCACAAATCGCTTCAACTTGCTATTCCAAAAATTCATCCAAGTTTTCACAGCTAAAGAACATCCCTTAGTCATTTTTATTGATGATTTACAATGGGCAGATTCTGCATCTTTGAATTTGATGCAAATGCTAGTTTGCGAAAAAGAAAGCCAACATTTGCTGATCATTGGAGCTTATCGAGATAATGAAGTCTCAGCAGTACATCCATTAATGCTGACATTAGATGCGATTTCTAAAGAAAATGTTGAAGTCAATACTATTACACTCAAACCTTTATCCGAACATCAACTCACAAATTTAGTCGCAGATACATTGAAATGTTCCCCAGAAATTGCCCAACCAGTTACAAAATCTATTTACCGGAAAACACAGGGAAATCCTTTCTTTAGCGCCCAATTTCTCAAATCATTATACCAAGAAGAACTAATTTACTATAACTTTGATGAAGGATATTGGCAGTGCAATTTATCTCAAATTCAAGAGTTATCACTTTCAGATAACGTTGTCGATTTTATTGCAATTCAGATGCAAAAGCTAAAAGCAGTAACTCAGAAAACACTTAAATTAGCTGCTTGTATAGGTCATCAATTTGACTTAGGTACGCTAGCAGTTGTTAATAATAAGTCACAAGAAGAAACAGCAATTGATTTATGGGAGGCATTACAGGAAGGACTCATTATTCCCACTAACGAAGTCTATAAGTTTTTTAAAGGAGATGCTGATGATTTATTATTCGCAAAAGAGCAAGAAAGTATTGCGAAAATAGCAATTAATCATCATCAGCTACCAACTTATAAATTTATTCACGATCGCATTCAACAAGCTGCATATTCTTTAATTCCCGAAGCCGAAAAGAAAGCTACACATTTCAACATTGGTCAACTGCTATTGAATAATATTCAGGAAGCAGAAAGGGAAGAAAAAATATTCAATATTGTTAATCAGTTAAATTATGGTGCGGAGTTAATTAACAGCCAAGAAGAACTAAATAAACTAGCAGGATTAAATTTAATTGCTGGACGTAAAGCAAAAACTGCGACAGCTTATACAGCAGCAATGAACTATTTGAATATAGGGTTGAAAATAATCAGCGCAGATAGCTGGCAAAATAACTATTCATTCTGTTTAGAATTACATGAAGAAGCTTGTGAAGCAGCTTATCTCAGTGGTGATTTTGAAAGGATGGAGGAATTAGCAACAATAGTTATTGATTCTGCTAAAAGTCTTTTAGAAAAAGTTAGAGTATATGAAATTAAAATTCAAGCAGATATCGTACAAAATAGACTTACAGAAGCCTTAAAAATAGCTTTAGATATTCTCAAACTTCTGAATATTGAATTTCCAGAAACTCCATCACCAGCAGACATTCAACAAGCATTCCAAACAACAGCAGAAAAATTAGGCGATCGGGAAATTGCAGATTTAATTAATCTGCCAGAAATGACTAATCTGAAAATATTAGCAGCAATGCCTATTCTATCTACTATTTTCGCTGCTGTCTATCTTGGATGTCCCGAATTTGTGCCTTTAGTCAGTTTAAAAATGGTTGACTTATCCATTACATATGGTAATACAGGAATCTCTGCATTTGGTTATTGTACTTACGGTTTACTTTTGTGTGGTGTCATAGGTGACATTGAATCAGGCTATAAATTTGGACAATTATCTTTAAATGTATTATTAAAAACCAACGCTAATTCACTACAACCAAAGATTTTAATGCCATATAATAGCTTTATTGGACTATGGAAAAATCATGCTCGTCAGTTTTTAAAACCATTACAGAAAACCTATCTAATTGCTTTAGATGCAGGAGATTTAGAATTTGCAGCATATAGTTTATATAACTATTCTTCTATTGCTTATTTAACAGGTCAGGAGTTAACAGGAATAGAACTTAGTATGGCTGCTTATTGTGATAACCTTGCACGGCTTCAACGAACAACAAGTCTTTATTCTATTCAAATTTGGCGACAGACTGTTTTAAATTTAATGAATAAAAGTAAGGATACTTGTTCTTTAGTTGGTGAAAGCTACGATGAAACAGTGATGATGCCAATACACAAAGAAACAAACTTTATTATGGCAATAGCTATAGTAAATTTTAATAAGCTAGTTCTCAATTATTTATTTGATAATCTAACATCAGCTTTAGAATATTCAGTAGAGACAGAACAATATCTACCTAGCGTTACTGGTTCTCTCACTGTACCAGCTTTTTATCTCTATGATTCACTTACTAGATTAGCTATATATTCTGATATAACATCGCTAGAAAAAAATCAATTTTTAGAAAAGGTAAATGCGAATCAAGAGAAAATGCAACATTGGGCAAATCATGCTCCCATGAATTTCTTACATAAGTATTACCTTGTAGAAGCAGAACGATATCGAGTTCTAGATGAGAAAATAACAGCAATGGACTATTATGATAAAGCTGTTTATTTTGCCAAAGAGAATGAATATATTCAAGAAGAGGCGCTCGCAAACGAACTTGCTGCAAAATTCTACTTGGCTTGGGGAAAACAAACGATCGCCCAAACATATTTAATCAATGCTTATTATTGCTATGCACGTTGGGGAGCATTAGCCAAAGTAAGACATCTCGAAAAAAACTATCCTGATTTATTAAGTACAACAAAACAAAAAGAAATTAGCATTTTAAATGTTAAAGAAACTATTTCGATTAATAATAGTTATGGAAAAACAATTACTGGGAATAGTACAAAAATTATTGAAGCATTAGATTTTGTGAGTTTAATCAAAGCTTCTCATGCAATTAGTGGTGAAATTGAACTAGATAAATTGCTAGTTAATCTCATGCAAGTCTTGATTGAAAATGCGGCTGCGTCGAAAGCTGTACTGATTTTACCCAACTCTGACAAATTGCTTATTGAGGCGATCGCATTATCAAATAACAAAGTTATTAATGTTTTACAATCAATTCCTATTGAAGACAGTCAAGATGTTCCTCTAAATTTAATAAACTATGTATTACGCAAGCGAGAACATGTGATTTTCAATGGTTCTAAACTCAAAATTGATGATTCCAAATCTCAAAATCAAAACCTCACTGATCCTTATATTATTCTCAATCAACCTCAGAGTCTGTTGTGTAATCCAATTCTCAAACAAGGTAGATTAATTGCTATTTTGTATCTAGAAAATAATCTTACTACTGGAGCATTTACAAACGATAGATTACAGGTGATTAATCTACTTTGTTCCCAAGCTGCAATTTCCTTAGAAAATGCTCGTTTATATCAGCAATCTCAAGATAATGCTCAACAGCTAAAAATTTCGCTTGAAGAACTCAAACAAGCACAATTACAACTAGTACAAAGTGAGAAAATGTCTACCTTGGGTAATTTGGTATCAGGAATAGGACATGAAATCAACAATCCAATTAACTTCCTTTCTGGTAATTTACAACCTGCACGCGACTACGTACAAGATTTATTAACCTTTATTGAGCTTTATCAAAAACATTATCCTCATCCAGTTGCTGAAATTACGCAGGAAATAGAAGCTAGAGACTTCAATTATGTAAAAGAAGACTTACCTAAAGTAATTTCTTCCATGCAACAAGCTGTTGAGCGTATTTACGATATTAGTATTAGTTTGCGGACTTTTTCGAGAGCAGATACACAGAAGCAAATTCCTTTTAATATTCATGAGGGTATCAACAGCACTCTCATGATTCTCCAGCACCGTTTAAAAGCATCTGAATCTCGTCCCCAGATTAAAATCATCAAAAACTATGGTGCTTTGCCCGAAATTAAGTGTTTCCCCGGACAATTAAATCAAGTATTTATGAATCTCCTGGCAAATGCTATTGATGCCTTGGAAGAATCTAATATAGGAAGTAGTTTTCAGGAAATTGAACTAAATCCTAATTGCATTACTATTACCACCAGCTTGAGTGATAATAAAAAAATGGTTACGATTAGAATTCAAGATAATGGTCCAGGCATGACGGAGGAGATAAAAACTAGAATATTCGACCATTTATTTACTACCAAACCTGTAGGTAAAGGAACAGGTTTAGGACTGGCGATCGCACATCAAATTATAGTAGAAAAACATGGTGGAATTTTAGATGTTGATTCCACACCAGGAGAAGGAGCCGCTTTTATAATATCTATTCCAATTGAATAATCAGCTTCCAGCAAAAACATTTTAGCTTTATTTTCTTTATTCTCTTATCCCTCCCTTCATAGGGGAGGGACGGTTTTTGCTTTGCAAAAACCAGGGAGAGGTTCCGTCAAACTCACGTTAAAATAGACAAAAATTTAAAATATCTGTATTTACTCTGATATATGATGTAAATGACGATCTGTTATATTTATAGTTAAAAATTAAGTTAAAACACGTAGAAAAAATAAATTATCTTTGTAAATATTTAGATTACTTTTATTGTATACGCTTAATTATTTAAAGTTAATTCACAAACTTGATATTAATTTTTAATATGATGTAAAGAGTTTAGATTTGTTGTACAAAAAAACTAATTTTTTCAAAAAACAAAAATATAAGAAGGTATCCTGATGCTACTTACCGATAAAAATCTTTTAAATAAAACATCTAATCAAAAAAAATCTCTAACAAAAACTACAAATAAACAATTAATAGAAACGACAGTAGCCGATAGTATTGTTCAAATGCTGACAGAATTAGGGGTGCGTCATGCTTTTGGAGTGGGAGGAGGCGCGATCGCACCAATGTGGGAAGCCTTAGAAAAAAGCTCAATAGACGTGCTGCACTTTCGCCACGAAGCGGGAGCAGCTTTTGCCGCAATAGAAGCATATTTCGCTAATAACTCTCCCGTGGCAGTATTCACGACAACAGGACCAGGTATTATCAATGCATTAACAGGAATGGCTGCTGCACGGTATGATGGGGCTAAAGTAATTTTGATATCGGCTTGTACCTCAGAAACAAATGAGGGGAAGTGGGCATTCCAGGAAACAAGTCTCAACACTATGCCAGAAGAGCTTTTTAGCAATGGTAAATTGTTCCACTATGCACATTGCATTAAGTCAAGCAATGAATTACCAGAAATTGCTGAACAGCTTGCCGTTGGATTTTCTCAACCAGGCGGATTTGTCGCTCATCTCAGTATTCCTACTGATGTTCAAACCCGTAATGCTTATAATATTTTTCCAGATAAATCAAAATTGCCATTGTTCATCCCAGATAACAAAGTCATTAATCAAGTTAGCGAATTATTATCTGCTGAATCCTTTGCTATATGGGTTGGTTTTGGTGCCCGCAAGGCTACCAAAGAAATACTCCAATTAGCAGAAAGAACAGGAGCGGCAGTCATGAGTTCTCCTCGCGGTAAGGGGATATTTCCCGAAAAGCATCCTCAATATCTTGGTGTAACTGGATTTGCGGGGCATGAATCAGTTCTGGAATATATGGAATCAACACCGCCTCAACGTATTCTAGTCTTAGGTACTCGTTTGGGAGAATTTACCTCATTCTGGAATCCTGCGATGATACCCCCAAAGGGATTTATTCATGTAGACATTGACTCACAAGTTCCAGGGGCATCTTATCCCAATGCAAACACATTTCCAGTAATTGCAGATGTCAAAAGATTCCTAAGTCTATTGCTGGGAAAATTATCAATTAAACAAACTAACTCCCTAGTGCAATTACCACCCAAGTTTAATACTTTTACACTTCAAGAAGAGAATGGTAATTCTGAAACAGATTTAATCAGACCTCAAGTATTAATGAGCGCAATTCAAAAAGTAATAGTTGAAGGCAGCAATGCCATAGTTATTGCTGAAGCTGGTAATTCTTTTGCTTGGACAACACACCATTTAAAATTTCACACATCAAAATGCTGGCGGGTAAGTACTGGTTTTGCTGCAATGGGACATGCCACCACAGGAGTTATTGGTGCTGCGATCGCAAATGGGGGTAAAGCAGTAGCAGTAGTTGGGGATGGTGCAATGCTGATGAATAACGAAATTAATACTGCTGTCCAATACAATATTCCTGCTGTTTGGATTGTCTTGAATGATTCTAGCTATAACATGTGTTCTCAAGGAATGAAAAAACTAGGTTATGGTAGTGCAAATACACAAATCTCACCAACAGATTTTGTCATGCTTGCCCGTAGTATGGGTGCAGATGGTATTTGCGTAGAGAGTGAATCTCAGATCGAAACAGCATTGCGAACAGCAATTAATTCTAAAGTTCCATTTGTCGTTGACGTTAAAATTGATATTAGCAAATTTGCACCAATTGGTAGAAGACTTAATAATCTCATCAAGGAAACAGCTAATTAATATAATTCAAAAGTTTTCTTGCTCTTAGCACCAATAATAAAGACGTTATGTACTCAAAGATAACGTCTCTACAAAAATTTTGAAGTTGATAAATGAAGATAGTGATTGTAAATAATAACTACCTTCTTTTTTTCATTTAAATATAACTTTTTGCTCCTATTGCAACATCTCCCCAGCGCATCACAGTTGCAGAGGCACTACTAGCAGCGCCAAAGCCGTACATTAAAATCAGATCATTCTCACGAATTTTACCCATCTCTTGAGCATAGTAGAGGTTACTGAGAGTCAGTGCGGGACCAATATTAGCGTAGCTAGGATAACAGTCGATTGTACGTTCTGGGTTGATACCCAATACTCGTATACAAAAATTGGAAAACCAGGCAGTTGGTGTATTAAAAATGAAAAAGTTAATATCACTTAAGGTTACACCAGCTGATGCGACAGCACCTTCGCAACATGTGCGAAGCATCTCTGCCCCTGCGTTCCCAACTACTCTGTTCATATTTCTGGACATTTGCATTCTCAGGCGTTGATTACCATGCTCATCTTCATTACCTTTTACACGGAGTTGGTCACATAAAATACTAGTATTTATTGTCTTTGAGCCTAATATTCCTTGATTTAATTCTAATGAACTAACAACAAAAGCTCCTGCCCCGTCACCAAAAAACCATGAAAGAGGATCACTTTCCTCAACAAGACGAGAGTATGTACAAGAAGTAGTTACGAGTATATTCCGGTATCTTCCTGATTGGATCAGAGAACAAGCAGTTTCCAGAGCAACAGGTGGACTACCACAAGCAGCATCAAGATTCCAAGCACCGCATTCCAAGCCTAATTCGCGGGCAACAAAGGCAGCATTACCAGAAGCTATATACTCAGATGGAAATGAACTAGATATTACTAGGTCAAGCTGACTTGGAGAAATATTTGCTGCTGCTAAAGCATCCTTGGCTGCGCGATATTCCAAGGTTAGGGATGACTCATCTGGGGCAAGCGCTCTTCTTTCTACTGTTCCGCGAAATGGGTCTGACAGAAATGGTATCATTTCTAATTCATACTCATTAGTTGGCTGGGATTGAGATAATGAAATCATTCTTCCTAAACTATTTTCTTCCGATTTTGCGACTAAATCGGGGTATTTTTCTTTGAAATAATCGTTTGTACGAATAACGCTAGGAAAACTAACAGCAAGTGATTTAATACCTACGGGAATATGCATCTCAAAAAATCTCCATAAATTTTGTATAGCTTTACAGGTACTATTCCCCTATATAGATATCGATATCTCTAAGCCTTATCCAGAAATAGAAATGTTTGAAAAGATGCATTTTATAATTATTGTTTTAATAACCGAAAACCCTGAATAGAAGAAATTTCCAGACACAAACTCAAAGAGGATATCTGAGGAATAAATATGCGATTCAAAACAAAGAAAACTAAGCTAGCTAATGCAGACAATAGCAAACAGAGCAGTTGATATGTGGTGGGTAGGCTGCACTTTAGTTGACGCGATCGCTTATTGTTTGATGTACCTGATTTTGATTTCGCTCTTGCAATTATTGCCTAATCGAATATAACTCTAGTCTAATTACTAAAGCCTTACGGTATTTGCGGTAAATTGCAAATTGACTGTTAAAAGATTTAAGTATAAATATCTAAATACAAATTCAATATTGAGCAGAAAAAGTCAGTAATATATACTACATATAGTTGTTGATAATTTTTACATAAAATAGCCCCCGCAGGCATCTCATTTTGATGCAGAACGACTACAGGGAGGTTGCTAATTTTCAGCAAAGCCTATTGAGGATTAGTAATAATCGATTCTTCAGTATTTCCAATTCCCAAAATTTTCTTACTAATCCAGTAAGTAAAAATATGAGAAAGTAAACCCATTGGACCAGCAAATAAACATAAAGCGAGAGAATGGAAAGTCCAAATTCCTGTTTTCACTCCTTCTAAATAAATATATCTACCGACAAATAAATCCATTACCAAGAAATGAATCCATCCAGTGGCAGCAGCTTTTTCATCAGCAAAAAACTTAGCGATATCTGTTAATTGGGGATTTGATAAAGCTTGAGCATTTTCTGGTGTAATGCTAATCACAAATAAATATATATAAGTTAAAGTAAGTGGGACAAAAGGCAAGTATGATTCCATTACTTTTTGTGTAATTTTCCATTTAGGCAGAAAAATCATTAACAGCCAAAAGGGAATCACAACAATATTGGCAAGATTAAATATTTGGGAAATAGTCATTGTTTGATTAATGATTAATGGTTAATGGTTAATTGGGTGTCTGAGAATAAAGAAAGACAGAATTTATCAGTCTCTACTCTCTATTATCTACTCAGTGCTAATTCTATTTTCGATGCATCTAAATCGCGACCAATAAAAACTAGTTTAGTCTGTCTTTCTTCTTGGGTATTCCAGGGGCGATCGTAAAATTTTTCAAAGCGGTTTCCCACTCCTTGCATCACTAAACGCATCGCTTTATTGGGCACAGACACAAATCCTTTAATCCGATAAATATCTTGCTGCTGTACCAACTCTTGCAATTGATTTTGTAGCCTTTCTGGGTCAAAACTACGGTCAAAAATTAAGTGTGTGGAAGTAATTTCTTCATCATGTTCATGTTCTTCCTCACTATCATGATGACTAGGACGGCTATCTAAATTATCTTCCACCGCCGCTTCAAATCCTAATAATATTGATGGGTCAAGTTTACCCTGATTCGATTCGACAATTTTCACAATTCTAGGTAATTCTTGTTTAACTAATTCCTCAACTTTAGCTTTTGAAAAATTATCCACTAAATCAGTTTTATTCAAAATCACCAAATCCGCACATGCAAGTTGATCTTCAAATAATTCTTGCAAGGGTGTTTCGTGTTCTAAACTATCATCAGCTTGGCGTTGTGCTTCCACTGCTTCGGGATTACTGGCAAATGTCCCTGCTGCAACTGCCGCACAATCAACTACTGTAATCACAGCATCAACTGTGGCGGCGTTACGAATTTCTTGCCAGCGAAATGCTTTTACTAACGGTTTTGGTAACGCTAAACCAGAGGTTTCAATCAAGATATAGTCTATTTTGTCACGTCTCTTTAATAATTGCTGCATTGTCGGCAAAAATTCTTCCTGAACAGTGCAGCATAAACAACCATTCGTTAATTCATAGATATTATTCTCATTATTCTCATTTTCGCTGCTTTCTTCATCTTCTGGACAAACCTGACAAGATTTGAGTAACTCTCCATCAATACCAAGTTCGCCAAATTCGTTGACTAATACAGCGATACGTCGCCCTTGATTATTTTGCAACAGATGACGGATGAGGGTAGTTTTGCCACTACCAAGGAAACCTGTGATGACTGTGACGGGTATTTTTGCTGCCATTTTTGCTGGATGTGTGGAGGTGCAAAGTCAAAATTAACTTCCTTTGCATTTTCCCATGCGATCGCCTACTTACTAGCAAATTAGCAATTTAATTTTTACAGATGACAGGGGGCACGCTCTTTGTGATTTTCCGCTTGCTGACGATTAACCCCAAAAAGAATGCCCCAATTAATTTTTTGTCAGTTTCGGCGAGAATCCTAACTGATAATTATTCAGCAGTTGCTAGTTCCGTATTTCCACGGTTACGACGACGAGTCAAGGTATTATAAAGCATTACGCCAATCGCCTTAATCAAATTACCTTCTAACTCTTGGAACATTTTCATGTTGGCACCAAAAGCATCATTTGCTTCATGTACAATGCGATCGCATGTAGCTTCATCAAGTGGCATTTCATCTAAAGCTGTACGATATTTGACTTTGAAAGCTTTCTCGTCAGGAATATCCGCAAACTCGTAAAATGCTGTGCCACCATCAGTCAGATTCATGGCAGTTTCGGCAATTCCTTTAAGAATTTGTCCGCCAGATAAATCCCCTAAGTAACGAGTGTAAGAATGGGCAATTAATAATTCTGGTTCCTGTTCGGAAATCTCGCGAATGCGCTTGACGTAAGCTTCTCCCGCAGAGGAAAGCTGAACCTGTTCCCGCCAGTTTGCTCCGTAGTAGAAGGCTAAGTCTTGTTCTAAACTTTGCTTGCGATAAAGCTCGGTGAAGTTAATTTTAGAAACAATGGGGTGGTTGTGGTGCTTTGCTAGTTCCTCTTCCATCGCTGAGTAAATGAAGTAAAAATTCCCAACTAGTTTGCGGTAGGAATTTTTTTCCACTACACCTTTTAAAAAGCACTTGACAAAGCCTACGTTTTCCGCCATCGTGTGAGCTTTTTTTGTGCCTACACGCAATTTGGACGCTAAATTGCTGCTCATGCTAAATTTCTCTACATTAAAAGGTCAATTAAATTGAGATTTTGATTCTGAAAACTTCCAGACCCAAAATTCAGTGATACTCCCATAGGGGCGACTGTGCCGCCAGCACAAATCAACAGTCAAAAATTGAGCTACTAAAAGGCTAGATTAAGATAATTTGATAAGTATTTCTCTGAAAATGAATCAAATCGCAACAATTTGTAATTTTTGACACTTTTCTGCGAAGTCCCAAAGTGACTAATGTTATCTGATTAGATTTGGGATTGAACCTACAGATAAATCATTCGATGATAAATTTATCGATATCTTAAAGATATCGATTGCAGTTCGTAGGACTATAGCTTTCAAGGTGAATAACGACTAACGTTAGAAACCAGATTTCTTTGATTGAAAAATGAGAATTTTCTGAATTAGTTTGGAGAGAAAGCCGGTTTCTCAGTTTCTCGAACAGTTGGTACGTCAAATCAAGGTTTTTCATCAGCACCTTGAAAGAGCTAGTTCTAATTCGATATGTTTTAAATTTAATTTTCTTGTTTAGGGAAATCCAAAAAATAAATTACTCAATTCTATTTTTGGAGATGACGGCGAGTTCAGGCTTACGCCTAACACCATTTCACGAAAAATCTGATACAGATGTAAATCCTGAAAGCTTTGCTGCATCTAAGTTTTTTAATTGCGTTAGCGAAGCTCTTCCGAAGGAAGCATTGCGACTTGCGAATTGTGAATTGGTATAACACACCCTCGAAAAATAGGATGTTAATTACTTGGAAGTCCCTGATTTATTGCCCCAATAGCCATTAACAAATAACAAAATTAAAATCCAGCGATGGGATCGATCGCTAATGGGTCTTCTGGTGTAGGCTGAGATTCTAGATATTTGCGGAAACTGCGTAACTCATCGGGAGTCAGTGAGTGGCGAGATTTTTTGCGATAAGTTTGAAAGAGGTAATCTCTGCCCTGTTCGGTTGTCCAGTGTAAGCGTTGCATTTCGACACCAATTTTGGCGATGTCGTCGGAATTATCTTCGGGTTCGGTTTTCTTTTTGCGTTTACTGGTAGTGACAGAGGTTGCTTCTGGTACGGGTGGATTTTCGATTTTTTCAGGTTCGACTTGTTCAGGTTCAATTTCTGTAGGGGGAATGTAGTTACGAGGAGTAAATTGCATCACATTACTTGTTGTGGCATTTGCTCCTGTTAACCCTGCTAATGGTAATTGTTCGGGTGCAGGTTCAGTTGCAGCTAAAGATTCGAGAGGTATGTCTAATAATGTTTCTGGAAATTCTTCGGGGAAAGGCTCTGGTTGAGTTGCTGGAAAAGTTTGATTTGTCTGTTGGTTTAAATCTTGACTTAAATCTTGGTTTAAATCTTGATTTGAGTTTTTGCGATTTAAATCTTTACTCGCCGCAGTCGTTTTAGTTTTGCTTGAGGAATTTGATTTTGCTGGTGCGGCAACTTCCTCAAGTTCGGATACAGAACTTAATTGTGGCACTAAGCTAGGCTGTAAATCGGATTGTGAATCAGGTTTAGTTACGTGTATTTTCTGATTTTCATCGTCTTTGAAAATACTTGATTCTGTTTCTGTGGCAATAATTGGATTTGATTTTTCTAGATTTGGTTTTTCTAGAGTTGCTTCCACAGGTGCGGAAATAGTGGAAATATTCAGGGTAATATCTGTGTTCGGAGTGCTATTTTTTGAAGGAGCGATCGCATTTGATTTTACTGTTGGTTCTGGTGTCACAGTATCAACAGTTCCAAAAATAGCTAATGCTCTTTCCCTCGCACGATCTTCGGCTTCTTCAAGAACTTCTGCTGCTGCCATCCCAGTAGTGCGAATCACACCTTCAATTTGCAAGCTAGCTTTGACAACATACTTGCCGTTATAAATTTGAACTAACTCGCTGACTAGGCAGCCTGTGGGATATAACTTTTGAAACGAACCCAACATAAACTTTGTCACCAAAATCAAAATAACTGCTGTAGAAACACTGCTTCAGCTTGCCGTTGTCTTCGCTTCCCGCAGATAGGCACTAACCTTCACTCTACCCTGTGGGAATAACCGCATAAAACGTGTCGCTTGCAACTTAACGTTACCATCGCTAGTAGCGAAGCACAGTGTGTTGAGTGTTGTATCTAATTCCCTGTTGCTTGACTTTTTTTGAACATCTAGCGTCCCGATTGTAGCACGGTGTTGGAAACGATAATTTTTGGTTACAGTGGATTGGTTTAGGTTACATGTAGCGCAATGCTATACTAATTACCTGATTTGATATCCAGAAGTATTTTCTGGAAGTACGCTCTAAATCTACAATAATGAAGGTAAGATTCGCCCTCACTCTTAGTCCATCTGTTATCCTCATTGTTACCGATTCTACATATAGGAAAGTTGGGTTTACTGATAGTTTCTCCTAGTTAAAATTTGGAGATAAATGGCGTAAAACTACCTTCAATGCTTGACAATCTGACACCTGTGATTCCCGCCTTTCTTGGTGTATGAGTTGTTTTTAGAGAGTTCTCTAAATCAATCCTCTCTGAAAGAAAGTTACGTAATTACCGATTAAGGGGTATTCACTATCGTCCGTGGATTGTGAGATTGGCTCATCAATTTAGGGGACATTGACGAACCGAACTCTCTCGCTTGTCGTGCAGTAGAAAGGAACGCGGATGCAAATCGACTTATTCGTTTGAGTGTAGTCGTTTTCGCTTCTTATCAAATTTTAATTGCTCTGAAATTTGGAGTCAGTTGAAATCTAGTGCGCCAGTTGTTAGGTGGTGAGTCCACTCGGCAATGTCGGCGAGATAACCCTGTTGGGCAAAGCTGTTCCCCTTTACTGTTGCGGAACGCTTTCCGGAGGGTAGGGTTTCCCTCCGCAGGGATTCTCGAAGAGTACCTTGAGGGTTTCCGTCTTGTCGTAGCTTGCGGCTTGGCAAGAGTAGTGGCAACCCTGAAGGCTGAGGGTATATAGCAAAGAACCCGTTTCAACAACACAACAACAAATGATGTTTTGACCAAAGGTCGGTTCACTGCATGGAATTTTCAATCGCTACACTCCTTGCCAATTTCACCGATGATAAATTGGTAGCTCGTAAATTGCTGGAAAAGAAACTTGGCTGCGAAGACGAACTGAGCTTGCACAAGCTTCACATTGCTTTGGAGGTTCTAGAAAAAATCGGGATTTTGGCGAAAGAGCGGGGCAAATATCGCCGTGTAACCGAAGAAGGAATAATTGAAGCGAAACTGCGTTGTTCGAGTAAGGGCTTTTGTTTTGCCATCCAAGATGTCGAAGGGGCTGAAGACATCTACATTCGCGAAAGTCATTTAAGTAATGCCTGGAATGGCGATCGCGTTTTGGTTAGGGTACTCAAAGAAGGCAGTCGCCGTCGTTCTCCGGAAGGCGAGGTCAAATTAATTTTAGAGCGTTCTAACCATACTTTGTTGGCAAGGATTAAACAGGTGGAAAGTGGTTTTCGCGCTGTTCCTCTGGATGACCGTTTACTATTTGAGTTAAAGCTGCAAAACAATCTGACGGCTTTGGAGGAAGCTATTGACCATTTGGCACATGTGGAGGTGTTGCGATATCCTCTGGCGCAATATCCACCCTTAGGGCGAGTTGTGCAAATCCTCGGTAGTGATGCAGAAGCCGCAGCTGATATCGATTTGGTGACTTGTAAGCATGACTTGGCGCGGACTTTTTCCGATGCTGTATTGGATGCCGCATCGAAGTTACCCAAAAAATTACTCAAAGCAGATTTAAAAAATCGCCTCGATTTACGCGATCGCTTTACCATTACGATTGGGGCTGGTGGTATAAATGGCGATTCCAAGTTTGTGGAAAATGCTTTTTCCCTGGAAACTACTGCCGATGGTAATTATTTGGTGGGTTTCCATATTAGCGATGCCACTCACTATATCCTCCCTGATGAAATCCTCGATCGCGAAGCCCTCAAACGCGGACGCTCGATTTATTTGGGCGAATTATTTCTACCCATGTTACCCGATGGGATCATGGATAAATGTGCTTTGGTTGCTGGTAGCGATCGCTTGGCGCTGTCGTTTTTAATCACCCTAGAAGCAAAAACAGGTCAAGTCTTGGAGTGGGAAATTAATCCTAGTGTTGTCAAAGTTGACAAACACATGACCCAAGAGCAAGCCACAACTATCCTGGAAGGAAAAGGCAGAAAAACCAAAGATTCTGCCGAAACCGTGGAAATGCTGCAAGTCCTGCAACGTTTAACCAATGCCCTGAAAAAAATTCGCCTGGGACGCGGAAGTTTGCAGTTAAATCTGCCACCGAACCAAAATCCCTACTATGACGAAGGCATTTTGGGATGTGTCATCGCAACCAATTCCAGCATTAGGTCGATATTCACCGAGTTGGTATTACTTTGCAACCAACTAATGGCAAGTCACTTAAATGCCATGGGTGTTCCCGCAATTTGGCGCGTTCAAGGGGCACCCGATGCCGAAGACGTGCAGGAAATGCTCAAATTGGCGATTAATTTGGGTGTGGAACTTTCGCTTCCCGAAGATGTCGATGTCCAACCCCTCGACTACCAACACCTTACCCAAGTCTTCGCCGAATCTGCATCGGAGCAGGTTTTAACCTATCTCCTCCAAGATACCCTGAAACCTTCTTTGTACACGACGAATAAAGCACCGCATTTTGGCTTATCCCTACCCGAATATACCCACTTTACGGCTCCATTGCGGCGTTATCCCGATTTACTCATGCAACGGGTATATCATAGCCTCCTGGAACATGGACGCGATCGCCGTAATACTCGTGTGAAAGAACGAGTTAACCTCCGATCTTCAACTTCCCACGCTGAAATCAACTGGAATGTCCTTCCTCCCGAATTACAAAGCGAGTTACAAAGCGATTTAACACGGGTAATTACCCAACTTAACGATCGCGAGAAGGAAGTTCAAGAAGCCGAAGCGGATTTGGCTGGTTTGCAACGCGCTTCCCTGATGAAACAACGCATCGGTGAAGTCTTTAGTGGTGTGATTACTGGTGTGCAATCATACGGATTTTTTGTAGAAATCGAAGTCTCTGCAACAGATGAAAATAGCCCTACGCCTTTACGGGTAGAAGGTTTAGTACATGTCAGTTCTCTCAAAGATGACTGGTACGAGTATCGAGCGAGACAGCAAGCCTTATTCGGGCGGAAAAATAGAGCCTCCTATAGATTAGGCGATCGTGTGGCTGTCCAAGTCAAGAGCGTTGATTACTACCGTCAACAAATCGATTTAGTCACCGTCAGCAGCGATGGTACACCCATCGTTAGCAAAGATTACAACGTTAACGGTGAAATGCCATTGTACATGGCAAACGACATCGACAACGACGATGACGACGACGAACTTGATGACTTTGAAGACGACGACGAATAAACAAGGAAAGGGTGAAGGATAAAGGTAAAGAAGAACCAAATCAAAATAGATTGAAATAGTTTTTCTGCCTTCTTCTTTTTCCCTTCCCTAGCTTGAAAGAGTCATTAGTCATTCGTCATTTTTTATTCCCCGCGTCCCCTTCTCTTTCCCCCTTTCCCTTGTATTGCTGTGTCAAAACCGATAATTATTGGCGTATCTGGAGCTTCTGGATTAATTTACGCCGTTCGTACTCTCAAATATTTACTTGCTGCTGACTATACAATTGAGTTAGTGGCATCAAAATCAACTTACATGGTTTGGCAAGCCGAGCAAGAGATCAAAATGCCTGCGGAACCTTTCCAACAAGAACTTTTTTGGCGACAACAAGCCTTAGTGGCAACTGGAGGCAAGCTTACTTGTCATCCTTGGGGTAATGTGGGAGCAAATATTGCTAGCGGCTCGTTTCGGGCTTTAGGAATGCTCATAATTCCTTGTAGTATGAGTACAGTTGCTAAGTTAGCTGGTGGTTTAAGTTCCGATTTATTAGAACGTGCAGCCGATGTACAACTTAAGGAAGGACGTAAATTAGTCTTAGTCCCCCGCGAAACCCCCTTTAGTTTAATTCACCTGCGAAATTTGACTTCCCTGGCGGAAGCTGGTGCCAGGATAGTTCCGGCGATTCCGGCTTGGTATCACAATCCACAAACAATTGAAGATTTAGTTGATTTTGTGGTTGCTCGTGCTTTAGATCAATTTGATATTGATTGTATTCCCTTAAAAAGGTGGGAGGGGAGAGGAAAAGAGTAAAATTTTGTATCGCTGAAAATTGGAGATGGCAGTGAAATTTGTCACCGATATTTATACCGCTTCTCCAAAATTCTCCAAAATATTATGACACATCAATTCCCACATTTACGTGTCATCTGGAGCGTTATTTGCGGAAATTGATATTAGCTTGTCTGCACAGTTAATGATATATATTTTATTCTTTAATATTTTTATCCTTTATTTTATTTAAATTGATATGGCTGTAATTCGCTTAATTTTATTATTCACAGTTATGGGAGGACTAACGTTACTGTTAGTGCAAAATTTTTCTCCTGCTTTATCGTTAACATTTTTGGGAATGCGATCGCAACCCCTACCCTTAGCAATATGGATTTTGTTAAGTGTTGTTGCGGGGAGTATCACATCACTATTGGTGAGCAGTTTGTACGAACTAGCAGATTCCTTGGGAAAATCCTCCCAGCAAGCCCGTGCAAAAGCAACAGTTGCTTCCTCTTCGTCTCGCAACACTTCTTCATATCGCGCCGCAACGAACCCCTCATCAACATCAAAAAGCGAATCTAGCAGCAATGTTGAAGATGATTGGAACCTCGAAGCTAGCGAAGATTGGGACTTTGAGCAACAACCAAAGGCAAATACCCGTTTTCAAGAAGAAGTGAGAGATAGGAAAGTTAGCGATTCTCGCAGAAATTCTCAAAACGACTATGCAGAAAGTGATGATGAAAGGGGCTACCGCCGACAACAAGGAGAAAATGCCAGGAAATCATCGGCTTCTTCTTACTCCTACAGCTACCGCGAACCAAAAAACTCTGGAGTTGGGAAAACTGAATCGATTTACGATGCTGACTATCGAGTAATTGTTCCACCATATAACCCCCCATCTCCTGAAGCCTCGCAACCAACAGCACCCGCAGATTCCACATCAAAAATTAACGATATTAGCGGTGACGATGACTGGAGTTTCTTTGATGAGGATGATAGCGATTTGAGGGATGAACCGCGTGATTCGCGTTAATCAGGCTCCAAGCATCCCATTTTCCCCATCTTCCTCCCAACCTATTTAATCCCGCAACGCTCGCGGGCTTCCTGTTTTACTTCACCCATCATTGCCGCTTCTTGTAACTTCATAAATGCATTCAAGTCTTCTACATCGTAGCGAGTGGTTAACAGTTGTCGAAGTTTATTTTCTGCTTCAAGTGTTAGATAGCCAGTCGTTAATGCTTCTTGAACAACATCACGAATCCGAGTCATAGCAGGAACCTCTTTCATACCACACTTATTTATTCGGACTACACAGATAAAATATGCAATGATTTGGTGTCTCAACCGTAAAGAAGACTAAAGCTTTTTTTGCTTAACTTCGTCACATTTGTTATGTTTAATACCCACAAATTTAAAGACTTATTGATTTTTATTGTCTAAGTCTTGTTTTGTGGTGATTATTGCGGTATCAGTAATGTTCTGATAGCAACGTTGGCTGTGGAAAGTTATAATTATTAGCCATATAAATAATTGTTTTTCCTCTTTTTGCTAACAGACAAAATGTCAATAAAGTTTTGAACAAACTATTTGAAATTTCCATTAATTCTTAAGATAGCGAAGTCAGAATTACCAAGTCACCTAACGAATGTTATTAAATTCGTTAGAAGTTTAATTCTAATTTATGCTCACTTCATACAAAAATCGCTAACATATTGCCTAATTCAAGGGGAAAATAGCAAAAGAATGACTGCCAGCGAACCGCATATAGTTGAAGAAGAATTTGTAGAAGCCAAGAATAATTGGGAGTTAGAAAAGTTATATATTGATTTAGCTTCTGCAAAAGGTAAAGCACTAACACCTGTTGAAAAAAAGTTTTTACGTGGGTTACTGTGTGGTTTGAGTCCTGCGGAAATAGCCAGCACTGTTTATAAAAGTAAAAGCAGTAGTACGGTTAGGGTTTACTTATCAAACGGTTTATATAAATATATAGAAGAGATGTTAAGTATCCAAGCCAGTACCAACATCAAAGTCAAAAACTGGAGTCGTGTCACACAATTATTAGAGAAAGCTGGTTATAAAAAAACTTGGCTACAACTCGAAGCAGTGAGCAATCTAGTCACAACAAACTATCCAAAAAAAGAAGCTGCGGAATTCGTCAATATGCAGACAACTCAACAAGATTGGGGAGAAGCGACAGATGTCTCTGTTTTTTACGGTAGACAAAATGAAATCGCCCAAGCTCAAGATTGGATTATTCAAGAACGTTGTCGGTTAGTTGTTTTGTTGGGGATGGGGGGAATTGGGAAAACAACTCTTTCGATTAAGTTAGCGCAAAAACTACATTCAGAGTTTGATTTTATTATTTGGCGTTCTTTACAATTAGCACCACCATTAGAAGTTCTTCTCAATCAATTAATTCAGTTTTTATCAGTAAATCCTGATATGGAAATTGCAGATTCCCTAGAGGGAAGTATTTCTCAATTGATTGAGTATCTGCGTTCTGCGCGCTGTTTAATAGTTTTAGATGCTATTGATGCTGTATTATCGGGTGATGTGGCAGAAAGTCAAGAAACTGGTTATACTCTTGCTCAAATCAAATATCTGCCCGGTTATGAGGGCTATGGCGAGTTAATTCGCCGCTTAGGAGAGTCATCACATCAAAGTTGCGTCTTACTCACAAGTCGAGAGCAACCGCAAGCTATCGCTGCACTTTCTGGTAACTCTTTACCAGTTCGAGTTCTCAAGTTGACAGGATTGGGTTATGGTGATGGTTTAGAAGTCCTCAAAGCCAAAGGCTTTAGCAATATTAAGCAGGAAGAATACCAGTTTTTGATTGATTGGTATGCAGGAAATCCTTTATTTTTAAAGTTGGTTGGGACGGCAATTCAAGATTTATTTGGGGGCAGTATATACGAATTTATTGAGCAGGGTACAGTAGTTTTTGGTGAAATTCGTGCTGTTTTAGACGAGCAGTTTCAGCGTTTATCGCAATTAGAAAAGCAGGTAATGTATTGGCTAGCGCTAAATCAAGATTTTTTATCTCTGCGGAAATTACAGAGAGATATTGTGCCGAGAGTTTCCCAAAGATTGATTTTAGAAGCAATTGAATTACTACAAAGAAAATCACTTATTGAACGACAAACAGCAAGTTTTTCTCAAACTCCTGTTTTAATGGAATATATAGCAGAATGTTTGATAGAAGAGAATATGCGTTTGAGTAGCACAAAAGCATCTTCACTGTTAATGAACCAAACTATTTTTGAAACGCAGTTGAAGAATTATATTCGCGAACTCAGGTTTAATGCTGATAATATTTAGTTGGAACAGAGCAATTTACTTCGCTAATAATCAATAATATATGACTAATGACTGATTCATTAAAAGGTATAAACGTTTACTTAATTGGCATGATGGGTGCTGGGAAGACAACCGTGGGACGTTTGCTAGCACAGCACTTGCATTATGGTTTTTTAGATACTGACAATGTAATTACTCAAGCAGCAGGTAGAAGTATTAATGAAATATTTGCGACTGTTGGTGAAGCGGGATTTCGACAATTTGAAAGCGATATTTTAGGACAAGTTTGCGCTTATACTAAACTTGCGATCGCCACAGGTGGAGGTATTGTAATCCGTCGTGAAAATTGGGGGTATCTGCGTCACGGGTTAGTGGTTTGGTTGGATGTGCCCGTAGATTTGCTCTACAGTCGTTTAGCAGAGGATACCACCAGACCATTATTACAAGATACTGATCCCCAAGGAAAGTTAAAGTCACTTCTCGAACAACGTACACCACTCTATTCCCAAGCTGATTTGCACATAACTATTAGCGAGTGTGACACTCCTGAAGATGTTGCCCAGAGAATTATGGATGCAATTCCCAGCGTCTTGAAAAAAGATAATTCCCAAAATTAATTGTTTGTATTTATTGAAAAGCGATCACAATTGAATCACGAACTTGTGCGATCGCTTTTAGTATTCATGATAGCTAGAAAACTTCCTGATATCTACCCCAAATTTGGGTAGTGAACCGAAAATATTCTGTGTAATAAGTGGATATTGACGATATCCAGGAAAGTTCTTGATATTATGATTAAAGTATCTTTAAACCTTTATTTACTTGGATCGATTGGTGAGATATGCGGAAAGTTTCTGCATAATAATTATAGTTAAGTGCCCATGTAACTCTCTGAACCTCCAACGCTCATAGGCTTTTAAAAGTGGACATTTCCTGGTAATCTTGTATTGATCAAGCGCTGAAGCTATATTAAATGCCAAAGGTTTCAATCCCTGAAGACAACTCTAGAAAGATTGCTAGCAAGAGCCACAATTCTTATGTGTTGGAAGGTATAGACTCGCATCAATCTACGCAAGTTGCTCCTTCAGGATTACTCCAACCCTTCTCCGAGGAATTAGAGGAACAACTTTTTTCTCAATTTAAGTTAGTCAAAGAGCAACTAAAATCTTATTTAGGGGAGCCATTTTATGCAGATGCAGGATTTATTCTTTATGAAGGTGATTTAACCAAGTTTTTAGATAGGCTATATCACTCAAATCTTAAAATAGGTCTAACAATCACATCGCCACCTTACAATATTGGCAAAGAATATGAACAGCCAATGTCAGTGAATGAATATATTGACTGGTGTGCTAGTTGGATGAATCAGATACATAAAGTAACTGAACCAAATGGTGCATTTTGGTTAAACATTGGTTACTTAGAAGTACCTGACAAAGGACTTTGTATCCCAATTCCATATCTTTTATGGGATAAATCACCTTTTTATTTATTGCAAGAAGTTGTCTGGAAATATGGAGCGGGTGTTTCAACAAAGTATCGTTTGAGTCCACGTAATGAAAAATGGCTGTTCTATGTGAAGAACTCTCAAGAATATACCTTTAATTTGGATGATATCCGAGATCCAAATGTCAAGTATCCAAACCAGAAGAAGAATGGAAAGTATCGTTGCAACCCTTTAGGAAAAAATCCCTCAGATGTTTGGGATTTTCCAAAAGTCACTACAGGAAAGAAACGTAGCTCTAAGGAAAGAACAGATCATCCCGCACAATTTCCTTTAGGGGTTGTTGAGAGAGTAGTCAAAGTATCTTCCAATGCTACTGATGTTGTTTTAGACCCATTTGCCGGTTCTTGTTCAACTGGAATAGCATCTGTTGGCTTAGGACGTATTTTTTTGGGATTTGAGATAAGAAGAGATTATTGTGAGATTGCTGTTGAGAGATTTAAGAGATTTATGAAGCAAAAGCAGGAATTCTTTGAGCAAAAAGAGTTGTTTTGAAAATTTAAGTGATTTAGAAACACTATAGTTTGATAGTCAAAATCCAATCCTTATCCAATCATTTAAGTCTCGTACTCTCCAAATTTGTCCTTGAATTTCAATATCTTGGAGTTCCTGCCTTGATAGTTTTGCAAATCCCTAATTGTTTGAACGCCTTCTGCCGAAAAATCTTTTGATGTTTTAGACCCAATGCCCTTCACTATTCCTATGGGGGCATCTAATCTATAATCACCATCGATTTCTAGTAATTTGTATTTATACACCGAATTACCTAAACCAGCAGCTTGACCTGTTGCTGCTTTCTGAGCCTTCCAGTCCTCATGGTCAATCCAACCAAACCTTAAAAGGCTTAAAGTTCTTTCATAGAAGTTGACTGTAATGTAATATCCCGACTTTTCCTTCTTTTCTAATTCGGAATTCTCTACATTTTGTCCATAGCTTCTATTTCCAAATACTTTCACTCCTAGTTGTCCTGAGCTTTTAATTTCAATCGAATAGAAATTATTAGGTATATAAACAATATCCTTGTCATCCTTACTTTTGCCGCCCCGCCAAATACAGGGATGCTCTGTTTCAAGCTCTTTAGCAAAAAGTTTCTCAAAAAAGTAGCCTATCACAATAGCAGGGACATCCAATTCCCAGAGACTGATAGAAAGTTCGCCTTCCCCAATCTTAGTAGACCAGAGGGTATCCCAACACTTCAAAGCGACTCGTCTAATAGTTTCAAAATCTAATGGATGTTGGTCAACCAAATCTTGAGTTTTAGCAAGCCACTCTTCTTCCCCTAAGCTGTTGTAAGGTGAAGACATTTAGTCAACTCCTTTCATCAAATCACTTAATGAAATTTCCAGAGCTTTTGCCAAACGAACAATGTTCAAAAAGGCAACGTTTCTTTCACCTCTTTCAATCCCACCTATATAAGTTCTGTGAAGACCCGCTAGATCAGCCAGATATTCTTGGGAGAGTCCTTTAAGCAACCTTAGCTCCCGAATTCTTAATCCAAATTTGATAAGTTCATGGTTTTTAGCCATGAATTAAAATATTGCTGGATTGATGCCTATGAGTCTACAGACTATAAGTAGCATATCTTGTCTGTCCGTCAGTTATCTGGGAAATAACTAATACATTGTTTTATTCAGCAGAGTTAGTATAACGTAGAGAAAAACTTTTCGATATTTTCAAAACACTTGTATGACAAAGATTTTCGGGAATTAAACTTTATAGCGATCGCTAATTAGTATTCGAGCAGCAATCGCCAAATCTTGGTTCTCAACAAATTGATTGACTAATAACCTTAACTGAACCGTATTGCCTTATAACCATGACACAATGTTGTCTATCTTCTCTTATCAGGTTTAACGTTAATTTGAGAAGCTATTTGCTATGCGGATTCAGATTAAATTAGTGTAATTTACACATTTATTTATCCAATTCAAATTTCAACCAATCTGCTATTTCATCAATCAACCAATTTCTTTCTATAGTTGCTAGAGGAGTAGTAGTAAATTTTTGACCTTTCATTAGCTCAATAGTGATGCCCATTGGTGCTAAAGCAGTTTTGGGATTTTCTTTATAAATCTGTTCAATCGCTATAGTGTCACCACGCTTTCGTTTGTAACAAAGTCCAAATATTTTCCATTTGATTTCAAAATTTTTACGGTCAAAATATAAATCTGTATGTCCAAAAATAGGTAGTAAAATAACCCGATTTGATGCTAACAAAATAAAGAGTATAATTAATAGATAAAACCAAGATGTATAAATATTTCTAGTAATATTGAAAATTTGAGGAATTTGCCACAAAAATGGAGTGAGCAAGCCAAATAAGTAAAAAATACGTAATGATTTAAATCCACGTCTAGGAAGTTTAATTTCCAGATGACTAGCTGATTTTTTTAATTGAATTTTACTACCTGTGGGTTTGCGAGTAGTGATGGGAGGACTAAGAATTTGTTTATTTTCAAGCGCCGAAATAGCTTATCTGGCTGTACTAATTCTATCAATAACATTTGGCTCAGTAAGTTTTCCCAACCAATTAACTAGTCCTAAATCAACGCTAACAAGATTGGCAAATTCAATCCGAGAATTGCAATAGGGTAAATCCGCAGGACTTCTTCCCGTAAGTAAATGAATTAATGTCGCCCCTAGTGCATATAAATCGGATGCAGGTTCCGCACGTCCTGCAAATTGTTCCATAGGTACATAACCGTAAGTTCCGACTACTGTAAAAGTAACACCTTCGGCAACTGCTTTATCTTGCACAGCACCAAAATCAACTAGATAAACTCGTTCATCGTCTCCCAAAATTAAATTACTTGGTTTAATATCACGATGTAAAACTGGTGGTTTGAGTTCGTGTAAATAAACTAAAATGCTTAATATTTCAGTTGCGATTTTTTCAACTTGCACTTCGGAAAATCTCTTTCCTTGATTGAGTAATTCTTGTAGTGATTTACCAGGGATATAACTTTGTACTAATACAAACCAAGGGAATTTTGAACCTGGTAAATTTTCAATAATAAAATAATCTCGATATTTGGGGATACGAGGGTGGTTAATATTTTTTAAAACTTGAGCTTCGCGCTCAAATAATTTATGTTCATCCCACTGCATTTGGGGATTTAAAGTTAATAGTTTGAGAACAACTATTTCTGAAGAAGTTAATAATACTGCTAACCAAGTTTGACGACTTGTATCTTGTCCTATTTTTGTTTGTAATTGATAGCGACTTTCTAATATTTGTCCTGACTCTAACATTTTGCCACCAGATTAAGATTTTAAATTAATTTAATTAACGAGCAATCTAAAGACCGAGCCAATTTCTAATTTCCGCAGCAATGTAACGACTTTCTTCTTGACTAAGACTCCCTTTAAATTTACCAAAATAATATTCATTTACCCCGACAGATAAAGTAATTTCATGTACTTGTTTATCTTGATTACCTGTTTTACAACTATAGATATTATCGATTTCTAAGACATTTCCGCGTTGTTTTCTCAAAGTATAATCAAATAATTTCCATCTAATTTCAAAATTTTGATTATCAAAACAAATAGTCGTTTCAACTCTGCTAGATAATGTCCACCAAGCTGTTAATAAAATACCCAATATCAACCACAAAAAACCCGTCCAGAAATAAATCCCACCACTGGCGATAATAAACCATATCCACAAAAATAATCCGATTCCCCCTAATATTAATCCGATCGCACTTTTTTTCTGCACAGGAATATGTATCTCTAATTGTTTGGATGATTTAGATACTGCAATATTTGTGTCGGGAATATCTTGACTGACAGTAGTTATTGCTTGCTGGTTGATGTTTAGTGCTTCGAGTGCTGCTGATGCACTTTGAAAGCGATATTCTAAATTCGGTTCAGTCATTTTCTGTAACCACCTGACAAACCCTGGATTGAGTTTGACAAGATGGGAAAATTGCATTTTTGAATCTAATTGCGGCAAATCTGCGGGCGCGATGCCTGTAACTAAATTAACTAAATTTGCTCCCAGTGCGTAGAGGTCAGATGCTGGTGTTGCGCGTCCACCAAACTGTTCTAGGGGAGCGTATCCATAGGTGCCGACGACTGTAAATGTTGCGCCTTCCGATGCTGCACGGTCTTGAACAGCACCAAAATCAACTAAATATATTTTCTTTTTTTGTCCTTTTGATTGACTCAGTAATACATTGCTCGGTTTAATATCGCGATGTAAAACTGGGGGACTGAGTTTATGAAGATAAATCAAAATTTTCAGAAGCGCGATCGCAATTTTTCTCGCTTCAGTTTCGCTAAAAATTTTCCCCTCTAACAACAGGTCTTTCAAAGATTTTGCAGGGATGTATTCCTGAACTAAGGCAAAAGAGATAATTTCTTGATTCTTTTTAACCACAAAATCATCTCGATATTCAGGAATACAAGGATGGTTTAATTGTCTCAGTACCTTTGCTTCCCGTTCAAAAAGTCGTAAATTATCCCATTGCAATTTGTCACTAGCTATCAGCAGTTTCACAACTACTTGCTCTCGATTTACCAAATCCCAGGCTAACCAAGTTTGACGACTCGCACTTTCACCTAGTACCCTTTGAAGTTGATACCGTTCTACCAAGATTTCTTGTGGTTGTAACATTGAACTGCGACTAAAAAATAATCACTTTTTATGGTAGTTGCTCGCTACTGAATAAGTGGAGAAATATTTTTTACAAATTGTATACAATGTTGCGGTTTTTATGTGAGACATTGTTTTAGGTACAAAACTCCTTTAAATTGTCAAGAATAGTTTTACAATCTCACACACCTCATAATGGTTAACGATACAGAGTACATCAAACAAGCAGAAGCAACCCGCGTTCGAGTTCTCAGCGAAGCATTACCTTATATTCAACAGTTCGCAGGTCGGACTGTGGTGGTTAAATATGGTGGTGCGGCAATGAAAGATAGCGAACTCAAGGACACCGTGATTCGCGATATTGTCTTCCTTTCCTGTGTTGGCTTACGTCCAATTGTCGTCCACGGTGGGGGACCAGAAATTAATAGCTGGTTGGATAAACTAGGTATCGAAGCGCAGTTTAAAAATGGTTTACGGGTTACTGATGCACCAACAATGGATGTTGTCGAGATGGTGTTAGTTGGTCGCGTCAATAAGGAAATTGTCTCTTTAATTAGTCAAGCTGGGGGTAAGGCGGTTGGATTGTGCGGCAAAGATGGTAACTTGATTACAGCCCGACCCCAAGGACAGGAAGGAATCGGTTTTGTGGGGGATGTTAGCGGTATTGATGTGAATATTCTGAATACGTTGGCGGAAAATGGCTACATTCCTGTTGTTTCTAGTGTTGCTGCTGATGAAACTGGACAAGCCTACAATATCAATGCCGATACTGTCGCTGGGGAAATTGCTGCTGCTTTGGGTGCGGAAAAATTAATTTTACTCACCGATACAAGAGGGATTTTAAAAGATTATAAAAATCCAGGCACACTGATCCCCAAACTTGATATTCAAGAAGCACGAGATTTAATTGCTACGGGTGTTGTGGCGGGAGGAATGATACCCAAGGTCAATTGTTGTGTGCGATCGCTTGCTCAAGGTGTCAAAGCTGCCCATATTCTTGATGGTCGCATACCTCACTCGCTTTTGCTAGAAATTTTTACTGATGTTGGGATTGGGACAATGCTTGTTGGTTCTAATTTTATGCCGTGAGTGAGTGCTATTCTCTCTAAGAGGTTATGTATAAAGTAAATCTTAAGACCAAAGAAACCCGGTTTCTTGGATTTAAGTATCGAGCATCATCTGACTTTTTGATGAGAAACCGGGTTTCTCCCTGCGCGACTATCCTTAATATTTACTTTAGAAATGCTCTCTAATCATGCGCTTAATAAAATCTCAACTTTCTATATCTCAATATCTCAGACTGAGTTTGAAGGGATTACCTATTAAGCGCAACTTCATCGAGAAACTGTATCAACTGAGCATTAGGTATTTATTGAATACCAGGATTGCTTCTAATATTGGAAAAAGATAGTACCAGAATTGCGCTGAACGGGATTGCCATAGTAATGGCGATAGGGATTCAAGTTTCTGGGATTAATAATATTAGAGTTGCGAATGTTAGGAGTAAGGAAAATTGGATTTATCCCAGTGGAATTGTTGATGTATTGTCTAACACGAGGTTGGACGATTACCCTCTGTTGATAGTATGAACGAGGATAGAAATTATTGTTGTTTTTAATCACCTGCCTTTTGTAAGGATTAACTGGGAAAGGTGTATAAACAGGACTACGGTAAATAAAGTTAGTGACTTGGGGCTGGCGATAATTTCGGTGGGTTTGATGACGTTTATAGATGATACGGGGTTGACGGTAATTATCGTAAGTTGTGGTTCGCTGATAGATAATAGTAGAACTTTGAGCCGATGCGGGAGGTGACATTGTCAATGTGGCGCTGACTCCCAGTGCTAGCAGAATTATGTAGGAGGTACGCGAACTCAGTTTGCTGGAAAACAGACTTGGAAGCATACTTTTATTTTTCAACCCAGTGATTTTGGGATTTTTTATAGTTTTACTTTACTTATACCTGTTATTTTCCCGCAGAAAAACAGTACAGAGTAGGTTGTATAAAATACAAAGATATCAAGATATAAATATTGGTTTGAGCAAAAAACCGAATTTTGAAGAATTGGTATTAGGTTCTATCGAATTTATCGAATTATTGTTGATCTGAATTTGTCTGACTCATGAAAAAAACCCGGTTTTGTGAGCAAACCGGGTGTCCTGCTAATATTTGAGATGTCGATTCAAAATCTAAATTCCTTTTGGTCCCATCCCAACTTTACCTGCATAAATTGCCTGTTCACCTAATTCATCTTCAATCCTTAACAGGCGATTATATTTAGCAACTCGTTCACTACGACATAAGGAACCAGTTTTAATTTGTCCCGCACGAGTTGCAACTGCCAAATCGGCAATTGTTGTGTCTTCAGTTTCTCCCGAACGGTGACTAATAATTGAGCGGAAACCATTACGAGTTGCTAAATCAATTGTTTCCAAAGTTTCCGTCAGCGAACCAATTTGGTTTAACTTAATTAAAATCGAATTGCCCGCTTTTTGTTCAATCCCTTTTGCCAAACGAGTTGCGTTTGTCACAAATAAATCATCGCCAACTAATTGCACTGTCGAGCCAATTTTTGCTGTCAAAGCCTGCCAATTTTGCCAATCTTCTTCATGCAAACCATCTTCGATAGAAACGATTGGATACTGACTTGTCAACTGTGCCAAATAATCAATAAATTCAGCAGGTGCATGGGGCTTGCCATCATATACATACTGCCCATCTTTGTAAAATTCGCTAGCAGCAACATCTAAAGCCAAAGCCACCTCTTGTCCGGGTTTATAACCAGCTTTTTCAATTGCCGCCACCAGCAATTCCAAAGCAACTTGGTTAGATTCTAAATTGGGAGCAAAACCACCTTCATCACCGACACCAGTCAGCAAACCTTTATCATCAAGGACTTTTGCTAGAGTTGCAAACACTTCCGCACCCCAGCGCAAAGCCTCGCGGAACGAGGAAGCACCCACAGGAACAATCATAAATTCCTGAAAATCAATATTATTCGCAGCATGAGCGCCACCATTAATGACATTCATGAGTGGGACGGGTAACAAATTTGCCAAAGGTCCACCCAAATAGCGATATAGAGGAATCCCTAAAGACTCCGCACCTGCCTTTGCCCCAGCCAGGGAAACCGCTAAAATGGCATTCGCACCCAAATTTGCTTTATTCGCCGAACCATCCAAGCTAATCATGGTTTTATCGAGGAGTTCTTGGTTGAGAACATCCATATCGATTAACTTCGGCGCGATCGCATCTCTAACATTTTGCACTGCTTTGAGTACACCCTTACCGCCATAACGATTTTTTTCACCATCGCGAAGTTCGTGGGCTTCAAAAGTACCCGTCGAAGCACCGCTAGGAACCTGCGCTAATCCAATTGCACCATTATATAAATGTACTTCCGCCTCAATGGTTGGTTTTCCCCGCGAGTCTAGAATTTCCCGTGCAATAATATTTGCGATCGCAGTATCAATCATCTGTTTTGTGTCCTTTGTCTTTAGTAAACAGTCCAAAGCAGCCCGACAATCTAGCATAGGATTTTGCGGGACTCTGTAAAAGCAAATTAAGGAATATTTCCGGCAAATTAATCAAAATGGGGATTGGAGTCATGGTTATTTGTAATTTGGTAATGAGCAAAGAAAAATTACCTTTGGCTTTTTCCTGACTCCACCCTTCACAACATCCTCAAATTTTGCGTTTAATCTACAAATAGTAAAGTCACCACCTCACCACAGGTTAAAGAGAGATAAAAATGACTCAACAAAAATTTAACCCATATCTTTCGCTGGTAGAAATTCCACCTGGTTATCTGAATATTATGGGTTATGTAGATGCATCGGAAGTAAATGGTCCTGGTTCCCGTGCTGTTGTTTGGGTACAGGGTTGTATGCGCGAATGCCCAGGTTGTTTTAATGAAGAATCCTGGAGTTTTGAAATTAACCAACTTATCTCCATTGACAACCTAGCTGAAAAAATCCTTGCTGACAGCCGTAATCAAGGAGTAACATTTTCCGGTGGAGAACCCTTCTGGCAAGCACCAGCACTGGCACAACTTGCTCGTCAAGTTAAAGCCGCAGGATTAAATGTCATGTCATTTAGTGGCTTTACTTTAGAACAACTACAATCCGATTATGCCCCAGCTGGCGCAAAAGACTTGTTAGCAGAACTTGATATTCTCATTGATGGTGCTTATGTCGAGTCTCTAGCTATAAATACCCCTGATTCTCCGGTTTCTTCTAGCAACCAACGAGTACATATTTTTAATCCCGCCTTAAAAGACCAAATTAACTGGGCTAGTGACCAAATCGAAGTTCATATATTCAAAGATGGTAGCCGCTTGATTACAGGCTATCGTGGGGGCTTGGAGTTGACTGTTGGGGAATAATAGGGACGGAGTGTGGAGAGGCAAGGGCGCGGGGACGCGGGGATAAAGAGATGAAATATAGAAAATCCATCTCCCCATCTCCCCATCTCCCCTTTTCAAATTTCCCAATTCCGACTTACGATGCTGCGACTTGATTTAAATCTGCTGGTGTCAGATTTGAATGTACAACTTGTCCATCTCTAAACCAAACAATGCGTCGAGTTTGACGGGCGACTTCGGGTTCGTGTGTCACCATGATTACAGTGATGCCACTGGTGTTAAGTTCTGTAAAAATCTCTAAGACTTCTTGGGTGGTACGGGAGTCTAATGCGCCTGTGGGTTCATCTGCGAGAATGAGTACGGGACGGTTGACAATAGATCGCGCGATCGCTACTCTTTGTTGTTGTCCTCCTGATAGTTGGTTAGGTTTGTTATTGAGGCGATTTTCTAAGCCAACTTTGATTAATGCTTCGGTTGCTCTTTCTCGACGTTCACTGTTAGGAATACCTGCGTAAACCATTGGTAACATGACGTTTTCGAGGGCTGTTAGTTGTTGTAATAAATGAAATTGTTGGAAGACAAATCCGATTTTTTTGTTGCGAATATGTGCTAGTTCGTTATCTTCCATTTGCGCGACATTGAGGTTATCTAAATAGTAATGTCCCGAACTCGGTCGATCTAAACAGCCAATAATATTCATTGCTGTCGATTTACCGGAACCTGATGGTCCCATAATTGAGCAATATTCACCTTCTTCAATAATTAAATTAACATCATTAAGGGCACGTACTTCGGTTTCTCCAATTCCGTAGATTTTGAAGATATTTTCCAGACGAATAATTGTTTTTTGGGAGATTGGGGACTGGGAATCACGCAGAGAGGAAGATGCAATCATTGATTTTTCCATTATTGATTTAAATTATTGATTTAAATTATTGATTTAAATGATTAAATTCAAATCTCATCAGCTATAAGTTATTTTTTTTGGTTTTGGGCTACGGCTATTACTAATATAACAATCTTTGAAATGTAAAACTTAGATACTTCTCAATGCGACAATTGGGTCAAGTTTTGCGGCACGACGGGCAGGAAAGACACCAAAAAATAAACCGATGCCACCAGAAACACCAACAGCAGATGCGATCGCAATTGGTGAAATTGCCGCTTCTAAAGGTGTTAATGCTCCCACTAATAAAATTCCCGAAACACCAATGGCAGCACCCACTAAACCACCCGCAGCAGAAACAATTACCGCCTCAATTGTAAATTGCCAGAGAATATCTTGTTGAGTTGCCCCAATCGCTTTTCTTAAACCGATTTCATGGGTACGTTCGGTGACGGAAACTAGCATAATATTCATAATGCCAATGCCACCCACAAATAGAGAAATTGCCGCGATCGCTGCTAACATGATTGTCAATGCACCGGTGATTTGTCCGACGGTACTTAATGCATCTTTTTGAGTGCGGAGAGTAAAGTCATCTTCGTTGGTAATTTTGTGGCGCAAACGCAATAAATTAGTAATTTGGAATACTGCGGCATCAACACTTTTGCCATCACGAGCCGAAGCCGAAATGTAATCTAAAGCTATGCCATAGGGTGAGTTTTTCCCAACTAGACGATTGGCAGAAGTCGTCAGAGGAATTAAGACAGCACTATCATAATCAGCGCCGACACTGGAGCCTTTTTCGGTGAGGACACCAATTACTTCAAATTTAGAATCTTTAATGCGGATTTGTTGTCCGATCGCATTATTTGTACCAAAAAATTTGCTAGCGAATTTACTACCCAAGACCACAACTTGGTTATTCCGCTTCATATCAATATCGCTAAAAAAGCGTCCTTTTGCTGTGGCAAAATCGCGCACTTTCAAAAAGCCTGGAGTTGTCCCAATCACGTTGACATCAGTGTTGCGACTTTTGAACGCAACTCTTTGCCTGCGGTTTAATTCCGGTGCCACTCCGGCTACTGTTGGGACTTGAGATGCGATCGCCTCTGCATCTGCTAAAACTAAATTCCTGGGAACTTCAAAAGAAATTCGCTGGGTTTCTTCGTTTCCTGGCAATACAAATAACACATTGGGTCCCAAGGATTCTAATTGCTTGGAAACATATTTTTGCCCAGCTTCACCAATCCCAATCATGGCAATTACTGACGCATTCCCAATCACAATTCCTAACATTGTCAGGGCACTACGTAAGCGATTTGAGAGCAGGGTTGTCCCTGCCATTTTCATACTTTCAATTATGTTCATAGTTTGCCACTCTCCCCATCTCTCAATCTTTTCCTGATTTATCCCGTTTCTCTCCGTGTCCCCGCGTCTCCGCGTCTCCGCGTCTCCACATCCGCATCTGTCGCTTGCTTGTGGAGAATTGGTATTATTTATCTTTCTTCTCTTGTGCTTTCTGTTTTTGATATTCAGGAGGAGGATTTAAGAAAATGCGATCGCCTTGTTTAAGTCCTTCAACAATTTGAGTTTGATCTTTGATTTGCGAACCAATAGTAATAGAGCGGAATTGCGGTTGATTTTGAGCATTTGGGACTAATACCCCAGTATTTCCTTTCTCGGTGACAATGGCGACTGTAGGTACTAATAACGCATTGGGGACATCATCCCCTAAAAATGTCAAATCAACATTTAAACCCGATCGCAATTTATCCTCGCCAGTAACAATTTTGACTCTGACTTGAAATAAAGTTACCCCTTCTTCCTTGACTGCCTCCGGGGCAACTAACCGCACTTGCCCTTTAAAAACTTGCTCAGGGTAGGCATCACTAACAATCTCCACCTCCTGCCCTGTCTTAATTCTGCCGATATCTGCTTCCGGAACACTCGCTAATACTTCTAAACCCTGCACCAAAGCAACTAGTGAACTTGAAGTTGCCGAAGCAGAAGCACTGGCGGAAGTTGTTGGTGTCACAAAAGCTCCAACATTGGCATATTTCTGAGTAATAATCCCAGAAAAGGGAGCGCGAATAATTGAATCTTCCAAAGTAACTAATTCTGCTTGAAGTTGAGCTTGGGCAGCAGCAACAGCAGCTTGACGCTGGGCAATTTCTTCAGGGCGGGAACCGCTTTCCATGAGTTGTAAAGAAGCTCTCGCCTCCGCCACAGCCGCTTGACGCTGGGCTATATCCTCCGCACGACTACCACTTTGTTGCAAGGATAATCGCTTTTGAGTCTCCCGCAAACTGGCTTTTGCGGCATTATCTTCACTCAAAGCTTGATCAAGTAATTGTTTCCTTTCCGCGCCTTGCTCAACTAAATAACGATAGCGCTTCACTTGTTCACTGGTGTAATTTGCCTTCGCGGCGGCAGCATCTACCTGTGCTTGAGCTTGGGCAATTTCCTGAGGACGATTTCCCGCACGGGCTGCTGCTAATTGTGCCTCAGTTTGTGCTAATCGCGATCGCGTTTGGGCAATTTCCTGGGGACGATTCCCCGCACGGGCTTGATTTAACTGGGCTTGTGCCTGGGCGAGATTGGCACGTGCTTGTTGCACACGCGCTTGAATATCATCGCTATTCATCCGGGCAATAATTTGTCCCTTTTCTACTTTGTCTCCCTGTTCGACATATAGCTGGGAAACAATACCAGAATTTTTGGGGCTAATATTTACACTCTGAATTGGTGATACTTTACCGCTAGCTGTAATGCGTAAAGTGACATTTTGGGCTGCCACTGGAACCGTTTGTTGGGCGATATCCTCTTGACGCATCCCTTTGTTTGTCAGAGTTTGGGTTGCGATCGCACCACCTATAAATACACTAGCCGCAATTAACCCCAAAATCCAACGGGATGGGGGTTTTATCTTTTTACTAATAACTGGAATGTCAATATATGTTGCCATAGACGCATCTGGATTCTGTATATTATTACTAGTTAACTAGTTAATGTTCCTCGATTAGTAGTTGTATAGTTATTTGAGCAACAACTAACCATCATCTAAAAATTTATAAATGTTTGCTTAATCTTTTTTAATACTACCCACTCAGCCAGCTACTGACTTCACCTAAGCGGGTGAGTTTTGTCATCCCATAACAACCAGCCCCGTATTCCCACTTTCCCCATCCTGCGATTCCCTATTCCTCGTATCATAGGAAATATAAGAAAAGTCGCAAAAACTTAACGGCATAATTCCAAGCATAATATGGGCAGTATTTGGGAACTCGATTTTTACTCGCGTCCGATTTTGGACGAAAATCAGAAAAAGGTTTGGGAAGTGGTGATTTGCGAAAGCCCCTTGGATGTACGCGCAAATCCCGATTCTTTGTTTCGCTTTACCAAGTACTGTCCCAGTACAGAGGTAAATTCGGTGTGGTTGCGAACAGCCATCGAAGAAGCGATCGCTTCTTCGGGGGAATCTCCCAGTCGTGTCCGCTTCTTTCGCCGGCAAATGAATAATATGATTACCAAAGCCTGCCAGGATGCAGGTATTGCCGCACAACCAAGTCGCCGAATTTTGGTACTGCATAATTGGCTCGCAGAACGGATGGAGCAAGTGTATCCAAAGGAACCTGGTTATCAAGGTGGGACAAATCCATCTGTACGCCTGGATGCACCGATACCGCAGCGTTTACCTGATGCCTTAGAAAGTGAAAAATGGGGATTTGTCACTTTAAGCGCTAGTGATTTTACTGATATGCCGGAGTGGGATATTAGCTTTGGTGAAGGATTCCCGTTAGAGATGATGGGAATTACTGAAGACATGCCAATACCTGGTGTATTGCTGTTTTCATCTAGGGCATTACCTTTGGCAGCTTGGATATCGGGCTTGGAGTTAGCGAGTTTGAGATTTGATGAAAGTCAAGGTGGCAGACTGGTATTAGAGACTGGTGCAACAGAAAGCTGGATTTTGGCAAATATTCGTAATCCCAGCATGAAAAATGAAGCTATGGAGTTCAACGAGGCAAAGCAAAAAGTGAAAGGAGTGCATTTTATTGGCATCCAGTCAAGTCCAGAATCAGAATCTTTTGCGGGATTTTGGCTTTTGCAAGATGTCATTCTGCCGTAAAGTTGTTTGGGGGAATAGGAAAAGGAGACGCGGGGATGCGGGGACGCGGTTGACGCGGGGACTAGGGGACGCGGGGATGCGGTGACGCGGTGACGCGGGGATAAAGAGATGAAATATAGAAAATCCATCTCCCCATCTCCCCATCTCCCCATCTCCCCATCTCCCCATCTCCCCCTCTCCCCCTCTCCCCCTCTCCCCCAGTTTAAGTCCACAGCCAGCTACTATCATGGGGTTTTATCAATCACCACTTTCATCGTTTGCCGAACAACTCTTAGAACTTGCCATCAAGTTTGGAGCGGAGGCGGCGGAAGTGTATCAGTCGCGATCGCATTCGCAACCTGTTTTTTTTGAGGCGAACCGACTCAAGCAAATCGAAACCAGTCAAGCAGAAGGTACAGTTTTACGATTGTGGCGCAATGGCTGTCCGGGACTTTCGGTGGCGTATGGTTCAGTCGAACCACAGGCGATGGTGGAACGAGCATTGGCTTTAAGTCAACTCAATCCACCGGAAGCAATTGAACTCACCAATTCTCAAATCTCTGTTTATCCCGATGTCGGTAAACATGTCCCCTTGGAACAATTAGTGCTTTGGGGAAAAGAAGCGATCGCTCAAATTCGCAATGTTTATCCGGAAGCAATGTGTAATGGTGATTGGGAATGCGATGTGGAAACGACTCGCCTGATCAATACTAAGGGTTTGGATTGTCACTACACAGATACAACACTTAGTTGTTATCTAGCTGCGGAATGGGTACGTGGTGACGATTTTTTAAGCGTTGCTGACGGACAAACCCAACGTAATTACTTAAAACCGGAAAAAGTCGCACAGCAAATTATACAGCGTTTAAATTGGGCACAGGAAAATGTGACTCCTCCTGGGGGACGTGTTCCAGTTTTGTTTACTTCCAAAGCGGCGGATATGCTTTGGGGAACTGTACAAGCTGCGTTGAATGGTAAGCGGATTCTGGAAAAAGCTTCACCTTGGGCGGAAAGAATGAATACAGCCGTAATTTCACCTAGTTTGACTTTATATCAAGACCCGATTCAGGGTCCATTTAGTTGTCCATTTGATGATGAGGGGACACCAACTCGGCAATTAGTTTTTATTCGAGATGGAATACTGGAGAATTTTTACTGCGATCGCGCAACTGGGCGTAGTTTAGGTATTTGTACTACAGGTAATGGTTTTCGCCCCGGTTTAAGTAGTTACCCGACCCCTGGATTATTTAATTTTCTGATTCAGCCGGGAAAAACACCGCTCAAATCTTTAATCTCCCAACTCGACGATGGTTTAATAGTTGACCAAATGTTAGGTGGTGGTAGCAGTATTTCGGGCGATTTTTCGATCAATATTGATTTGGGTTATCGGGTTAAAAATGGTGAGGTGCAAGGGCGAGTTAAAGATACGATGGTTGCTGGTAATGTTTATGCTGTTTTAAAACAATTAGTCGGTTTGGGGGATGATGCAGACTGGAATGGTTCCTGTTACACACCTTCCCTAATAGTTGAAGGACTTTCTATTACTAGCAAACATTAACTCATGCTCTAACTGACGCACTGAAAAACTAATGAACAATAATTATCCGGACTTGATATGAGTTCATTTTAGGGGCGTAAAACTTTGCGTCCTCAATTTTGCGTCCTCAATGAATACCTCCAGAGTGGGCATGTCAATTATTACTTTTTTGACGCAACTAACTATTGACTTAAATAACGCAAAAATAGTTCCAACATTTACATCAGTTTCTTCCTCCTTTCCAGCAGATGGTCATCAAATATTACGATTGACTGGCAAACCATAGTCCAGTCACGCATTTTATTCCTTATGATTTGTAAGAAAGTAGGATTTAGAGGCTGGTAGAGGCGTAGCTTCTCCATAGCAGTAAAGATGTTTGTCAAGATTCAAAAGTCAAGATTCAAGATAAGGGTTGAAGAACACATTTGCCCTAATTTTGAGTTGCAATTTTTGTGAAATTAACATTCTCAATTCTGACTGTTGCTTTCTGATTCCTAACTGAAATAACTGCAATTTTTATTTTTCATTCATTCAATATTCAATATATATGCCTTCCCCTGTTCTTGCTTCTAGGTTCCGCAATTTGTGGCAACCAAGAAGAGGTTTAGCCATAGCAGAGGCTTCGGTAATTGGATTAGTCGCTGCTTTGTCGGCGGTGCTGTTGAAGTTTGGTTCGGGTGCATTGGGAACTTGGCGAGTGCATTCATCGCATCTATTTCCAGCGTGGATTGTACTTCCCTTAGTTGGTGTGGTGTTTGGGTTTTTGGCTGGTTGGCTGGTGGAAAGATTAGCACCAGAAGCTTCAGGTAGCGGTATTCCTCAAGTTAAGGCAACCCTGGCAAATATGCCAATGAACTTGTCTTGGCGAGTGGCATTTGTCAAGCTACTGAGTGCCATTATTACAATTGGCTCTGGTTTAACTTTAGGTCGTCAAGGACCGACTGTACAGGTAGGTGCAGGACTTGCGGCGGGGATGAGTCGTTGGGTTCCCACCTCTCCGGATCATCGTCGGCAAATGATTGCGGCAGGGGCAGGTGCGGGTTTAGCTGCTGCGTTTAATGCACCAATTGCCGGAGTTTTGTTCATTGTTGAGGAATTGCTGCAAGATTTATCGGGGTTAACTCTAGGAACAGCTATTATTGCTTCATTTATTGGTGGTGTTGTTTCTCGGCTTTTGGGTGGTGGGAGTTTGTTACTCAACCTGCAACCAAACCAAATTTCCAGCAGTTTCGCAATTACAGAAATTCCCTTTTACCTATTACTGGGTGTATGTGCAGGTTTTTTAGCTGCTTTATTCAATCGCGGTTTAATTTATAGCATTAAGTTATACCGAAGACTACATGTGAGTTTACCTTTACGTGTAGCTTTAGCAGGATTAGTTTCCGGAATAATTGTATCTTTATTACCAAATTTATTCGGTGATAATACGAATTTATTCCGTGATAATACAGGACTACGGGAATTTGTCATCGCCACTTCCGCAAATACTTCCTTAGCCGCGATC
>NZ_JAYGHN010000009.1:0-176898 GCF_034931845.1 Calothrix sp. UHCC 0171
TTCTGTCTAGTTTTAATGAAGTGCCACTTTAAAATCTGGCTGCTTAGTGTTAGCACATTAAAAAGCTCAAATCTAGCAAATACGTAGATGATTGAAGTGCCAATTGATGTAGTGGCATTAGTTGCAATCATTATATTGTAGTGAGCGATTATTCTGTTAATTAAAACTTAAGGAAACAGGAAAATCGCGCCCGCATAACAATCAAACTCTATCTTATAGGGGGGACGCATCCTGATGTTATCCAAACCATCGGCAGATTCCCAGGAGTCTCTGCTACTCGATCGCAAACATCGTTGTATTATCGAAAGGATTGCTCGGAAGTATACGCAGGGGACTTCAGTCATTTGGGAGGATGCACTGCAAACTGCCTTTATTAAAGTTTTGGAGGCTATCAAGGCTGGAAGATTTCGCCATGGGGGCACTGAGGAATTTTACCGTTGGGCGACTGTGGTGGCGCGGTATGAGATAATTGATTTTGTGCGACGGGAGATTCGTCGTCAGTGCAGTAGTTTAGACCAAATTGTACCAGGAACTGATTTATCTGTATTGGAAACTATTCCTGATGAGTTGAATTTGTTTGATGCTGTGGAGCGTGCAGATTTGATGCTACATGTGATGAATGTGATTGATTCTCTCCACCAGCGTTATCCGGAGCGGGGCTATCTGCACATTTGGCAAGGGCAAATTCAAGGTAAGAAGCAGGCAACAATTGCCCAGGAGATGGGAATTACTCAACCTGAGGTTTCTAAACGTCGTCGGGAGTTAATTATCCGTGTTGCTCGCGAGTTGGGTTTGCTACCGATTCAAGAACGTCAAAAAGTGCAAAAGCGGACAAAAACTCAATGGTGATATGGGAATAAGCAGAGACAATCGCTCGTTAACATTACTAGAGTAAAGCCAAATTGGCGATTCTCATCTCTAATTTTCTGGAAATAAGTAATTATGCGTATTCAAACTGGTAATGTTAAACCTCAGCCGGGTGAAATTTGGGAAATTAGGCGAGTTCCACAAGTTCCGATTGATTTAGATATTACCGATTATGAGGTTTTGTATTCGGATGTGGCGCGCAGTTTTATCCAAGGTTATTCTTCTCCTCGATATGTAATTATTATTACTGAGCTTGATGATTGTCAGATTGTCACGGTGATGTTATTGTCTGCGGAAATTAATTATTCTAGTCATGTAAATATACTTATTTCTAGGGAGTTATCGGGTTTAGAGCAGGATTTTTTGGCGGAAACTTGGTTAGTTGCGGAAATGTTTGTTTGTAATTTGTTGACGGCTGTGGGTCAACGTTTATCGTTGGAATTGTATCATTATTTGATGGATGTCAGTGAAAATAACCAGGAGCTATCTAGCACGTATAAGAGTGCTTTTTGTCAGCAAGAGTTAGATTTTACGGATATTTTCCATATTCCCATGAATATTTATCACCATGATCAAAAATACCGCGATCGCATTCATTTTACTGAAGATTTATTGACTGATATAGTGACTCTCCAGCAAGAGTTGGGTGCAAAAAAGCAATCTCGAATTATGCTCACTAATTGGTTAGAGAATATTTTTGAGAGTGACTGGCAAAATTTTATACAGAGACCTCAATTAGCGATCGCGGTTCGTGGTGGTAACAATCAAGACTCTTCATGCTCAGATAGTGGGGAAATTACTACTATCATTCAACAAATGTCGGTAGAAAGGGAGGAATATCAACTACGTAAACTTGCCAAGCGTTTGGGTGAAGTTGCGGCTGGGAGTACAAATAACGGTGATGCCATTCAAGCTTTAATTGAGCTGTTGCAAACAACCCAAGATGATGAAACTTTGTGGACAGGGGTGGAAAGTTTATGGCAAATTGATCCTGGGAATGTTGCCGTGGGTGTGCGACGTGTCAAATTAATTGATTGGGGAATGCATATAGCTGGTGAGGGGGTAGCTTTAGCGGTGGCGCTAGTTCCGAAATTGGGGCGGAAATTTGGGGTGTTGCTGCAAGTTTATCCACTGGGAAGGGAGATATATTTACCTCCTGATTTGCAATTATCGCTACTGGATGAATCTGGGGAAATGCTAAGAGTGGTGACGGCAAGATTAGCTGATGTATATATTCAACTGAAATTTAGTGGTGAAGCCGGGGAAAGGTTTAGTGTGAGAATTAGTTTGGGTGGAGCGGAGATTATTGAGGATTTTATGATTTAGAAGAGTACCCTTGGGGGGTATTGTATTGGCACATCCAGTTCGATATGTTCAGAGTGTGATGCGGGGGTGCATAATTAATGATGATGAAATAATTACGAAGTCGTGTCTTTAAATTTTACAGGCAAAGACCTTCGAGGTCGTTCATTTCGGGGTGTGAATCTTGCTGGTGCTAATTTTAGTCATGCAGATATTCGGGGGACTAATTTTAGCGATACTACACTGATTGGGGCAAATTTTCATCAAGCGCAGGCTGGGTTGCAAAACTATCAATTGTTTTTGTTATCTTGCTTGGCTTTGAGTTTATCGGCAATTTGTGGATTTGCGGCTGCTTTTTCGGGAATTATTGCCACTGATTTTATTTTTTTTGCCGTGAGGGAGGGGTTAAAGTTTACTTTGCTGGCTGGTGGGATTGCACTCATTACACTAGTTGTTTTTTGTGTGTTGATTGTGCATCAGGCATTGGAAGTGGCTTTGGGTGCGGCGGCAGTAGTGGGTGCGATCGCGATCGCAATGGCGGCTATAATGGCGATCGATGGTGTCATCGCTGGTTCTGTGGCTGGGGTTTTGGTTGCTGTGGGGATTGCTCTGGCGTTGGTTATGGCTGTGGCGTTTGTGATGATGGTGACTTTAACGCGCAGTTTCGGTTTCTTTGCTGCTTTATTGGCGGTGGGTAGTGGTGGTGTTTTTGGGGTTTGGTTGGGTGGGATAATTACGAGTAAAGTGGTTGCTCTGAATGTGGGGATAATCACGGTAGTTATTGGTACTTTATTAGCTATTTATTTGACGCAGCAGGTATTTTCTGATGAGGTGAAGTTTGCTTTTATTCGGGGATTGGGGATTTATTTGGCTTCTGTGGGTGGAACTAGTTTTAGAAATGCGAATTTGACGAATGTGAGTTTTCAGCAAGCAAGGTTAAAGCATGTTGATTTTCGTGATTCTATCTTGAGGCATACTAATTTTCATTTAGCAGAGAAGTTGGATTTTGCTAGGTTAAACCAGACGATTTTATTTAATCCTATAGTCCGCAATTTATTGGTGACGAAGCGTGGGAATGGGAAAGCATATATTCACTGTAATCTCAAAGGTGCAAATCTAGTTGATGCTGATTTAAATTATGCAGATTTTACAAATGCAGATGTGAGTGAAGCAACTTTTGTGGGTGCATGGTTGGAAGGTGCAAATTTTACTCAGGCGCAGGCAATTAAAGCTAATTTTCAACAGGTGAAGTTGACTGGTGCTTGTGTACAAGCTTGGAATATTGATAGTACGACGGAATTAAATGCAGTTATTTGTGATTATGTTTATTTATTAAATAATCAGGGGGAGCGTCGTCCGAGTAGTGGGGTATTTGCGCCTGGGGAGTTTACAAAGTTATTTCAAGTGGCGATAAATACGGTTGATTTAATTTTTCGTGATGGTTTAGATTTACAGGCTTTATATACAGCACTCAATCATGTGCAGGTTGAAAATCAAACTATGCAGCTTGGTATTCGAGGAATTGAGAATAAGGGTGATGCTGTTGTTGTTGTCAAGGGTGAAGTTACTGAAAAATTCAGTGGAGAGGTGGATAAAGCGAAGATTCATGCTGATTTCACTCAACGCTATATGGAGGCAAAATATGAAGCGGAATTGCAAGGTAAAAATGAACAGATTGCTTTGTATAGGCAGCATCAAGCTGAGTTAAAGCAGTTGCTACAAATGTTTGCACCTGTAAGAAAGGAGTTGCCAGTAGTAAATAAGTTAGTTATTTTAAAATTTCAAGGTGATTTAAATTCTGGTTTTATAATTACTCTACAACTAGCTGTGGAAGGTGAAAGTCCCTTTGCTGAATGTACAGGAAATTTACCACCTGCATCTGAGTTAATTTTACTTTATAGTCAATGGCAATCTGCCTATTATGGAAGTTTACAAACTAATTCAAGGTTGGATATTCCTGATACTCAAATTACTAATGTGAGCCGACATAATTTTGTCGAAGAATGTGAAAATTTAGCGAACCAATTAAAGCAATCTTTCAATGTTTGGTTGGATAGTTCTGAGGGGTTTCGATTAGTAAAAGAAAAGTTGCTGGCTCAACTCAATCCTACTGATATTATTCGAGTGATTTTACAAACTGAAGACCATTATTTACGCAGATTGCCATTTCAATTGTGGAACTTTTTTGATAATTACCATGGTGCAGAATTAGCTTTAGGAACAACTACATATAACCGTGTAGAATCGCAATCCCTACCCTCAGCAGATAGAAAAATTCAAATTTTAGCAATTATTGGTAATAGTACAGGAATTGATGTTAGCAAAGACAAAAAAATCTTAGAAACATTACCAAATACCGAAATTAAATTTTTAGTCGAGCCACAACGCCAACAACTCAATGATGAATTGCGATCGCAATTTTGGGATATACTATTCTTTGCGGGACATAGTTATACCCAGAGTCAAGCAGAATTAGGCAAAATTTATATTAATCAAACTGAGACATTGACGATTGCACAACTAAAAAATGCCCTCAAAAAGGCAATCCAATCGGGCTTACAGCTAGCGATTTTCAACTCCTGTGATGGATTAGGTTTGGGTGTAAATTTAATTGAACTACATATACCCCAAATGATAGTTATGCGGGAACCTGTACCTGATAAAGTTGCACAGGAATTCTTAAAAAGCTTCTTGACTACTTTCGCCAATGGGAGCACCCTATATCAATCAGTGAGAGAAGCCAGGGAAAAATTGCAGGGTTTGGAAAATGAATTTCCCTGTGCTACTTGGCTACCTGTAATTTTCCAAAATCCCGCAGCAATGCCGCCAAGCTGGGAAAATTGGCAACTTAGAGATTAAATTGGCAAATATCTATATTTAATACAACCCTGTAAATGCCCTGCAAAGAAGGCAAAATCCATTAACCACTTGGCGAGAGTTTCTTGGTTACGAACTTTCACCACAAATCTAATGGTGAGTATGACAGCATCTTTGACAAAATTATTCCACTTAATCAACTTTGGCATTCCTAGTTTTTGATGTTTCTGATGTAAGAAAATATTATGGTAGCCAAAATTCCAATATCTTTTGTATAAATCCTTAATAGTTGCTCGATAACGAAAATGAATCAGCGCATCTGGTGCGTAATTTAATTGAATCCCTAATTTTTGGATTCTCCAACAGTAATCAACATCAGACATGAATAGAATCTCTTCATCAAAACCACCCACAGCTTCGTGTATGCAACGTTTGACTCCAAGATTAGAACTAGCTGCATAGGGCAAATAAGCATCTTCTATGATTCCTTGATTTCCATCTGCATAGCGACAGCTATTTACTAGCCAAGGTTCGTTTAATTTATGATATTCACGTTGCCCAGTTACAAAGTCATCTTGCGAAAGCGCCTTTACCATGGCAGCTACCCATCCTGGTGCAACTTCATCATCTGCGTCACAAAAGGCAATAAATTCACCTTGAGCAATACTTACTCCCAGATTACGAGCATATGCACTTCCACGTTTTTCTGTAGCAGAAATGACACGCAGGTTGGGAATTTGTTGTTGATATTTTTGGACAATTTCTACTGTATTATCTGTGGAACCATTATCGACAATAATTATTTCCCAAGGTTCTCTACATTCTTGTTTGGCTAGTGCTGTAAGTTGTGTATCAATAGTATCTGAGGCATTGTAACAGGGAACAATAATACTAATTAAAATCATTATCTTGGATTTGAAAATTGAACCTATCTATTATCTGGGAATATTCCGAATATACAGTAATTAAAACAACCATAAATAAGAATAAATGTTAAATCTTTCAGAAATATTCAACACTTAGATAGGAATTTGTAACATATATGCAGTTATGTGCAAATATTTTTGTCGTTTTGTTTAATATCTCGGTTATTCTGAAGATAATTCTGTATTTTTATACAGCTTTGGGGAATTAAACTATTTAAATCCAGATGCCACTGACTAACTCCATCTGCCTCACTACCACTAACTAAGGTTTTGGCATTGGAACTAAAGGTGATGGTATTAACTTGACTAGGGTATCCGGTGAGGGTTTTAATTAAACTTCCATCCTTGGGATTCCAGAGTTTGATGGTGTTGTCTGCGCTCCCTGATGCGAGAATTTGGCTGTCGGGGGTGAAACTTAAACTTGTGACTCCATTGCTATGCCCGGTGAGGGTATGAATTAATCTACCATCGCTAACTTGCCAGATTTTAATAGTGTTATCCCAACTAGCAGAGGCGATAGTTTGATTATCAGGGGAAAATGCGATCGCGGCAATTATATTTTCGTGTCCTGGGAGGGTTTTGAATAAGTTACCATTGGGGAAGTGCCAGATTTTGAGTTGATTATCGGCGCTGCTTGTGGCAATATATTTGCTGTCTTTACTAATACTAAGACTGGTAATTTCGTCTGTATTCCCACTGAGGGTATTCATTAATTTCCCATCACGAATTCGCCAGATTTTCACTGTTTTATCGCTGCTTGCAGAGGCGAGAAAATGATTGTCGGGGCTAAAACTGATACTTGTGATTCTATTGGTATGTCCTGTGAGGGTGAGTAGTAATTGATGGGTTTGGGCATTCCATAGTTTCACTGTTTTATCGGCGCTGCCTGTGGCGATAATTTTGCCGTCATGACTAAATTTGACGGTGGAGATAATGTTGTGGTGGGCTGTGAATGAGTTTTGGGGTTGATTGTTGTGCCAAGTGGTTACTTTCCCTTCCCAACCGGCGGCAATAAATTCGTTATTTTGGGGGTGGAAATCAAGGCTGTAAATTGCTTGGTTTTGTTTTTTGGGCTTGGGAAAATCCCAAATTCTCACGATTTTATCGTCGCTACTGGAGACAATAATTTGACTGTCGTTACTAATGGCAATGTCGCTAATTTGGAGATTGGGGCTGTGATATGTGGAGATTAAACTACCATCCAAGTTCCAAATTTTGATTGTGCCATCTGTATTTGCCGAGACTAAGTGTTTCCCATCTTGACTGAGGTTGATGTTATTTACTTGTCCACTATTAAAGCTGTGTAATTCATTCCCTTGTAGGTTCCAAATTGTAATTTTTGAATTTTGACTGGCGGCAATAATTTTTTCTCCATCGGGGGTAAATATGATTTTGGTAATTCTTTCTTGATTTCTGGGAAAAGTTTGAATTAATTTGCCATCGATATCCCAAATTTTCAGAATTTTATCTTCACCTGCCGATGCCATAAATCTACTATCGGGACTAAATGCAACTGTATTCACCCAACCTGCATGGGCATTAATGGTTCTAATTGAACTACCATCCATTCGCCATAACTTAATGGTTTTGTCACGACTACCGGAAATGAGGATGCGGCGATCGCGACTAAAGGCTAAACTGGTGATGAAGTCTTTATGTCCGGAAAATGTATGCATTAATTTCCCAGTAATTGTATATAAATTGATAGTTTTATCTCCGCTCCCAGAGGCGATGAATTTACCATCTGCACTAAAAACGACAGATGTCACCCTATCCTGATGATTCTTGAAATTAGTGATTAATTTCCCTTGCCGACTCCAGATTTTCACAGTCCCATCATCGCTAGCGGAAGCAATTAACTGACTATCTGGACTAATGCTAACTGCATTTACCTTATCGGTATGTGCTTGTAGACGATTAATTTCTTGAGTTTGGGAGAGTGCTTGTTGGAGGGTGGCGGCGGTAGCGATTTGGATATCCTGACTTGGTGCCCAGACTTTTTGTAATTGCTTTCCGGCTTTAATTCCGGCAATTAATCCTTCCAACTGCTGATTGGCAGTTAAAAATGCTGTCGCCGATGCATTCAAAGCGGTAATTTCGCGAATTTGGGCGGTGCGATTCTGTAAATAGGCAAATCCACCAAAACCTGTGGCTGTCACACCCAAAACACTAATTATCGCTAGGGCAGTTTGGGTTTGCCGCAAACGCTGCTTCTGCTCATTTGCTTGCCGCAGACGTTCATCTAAACAAGCGGCGATAAACTCTTGAATATCGCTCGATAACTCATCTGTGTATTTGACATATATCTCCTCAGCTTCCCCCAAACGTACACCCTGTAGCAAAAAATCAGTTTGCTGGTGGTGCTGCTTCCATAAGGATGCTGCCTGTTCAATTTGACGCTGCGATCGCAGTCTACTCCTATTTTCCTCTAACCACCAGCGTAATGTTGACCAATGACGAATTAATATTTCGTGGGCGACTTCAATGGTAATCTGGGAATGAGTAGTGGTAATATGTCCTGTTTCTGTACCTTTGCCAATACCTGGATATTCTTCTTCCAAATTCATGACAATTAATTTTGCGGCAGTTAATGCTTGTAATGTCCTCTCAACTACAGCAGGAGAATATTTCTTCACCGCCAAATCTGACTTAAAAATCCGTCGGCGAGTATCTTCGGTTCCTTCTCCTAGTTGGGTGAGGGAGAGAAAAATCCACTGGGCACATTCTTGGGCGGCGGCATCTAAGTTCCCATATACTGCTTCGGCTCTTTTTTCCAATGCCCCGGCAATACCACCCAAATGTTGTTGATAGGAGAGTAAAGTTAATTCCCCATCTTCCCGTAATTCCCAAAGTTGTTCAAGAACAAATTCCAACAAGGGTAAATCACCTGCGGAATGATTCAATTCTTGTAACAATACCTCTACTAAACCCGACTCTACTTGTAAACCAACTTGTTCAGCTGGTTGAATGATGACATGACGATAATCATCTGGATGTAGATGGGGGGGAATTAAAATGCTGGAGGTTTGTAAGAGGTTGGCTAGGGCGGAATTTTCTAAACAGGGGGCAATAAAGTCGGCGCGGAGGGTAATCACTAATTTGAATTTATCTGCTGCATACCGCAATGCCCCCAAAAGCAATTCCAGAAAACGCTGCCTTTCTTCCTCTGCCGTCAGGGTAAAAAGTTCTTCAAATTGGTCTATAACTAACATTACCATTGGTTCGGGACGACTTCGCAACCAGTAGACGAAACCTTCGACTCCTTCGTAGAGTAATCCTTCCAAAATGAGGTGCTGATTTTTCTGTTCCAATTTCCTGGCTAAAACTTCCAAAGGATGTACACCGGGGCGTATAGTTGTCATCAACCATTTCTCACTACCCGGTAATTGTTTCCCCAAACGCAACTGAGAAATTAATCCCGCTTGCACTATTGATGATTTGCCACTCCCGGAAGCGCCAACAATCGCCAGATGCGATCGCGTGCTAATATGGTTAATTAAATTCTGTGTTAGTTCTTCCCTCCCATAAAAATATTGGGCATCACCTTCAGTAAATGCCTTTAATCCTAAATAGGGACATATGCCTAAATCGAGGGTGGGGGTTTTGCGAGATTGCCCTCCGGTGGTTGTGGGGATAATTTCAATCACTCCCTGGGTACCGGAAAGCCACACATGTAATGGTAATCTACCCGCTAAATTAATTTGTAATTGGGTAATCCAACCTGCTGCCGATAATCCGACTGGTTGTGAAGCGGCTTGGAGGGTTTCGGTAAGGGCTTTGACAAATAATTCGGGTGCATTTGGGGGGGCGATAGCTGCAATTATACAGGTGCCTGTTTCACTATTAATTTGTAAATCTTCAATCCATTCCTGGATATCTAATTTCTCGACAGCCTGACAATCCAAAATAATCACTTGCTGGGAAACTTTGGTACGCCGTAACTGTTGTCTCAACCAATCGCGACTCAACCAAATATCATCGCCAATAACTGCTGCAAATTCTCCTGTTGGGGTTTCAGCTAACCGCAAACGCAAATATAGTAGCGCTGTGGCTGCCTCATTCTCAAATTGTAAACATGCTTGGATGCGATCGCGCAAATTCTTAATATCAGCATAACGCAAATATTCCAGTTCAAATCCACATGTACCGCGAAATACTTTACTCAAAGTCAGGGTATCTTGATTATTTGTTGTTCCATCAATTACTAAGGCGATGCGGGAGGAAGTAATTTCTGTGGTGGGGGAAATATTCCCTAAAATAACTTCTCCAATTCCTTCAACAATCCGTTTTGGTGTTTGCAAAGGATATTCGCTAAATAAATTATCATCTCCTTTGCCGCGACGCTGCTGATTAATCAACCGTAACTGCTGATTGGTTTTATCAATATATTGTAGGGTTTGATGGTAAACATATCTGTAGAGTCCATCTGCTGTAATCACCCCTTGGTTATCGGCGGCTTCCCCCCGTAATCCCTGCATTAAGTAGTATGTAAACACACCATGTCCGAGTTCGGGAAATTCCCAGGATTGTTGGTTGCTGTCGCAGGAAAGTAGGGCATAAAACCCTTTACTGGTGGCGGCGGCGTTTTGTAATACTTGCACGATTTGTTGTGTGGGATTTAATGCACCTCGTAGCGTCATCCCACCGCTATGACATGCATCTAACCAGACTAATTGCTGATGTGCTTGGCTGTGGCTGAGAAGTTGGAGTAATTCTGGTAATGGTAGGGAGGTGTTGCTTAAGTCGTCTATTTGAGTATCTCGCAGACAGAGGTATGGTTGTTGGGTTTGCAGGATTCCATGTCCGGAGAAGTAAAATAGGATGGTGTCTTCTGGTTTGGCGGCGGTGGTAATTTCGACGATGCTGGTACGAACTTTGTCTATTGTTGGTAATTCACTCGTAAAGTCGTTATAATTTAATACTTCAGTTTGCGGAAATTGCTGGGTGGCAATATTGAGAGCTTCACTTAACCCTTGGCAATCTAATGCGGGATATTGCAGACTAGGAAGTTTTTTATCTTGGTATTGATTGACACCAATTAGTAGCAGCCACAGTGTTGAGGTTGTTGTCTGTTGTTTTTGTTGTTTGTTTCTGGTGACTGCGCGGGGCATTGGTTGTCAGGGACTACATAGATAATGGTATTTTATAGATAGGTGTTGGTGATTTTATGCAGCTTTACTGAGAATAAATAAACTTCCATCTCCTCCACGCCCAATGCGGAAGTTTTCATCTATGTAAGTGATGTCGAGGGTAGGAATTCTCCCTTGGGGGTTATTGGCGGCTACTACTTTAAAGGGGTTGAGTTGAGGTGTTTTGATGCCAATAATTTTGTCAATTGAGAGATAGCGTTTATCAAAATAGACGTTGAGACGTTTGTCTGGTAGAGGTGATGAATTTTCTTTGGCGATTTCAAAGCTGGCTGTCACTTTGACGTATCCTGATATTATTCCCAAGGGGTGTTTGACAAAGGCTAAATTGAAAAAGGACTTGTTGGCAATATCAATTGCCTGATAAACTTGACCTACTTTGAATCCGAAGGGTAGGGAATCTAAGGCGCGAATTTCTCTGGCTGTAGAATATTGTAGTTGCCAAGTGCCTTGGAGGAGAGTCGGGGCATAAAGTAGGGGGTAGAGATTGGGGTTGACTCCTTCAAGCTCCTCTGTCAGTTGCTCGATTTCTGCCGCTAATGCTTTATCTAGCTTTAAATTCGTGATGGGTGAGCCATCACTAAACCTTTGAGTTGTCTCCAATAAGGTTTGCAATTTTTCCTTCAAAAAAAGTCGATTGTTCAAGGGTAATATTTCCTATTTCCTGTTGTTAGCTTCTTGTTTAGATAATATATCAGTCTGTTTAGCGAAAACGAAATCAGCCGTTATCTCTAAACTAAAATAGGAATATAGGAATCCTGTTTGATTTGTAAATGTGAACCTAGGCGTGAAGTAAGAAGTAAGAAGGCAGAAAGCAGAAGGCAGAAGTAAGAAGTAAGAAGTAAGAAGGCAGAAGGAATAAAGCTTATTTCAGAAGCTTTTTGTCATTTTAGAATGGTTGCTTCATTTCCGCCGTACTGTACTAGGCGCGAAGATACTTCTGAAATTTGAGTGAAATTATCGTCCAGAAGTGAGAAAAATAATTGCGTTAAAATTAAAGAGTTAACGATGAAAATTGCTTAACTAATTATGCAACAATCGAATTCTGGATTCAACCAAAGTTTTCTTTCACAATTAGCAACTCTGATTGCTATTATTGCGGCTTTTGTGGTGAATGTTTGGTCTAATATTTTTCCTTGGGGTGGGGCGAATATTGGGGAAATTTCTAATACTCTATTTAAAGATGTGTTAATTATTCCTGCTAATTATGCCTTTGCGATTTGGGGTTTAATTTATCTAGGTTTATTTGCCTATGGTATATTCCAGCTTTTGCCGAGACAAAGGGGTAATTTAAGTTTACGTAAGTCTGGCATTTTCTTAATTGTTGCTTGTGTAGCGCAAATTGTGTGGGTTTATTTGTTCTTGGCGCGGATGTTTGTATTTTCAATTGTGGCAATGTTGTTAATTTTATTATCTTTAATTGCCGCATTTCTGCAATTAAGAAAACCAGAAAATCCCACTTCCCGTCAATTTAGATGGTTTGCCAAAATCCCTATCAGTATTTATCTGGGTTGGATTAGTGTTGCCACAATTGTGAATGTTGCTTGTGGGCTGTATTCTCTGGGTTGGAATAATGGGGCAACTGTATGGGCAATTGTGATGGTGGTAGTTGCCAGTATAGTCGGATTCCTGATGACTTTTCGCTGCCAAGACACAGCATATACTTGGGTAACTGTGTGGGCATTAATTGCGATCGCAGTTAAGCATTCTAATAATATACCTTTATTTGTTGCTGCGATCGTCTGTACAATTATTCTGGCTGCTGTGATTCTGACTCAATCTTTCCAGCAAACTGTTGGTGATTCTGTTTGAGGTTGGGATACCAGCAATTGCAGATACATAAACTTTTTCCATGTCTGACATACTCCTCCAACCCGGTACTTTATGGAATCGCGTTCAAACCACGACTAAAATGGCGCTGGAATCTGGTGCTTTACTTTCCATTCCTACTGAGTGTGAAGTTGTCGAGCAAGGTGAGATAAAGTTTTTGGTGCGGGTATTGTCAAATCTTGTACGTAAGGATGCATCAAGTAAACAGCAGAAAAAACAAAAAGATTTTAATCCTTTTCTTCCCTACGAAGAAGATTTATGGGTTGCGGATATTTCTGAGACGCATGTTTGTATTTTGAATAAGTTTAATGTGGTGGATAATCACTTACTGATTATTACTCGTGCATTTGCTGAACAGGAATCCTTGCTAACTCCCCAAGATTTTGCGGCGATGTGGGCTTGTTTGACTGATTTTGATGGCTTGGCTTTTTACAATGGGGGTAAAGTTGCTGGTGCGAGTCAAAGACATAAACATTTACAAATCGTTCCTCTGCCTCTGGGAAATATTGGTGTGAGTGTACCAATTGAACCTTTGTTGACGGCTGCGAATTTTACTGATGCAATTGGATTTATCCCCGGATTGCCATTTGTTCATGCTTTTACCTGGCTCAATCCCGATAAAACAGGGATGAAAACTTGGGAATGTTACTGTAATTTACTCCAAGCTGTGGGATTGAAGGATGGGAAAAATTACAATTTGTTGGCGACAAGGAAATGGATGTTACTTGTACCGAGATTACGTGAGTGTTTTGAGTCTATTTCAGTAAATTCTTTGGGTTTTGCTGGTGCGTTGTTGGTGAGGAATAAAGAACAGTTGCAGCTTCTTCAAGAGTATCGCCCTATGAATATTTTAAAGAGTGTAACAGTTCCACTCTCGTGACATGCTCTGGCTAATTATTCACTTTTCTTTGTACCTTGAATTAATGTCTGTACCATCAACCCAAATAACCCAACTGCGACTAACCCAAATATTCCGGCTCCTAATGCTGCCATTCCTACTACTAATGTTCGCACTGCGATTGTAATCCGAAATACTATTTCATTGTCTGTAGTAATCGGCTTCCTTGCAAAACTAATGGCGATCGCATTCATTAAATTATATATCCCATATGCTAATCCTCCGGCAACTAGTGAGCCAATTAGACAACGCAATGGACTGGTGGTAACTATTTCTTGACTTGGTTTTGCTTCTGGAGTTATATTCTCTTCATTCATGATTTTATCTATAGTTATATAACTATGTTTTTATTAAACTGTGACAATACCTTAATTCTAGGAATTCCTGTTGAATTTCAGGATTAACGGTATGACTACTGTGGCGATAATACCTGAATTCCGTGGGAAATAAATTTAGTGATAAACAATTCTAAATCTTTGTCGGCAACTTCTTGACTGATTTGCTGTTGAATCGATTCTGCATGTACTTTTGATTCGCAAATTGCAAAGACACTCGGTCCAGAACCTGACATCATTGTACCTAATGCCCCGGCAGCAGTAAATGCTGTGCGTAATTGGGATACCTGGGAATACTCTGGTAATACCACCTTTTCTAAATCATTATGCAATCTTTGGCAAATTTCGGGGATATCTCGGTGAATAATTGCTTGTACCATTGGTGCTGAATGTACAGCATTGGCGCGCACTGCTAAATCCCCTTTGTCGCGAATGTAAGTATCCCCATAGACTGTGCGATAACTTTTATATGCCCAAGGTGTGGATACAGCGAGATTTTTGTGTTTCCCCAATACTATATATACATTCTCCAAACCGAGGATGGGAGAAAGTTGTTCTCCTCTACCCGTGGCGATTGCAGTGCCTCCTCGAATACAGAAAGGGACATCGGAACCCAAGGAAGCGCCTAATTCTTCAATTTCTATTTGCGTTAGTCCCAAATTCCACAATAAATCTATCCCCACCAATACCGCCGCCGCATTGGTGGAACCGCCAGCCAATCCCGCAGCAACGGGGATATGTTTGTGAATGGTAATATCAACACCACCATACTTGGCGAATGCATCGGGAAAATTTTTCGCCATCAACTCCGCCGCCCGATAAGCGAGATTTGTTTTGTCATTGGGTACTTCCAAACTTTGACAATGTACCCGCATCCTCTCATCCCCACTGCCAATGATATCAACTTGGTCAGCTAGGTCAATACTCTGCATTACCATCGCTAACTCATGATACCCGTCGGTGCGATCGCCAATTATTTCCAAATATAAATTTATTTTTGCAGGTGCAATCAAACTATAACTACGCATTACTCAATTCTTGTAACTGATTACTCAACTTCACCCATTCTTCCACACTCAAGTCTTCAGCGCGAGATTGGGGATTTATATCTAATGTTGCCAGAATCTGCGCCAATTCATCCCGCTCGATGACGGACTGCAAATTATTCCGCAACATTTTCCGTTTGGAACTAAACCCCAACTTTACGAGCATTTCCAAATACTTCGGCTCATTTGCGGCAATTTCCAAAGGACGTGGTACTAATCTTACCACTGCTGAATCTACCTTTGGTGCTGGGTGAAATGCCTTGGCGGGAACTGTACAGATATATTCACATTTCGCTAAATATGATACACGCACCGTCAATGCTCCAAATGCTCTAGAGCCAGCAGAAGCAACTAATCTATCAGCGACTTCTTTTTGAATGAGTAACACAATTGACTCATAGGGTTCTGAATTCGGATTTGCGATTGTTCCCAATAACTTTTCAATAATTGGTCCAGTAATATTATAAGGAATATTCGCTACTACTTTATTCTGATATTTCCAGGGAGAAAAACTATTTAATAAAGTGGGTAAATCCAACTCTAAAAAATCCCCTTGTAACAGTAAAAAATTCTCCTTTCCTCCCAACTGCTGCGTCAACAACTTACACAAATCGCGGTCAATTTCCACCGCCACTAAACCCCCAACCAAAGGCAATAAACGCCGTGTCAAAATGCCAGTACCGGGTCCAATTTCCAAAATACAGTCATCTCGCCGACAACCCGCCGCCTCCACAATTCTATCCAAAACTTGCTGACTTTTGAGCCAATGCTGGGCATAGACCCTGCGCGGTCTTACCATCTACTTTTCCCTCCAGTAAATACTTTCAGCCTTTCCGCAAAATCCTGCTTCTTAATTATTTCTTACTTTTTCAATCATCTTTTTAACCTAGAATTTACCATTCTTCTTGACTTTTGATAAAAACCATGATATTGGGCTTCATAGTTATTTTAGATGCGATCGCACATTACGCCCAAAGAATAGTAGGATTCTTCGAGGGATTGAGGTGTCAGCATATATATTATGGAATCACAGGATATTAAAGGCATTATATGTTTTTCTTGTATCTATCTTACCCACAGGGAAATAATTGCTTACTTTGGGGGAAGAATACAATTTGAGATGAATAGAAGACTGATAAATTATATCGGGTAATGAACTAGTTGTAGTTAATTTAACGAATAAAGATATTTTTTATCCTCAGATACAATCAATGTAGATAAAAATATATTTAGATATTCGCGAGAGTAGAGATAATAATTGTAGTAACGACCTTGATTAAATTAGTAATATTTGATTCCAGGAGCTTATTTAAAAGGTTACTGGATTAAGTAAATTGATACGTAATTATACTTATTTTGTGAGAATTGAATAGTAGTGTGAGCGTCTCGCTCACGCGGGCAAGATGCCCACATTAAAATGCTACCCTCAATAGACAAAGACAATTTTGTGTGAGTCTCGCTCACGCGGGATGCCCGCACTACTCAAAACAAAATTGACAGACTACTAGACATACTCCCTAAAAATGCGATCGCATTTCCAAGATTTTCAAAGGTATCGGTAGTTATTACCCTAAAAGATTCAGAATCAAACTCAGATATGGCAAAATAAAAACAATCGACAAGCCATTTAGGTAAATCTATGGAAATCGGTCAAATACTCCGCAACCGATATAAAATCATCGAAATACTCGGTAGAGGCGGATTTGGTGCAACCTATCTGGCAGAAGATTTAAATATACCCACCACCCCGAAACCTAAATGCGTCGTCAAGCATTTGCAACCCAGCAACCCGGCACCAGCAGTATTACAACTAGCAAAAGAACTATTTGAACGTGAAGCTAGCACCTTGTACAAACTAGGAAATCTACACCCCCAGATACCCAAGCTCAGTGAACACTTCCAAGAAAACGAAGAATTTTATCTAGTTCAAGAATTTATTGACGGCAAAGACTTGAGGTATGAAATCATCCCCGGCGAAAAACTCAGCGAAGCCGATACTATTCAGTTATTACAGGAAATATTAGAAGTTCTCGCAGTTATCCACCAAAACAACGTTATTCATCGTGATATCAAACCAGCAAATATCATGCGGCGCAGCGATGGGAAAATAATCCTCATTGATTTTGGTGCTGTGAAGGAAATCAAAAGTTTATCCATGAGTCAGGGGCAAGTAACCTCGACAATTGCCATTGGAACTCCCGGATATATGCCTAGTGAGCAAGCATTAGGACAACCAAAGTTGTGTAGTGATGTGTATGCAGTAGGGATACTGGGAATCTATGCTTTGACAGGGATACAACCACATGAACTGCCGAAAGACCCCAAAAATGATGAGATAATTTGGCGTAATTGGGGAAATGTGAGTGAGAAAACCGCGAAGGTATTGGATGGGATGGTAAAGTATCGTTCGGGAGAGAGGTATCCTACAGCAACGCAAGCATTGGAGGCAGTTGCCGGGTTAAGGGCAAAACCAAAAGTCAAAACGCAGCAAACATTTACGCAGCCAGGAACAGACATATCCCGCCGGCAAACTTTGAAAACTTTGGGCTGGGTTGGCGCAGGTTTTGGATTAGCTGTTATTGCTGGGAGGATATCTATGTGGGATACCCCAAAAGGAAAGTCAGGTATTTTAGGAAAATCTGACTCATCCTCAACAACACCATCGAATTTATCACTACAAAGCTTTCTCTTTAAAACCGTCACCGTAGATGCAAAGGGAAATATTACCAACCCTCGCAACCTGCAAGCACGATATTTGGCTGAAGACTTGGGGAATGGTGTCATCTTGGAGATGGTACAGATACCTGGAGGAAGATTTACCATGGGTTCTCCAGAAAGTGAAGCAGGGAGAAGTAAAGATGAAAGTCCCCAGCGTCAAGTTACAGTACCAGGTTTCTTCATGGGGAGGTATGTAGTCACCCAAGCGCAGTATCAAGCAATTATGGGGAATAATCCCGCTAGTTTCAAAGGTGCAAATCGACCTGTTGAAAGTGTATCTTGGGATGATGCAGTGGAATTTTGTAAGAAAATCAGCCAGAAAACTGGAAGAACTTACAGATTACCTAGTGAGGCTGAATGGGAATATGCTTGCCGTGCGGGTACGACAACACCATTTTACTTTGGGGAGACGATAACGACTGATTTGGCGAATTATGATGGCACTGTAACACCTTATGGTTCTGCACCTAAGGGAGTTTATAGAAAGGAAACAACAGAAGTCGGACAATTTCCACCAAATGCCTTTGGCTTGTATGACATGCATGGGAATGTGTGGGAATGGTGTGAAGATGTTTGGAATGATAACTATAACCAAGCTCCAACAGATGGCAGTGCTAGATTAAGTGGTAATGATAATCAACTAAAGTTGCTGCGTGGCGGTTCCTGGCACAACCTTCCGGGGAATTGCCGTTCTGCGTGTCGCCTTAGGCTCAATCGCGACGTTAGGGGCAGCGGTATTGGGTTTCGGGTTGTGTGTGTTCTCCCCAGGATTCTTCAGTAGCCCTTTATACTTTTCTTCTTTTGTCCTTTGCTCTTTTATTTTTTACCCTTACCTTTTCCGCCGTCAGGCGGATCGATTTTTTTGATTTCCTCAAGAAATCGGGTTTCTCCCTAATGACAAATCTCCAATTAACAGAGAAATCCTGGAAACCCGATTTCTCACACCACGCGAAACCACAAATACCCTCGCCTCATCCAGCATTCGCAAAGAAGAGAAACCAGGTTTTCATCGGTGATGCATCAAATTATTATCGTGTAGACGCAAAGAAAAACCCGGTTTCCGGAATTCTCAAGCAATCGGGTTTCTCCCCCACGAAGAATCCTTAACTCAGCACAACCTTCCCAGAAACCCGATTTCTCACACCACGCGAAACTACAACAACCGGAGAAACCTGATTTTCTAAGCCTGGGAATTGACATGCGATCGCAACCAAAGATATAAAAGTGATAATTAAAACTTTTATTGCAAATGCCCATCAGAAAAGTTCAATTTCAAGCAGGGAATTACTACCATCTCTACAATCGAGGAAATAACCGTCAGGAAATATTTTTAGAACGCAAAAATTATTCTTTATTTATACTGTTAATTAGACAACATTTGATAAAAAATAATGTTGAAATTATCGCTTACTGCTTAATGCCAAATCATTACCATCTACTCGTGTATCTAAATGATGAAAATCTCTCACAAGTCATGCAAAGATTTTCCCTAGCCTACACAAAATCAATAAATCAGCGCTTTAAAAGAGTCGGTTCATTATTTCAAGGGCGTTTTCAAGCACAACATGTAGACAGTGATGAATATTTATTACACTTATCTCGCTACATACATTTAAACCCAGTTAAAGCCAATTTAGTCAAGCATCCTCAAGAATGGGAATTTTCGAGTTATTTAGGATATATTGGCTTACAAGATAATAACTTAATCAAACCAGAGAAAGTTCTAGAATATTTTTCTTCACCAAATGCATATCAACAATTCGTTGAAAATTTTGAAGAGAAAGATACAGAAAAAATTCAACACCTAATTATCGAATAACCGACATCTCAAGAAATCGGGTTTCTCCCCCCACGAAGAATCCTTAACTCAGCACAACCTTCCCAGAAACCCGATTTCTCCCACCACGCAAAAACCACAAATACCCTGACTTCATCCAGCATTGACAAAGGGGAGAAACCAGGTTTTCATCGGTGATGCATCAAAGTATTATCGTGTAGATGCAGAGAAAAACCCGGTTTCCTGAGTCCTAATTCTCGAATCACACACATCTCAAGCAATCGGGTTTCTCCCTAACGATAAATCTTCAATTAACAGAGAAATCCCAGAAACCCGATTTCTCCCACCACGCAAAAACCACAAATACCCTTGCCTCATCCAGCATTCGCAAAGTGGAGAAACCAGGTTTTTATCTGTGATGCATCAAAGTATTATCGTGTAGATGTAAAGAAAAACCCGGTTTCCTGAGTCTGCATATTACGCTACGCTGAAATCACAGCTATACTACCGTCATCCCCATGACAGCCATCACAATCAACCTTAACCACATCATTAAACTTACCGACGAGCAGTTTTACCAGCTTTGCCGGAATAATCCTGAGATTAAATTTGAACGCAACAGCAACGGGGAAATTGTAATTATGCCGCCAACCGGAGGAGAAACAGGAAAAATAAACTCTGAAATTAATGCAGACTTTGTTATCTGGAATCGCCAGACAAAACTAGGTGTATTATTCGATTCTTCAACCTGCTTCCAACTCCCCAGCAAAGCAAATCGTTCTCCCGATGTCTCCTGGATAAGTAATGAAAGGTGGAACACACTTACTACCGAAGAACAAGAAAAATTTCCCCCCATCGCCCCTGATTTCGTCCTAGAGTTAATGTCACCAACCGATAGCCTCAAGGAAACTCAAGCGAAAATGCAAGAATATATCAGTAACGGGGTAAGACTAGGCTGGCTAATTAACCGCAAATTACATCAAGTTGAAATATACCGCTTAGGAAAACCTGTAGAAGTGTTAGATAAGCCCACGCAATTATCAGGTGAGGATATATTATCGAGGTTTATTTTAGATTTACAGATAATTTGGCAATAGTGCGATCGCACTATTTCTAACATCTAAACATTTAATCTATAACTTAAGCACCTAAACATCTAGATGTTATACATGTTCTTCAAAACTCCCCTAATTGATGTTGCCGCAAAATCCCCTTTAAAGCCTCATTCTCACCCCTCAAAGCCAAATTCTCCGCTTCCAACTCCCGAATTTTCTCCTTCATCACTTCCTTACTCGCACCCATCCGATTAATTACCACTTCCTTATAAATCTCCAAATTCGCATCCTCACTCATCCAGCGTTGATAGGTTCGCGTATGTTCCTGTACCGTATGTCCCATATAATCAGCCATAGTTTTAATGGGGACTTGTAAACGATGTCCACGGATAGCAAAAGCATGACGCAAATCGTAGGGACGAAAATCTAAATTGACATTGCGAAATCGAATCTGTAATTTTGCTGTTTGATTACTTAATGTTCCGCCAATTGTCGGAGGTTTGACATTCTGCAAATCGAATAACTTTACCCAATGGGGATGTATAGGAGGAACACCACAATTTCGTTCTCCAGTTTTAGTTCCTTCCGTCAAACTGGGATTTAATCTTAGTAAATGAAAGGTATTTTCTGACGCAGTAAAAGCATCTAAATCAATGGCAAATAATTCATGAGGTCTTAATCCATACGTAGCTAACATACCATACGCCCATTGCCATTGTTCCGGGAAAGTAATATTATCTTTACTTGCGAATGCAGAAAGGGGAGTGCCGATTAACTCAAATCCTTGAATAATTTCTTCGTCATGGGGAATTCTTCTAATCGCAGGATGGGGTTTGGGAGTAGCATATGAATCAACAGTTTTAACTCCATCAAACCCACAAAAATCACAAAACTTCTTTAATTGCCAAGATAAAAAGAAGCGCGATGAAGTATTTGGTTTTGTCTTCTCCAGGGCTGCTTCTAAAGACTCCAAATTTAATGGCATATCTGGCGGTAACTTTTTCAAATGCCGCAGATAATGACTATCCCAAGTTCTTAAACCTTGACGATTTTTAATATGAGTTTTCCAGAATTCCTGCTCATATTCCTGAATTAATTCTTTAATTAACTTCTCTGATTGATTAACGCCAACTAATAATTTACTTTGAGAATTTTGATTCTGCTTTCCTAGTAATTCCGGAGTCCATTGAAATTGCTTAGTAATTAATAATAAATCGAGTTCACGAGCTTTTGCTACAGCCGCTTTCAATCCCACATCATTGGCAGTAAAACCTAAAGAAATTGTATATTGTTTATTTAAACTACCATTCTTACCCACATCACCAACTTTGCAGGGAAAAGTACCCTGTAAACCAATAGATTTAGCACTGGTTAGTTTAATCTTAACCTTCACTCTTTCCAAACTTAACGCCGAATTAGCAACCTGTACACTATGTTTAATGCGTAGATATTCTCGCTCTATCTTCGCCAAATCATCCGTCGCCGGATGCTTCGCCTTCCACTGCTTCCATTTAGCAGCTTCCCATTTCTCTATCGATATACCTTCCCATTCCGCCTTCCGAGGGTCATATGTACTAGTTTCTGTGCTAGCCATAAGCTATTAGTTAATACATCCAAATAGACAAAAACTGTTAGCAAATAATAAAACATTATTGGTGATTGGCATAGAAAATCGCGATCGCAGCAAGCACAAAATAGTTTACGATTGACTACTGTGTCTTCTTTACCTTTTTTTCAAAACCACAAAATTATACGGAAATATCGCTCCTCACACTGAAATTAAAGTTTAACTCCCACGGCAGCAGGAGCATGAGAAAATCCATGAATTCAGAGAAAAAGTACATACTTCCCTTGCTTATTGCAGTGATTACAGCTAGTGTCAGCAGTTGTGCATCTAACCCTAACGCCAATAATCGCAGTAGTGAAACCCCCGCACCAACGGCAACAGCTAATAGTGCCCCGGTTGACACCATCCCAACTGTCGTTTCTTCGGCAACACCAAGCAGCGAAGCTCCAGAAATTAGCAATACCCCATCTCCAACCCCATCCCCAAGTGTCGCTAAGTTAAGAGAAAAGACACGAGAAGAATCTCAGGACAAGAATAAGCCAAGCACATCTAATTCATCGAAAATAGGAGTGAGTTACAGTGCTATCCCCTCCACAGCCCAAACACCTACAGGTAAAACAACAGAGGTGACAGTTTATACTAGTGATACTCAGTGTCAGGAATTAGTCCCTCAAAAGATACCAGTTTCCGCACAGGCACCAGTAGTTGGGGCAGTAGGAAAGGTTTTGGAAGGACGCGATAACGGCGATTTTAGCCTATCTGGATACCGTGTTAACGTCAACAATGGCATTGCTACTGTTGATTTACGATTATCTCCAAATTCCAAACGTATTCTCACTTCGCTTTCAAGTTGTGAACAATTTGCTTTATTTGGCAGTCTTCGTAAAACTTTGACAAGTAATAGCCAATGGAAAATTAAAGATGTCCGTTTTACTGAGAAAGGGGAAGAAATTGCACTTTAGTTAATGATTAGATTAGAGGCTATTTATAAACTAAACTAAACTAAGCTAAGCTTCAATTCATTGAAGTGAAATTAGTCACTTTATAAATGGTCTCATTAGAACAACATAAACTTAGACAAATTCAAAAAACAAATTACTAACTTCTATTGCTTTGTATTCGTGTAAAAATAAATTAAACAAGTAGTGTAGGCAGTTCTCATGCGGCTCGACTGAGCTTCGCCGAACGTCCGAAGTCTTGCCCATCTTTGGGAAATAGCAAGCGAGACGCTTGCACTACTTATTAACTTTGCGTCAACAACCACTGCTCCACCAATTCTGCAATCACATCACTCATTTGCTTATCCTGTAATAATGCAGCAGCCTTCATTCTCTTATGTAATTGCTTAGGTAAATAAACAGTTGTGCGGATATAATTGGGGTCAGTGCTTTTACTTTTAACATCAACTTTACCTTCCACAGACGGCAAATCATCCCGTTGTTGACGACTCCGCGCCGCATCAATTAAATCATCAAAACGACTTGCTCTCTTCTTCCCACTCATAATACTTATACTCTCCTCAATTCAATTCTTTAAAAAATTAAATAGCACTACATTCTTCCCGAAGACAACATCTCCTTACCCACCTCCACATAACCACGCCACGCAATTCCCGCATAAGCGTCCTTCACCGCATTTACAGGTACTCCCTCCAAAGCCGCAGTTTGAAACACCGTCAAGCGCCTAATAGCAGCCTTAAATAACGGTAATCCAGCACCTTCCAACGTCTCCCTCGCCTCTTCACCAGATTTATTCGGATAGGGAGGTACAAGAGTTAATAAAATTCGGTAATTTGTTCTGACACCCTGCAATTCACTCACCATTTTTAAAGTGGCTGCTAATGCGATCGCATCTGGTGTGGTAGGAATAATTAAGAAGTCACATCCTCGTGCTAATTTTTTTAATTCGTCAGTTTTTGGACGTGCTGGTGTGTCAATTACAATATGTTCGTACAGTTTGGCTAAACGTACAGCCTCCTCCTCATCAGCCACTTTGAAGGGTAAACTACCTCTATTTGACCAATCTAACGAACTACGATTCAAATCACCATCCACCAATAAGGTATCAGCTTTTGTTTGCAGATATGTTGCTAAATGCAGCGCCGTTGTTGATTTACCTACCCCACCCTTAAATGCTGCTACTGTCACAATCATAGTTTTTACGGTGTTTCTTGGGAATCATATCAGATTTTTTGATTTTTCACTAGATGTTCAAATGTTTTTGTGTATTTAGATGGTTAGATGTTTATTTTGACCATGAAAACATAACCATTTAAAAATTTGGATGCTTACATTTTTAAACATTTAAACACCTAGTAAATTAAGTGTACGTATATAAAATGTATAAATATTTTAATTAATTTAAATTAGTAACTATATATTCTATATAAATATATTTAAAACACGTAGTAATTAATAAAAAAACTTCAACACAAACATAAATCTCCGTGTCTCCCCCTCTCCTCCCCTCCGCATCATCATTTATTACTTTCTTTTGGTGGATGACTTTTTTTTCAAACCCGTCCCAGATTGAACCCCAAGTTCCCCAAACTTCGGACTCCACCACCCCTTAGCAGTATGAAAATAAGCAACATCCTTATGTTTTGCATCAGTTCTCGACTTAGGCTCTGAACAGCGTAACAACTTCTTATTCTGTCCATCCTTCGTGTAACTATATTCTTCCAAAGGCTGCTGACATACCGGGCAGGGATATGTCGTTACAGTAGTTGCATTAGTATGCGACTTTTGGAGACTTGTATCCTGTTCCTTACCAGCTTGCGAGCGCGGAGCTTCCCAACTCTTGCTATACTCACTCCAAAACAACACCACATTCTCACAGCCACTAACACATTTCAAAAAATACTTCTTCTTCACCTTACTGCTGGGGATTTTTACCAGGTGATGATTACATTGAGGACAACGAGTTCGAGATTTGTCAAAATTGCTCTTGCCGACATTGTCACGACTACCCACCTTCGAGGGAGTCACCGGAACAGTTTTCGCCTTAACCAATGCCGGAGCAAAATAATCCCGATGCCAATTTGTGAGATACTGTTGCCAAGATTGCTTACCTGATGCGATCGCATCTAATGCATCTTCCATCTTCGCAGTAAATTCCGTTTCCAGCAAATCGGGTAAAGCCTTCTGCAAAAAATCATCAACTTCCAAACCCAGCCCAGTCGGCTGTAAATTATCCTTCGTTAAATTCACATAACCACGTTTTTTCAAAGTTGCGATCGTGGGAGAATAGGTACTTGGACGACCAATCCCTTTCTTTTCCATCAACTGTACTAATTTCGGCTCACTATAACGTGGTGGCGGTTGGGTTTTCTTCTTCTCATGCCCCGCATCTGCCAAAGTCAGCATTTGTCCCTGCTGCAAAATTGGTAAAATACTATCTTTACTCAAATTCAACCAATATTTTGCATAGCCAAAAAACTCTACCACTTGCCCCCTCGCTTGCCACAAAACCTGCCCTGATTGAGTCAGCACCAGAGTTTTTCGTAGCTGTGCGGGACGACATAGAGAAGCAACAGCCCGCTTCCAAATTAAAACATATAAATTAAACTCATCCGGCAATAATTCCAGTCGCAACTGAGTTGAAGGACGAAAAACATCCGTTGGACGAATTGCTTCATGTGCCTCCTGAGCAGTTTTACTACTACGATGCCTAGTAGTTTTCTGGGGTAAATTTTCCGGATCATTTTGCTCTAACCATTTACGGACACTCTCACAGAACTCCAGACTCAACATCACAGAATCCGTCCGCATGTAAGTAATTAGACCAGCCTCATACAACTTTTGCGCCACCTGCATTGTCTTCTCCGGCGCAAACTTTAACCGCGAACCCGCAGCTTGTTGCAGAGTTGAAGTAATAAAAGGTGGAGGTGGTTGACGATGAGTAATTTTTCCCTCGTACTTAATTACCTGGTGGGGATGACTTTTTGCCAGTTCCACCAACCTCGTCGCTTCCGCCTCCGATAGCACACGAGTAGATTCCGGAGCTTCATTACTTTTATATGTGGCATCGTCATTCACATCCGCAGCCGACTGCGCTTCCTCCACCCCATCACTTACCATCCCCCGATAAAAAGCGCGGAAACCTTCAGCATAATCCACCCACACACTCCAATAATCTTGGGGGACAAAAGCAACAATTTCCCTCTCACGCTGACAAATCAAATGTAAAGTCGCACTCTGCACCCTGCCAACACTCTTAGCCCCATTATTCAAAGCCCAAACAAGCGGACTGCCCTTATAACCCACCAACTTATCCAAACAATCTCGACACAAACCAGCTCCAACCAAATTTGTATCCAACTTCCGGGGATGGGAAATAGCCGCACGCACCGCAGACTCAGTAATTTCCGTATAAACAACCCGCTTCGGCTCCCGTAAACCCAAAGCCTCCTTTAAATGCCAAGCAATAGTTTCCCCTTCCCTATCGGGGTCTGTAGCTAAAATCACTTCATTAACTTGGCGTACCGCAGCCTTCAGTTGTTGAATTGTCTCCTTTGCCTTCTGGTCACGGGGTATATAACGACACTCCACACTTCCCCCATCCATTGTAAATCCCAGAGAATCCTCACCCTCATTACTCAGTTCGCGAATATGACCGCAACTAGCGCGTACAATCCAGTCACTCCCCAAAATTTGACTGAGTTTTTTAACTTTACCAGGAGACTCCACCACTAGAAGGCGTTTCGGCATAACATCTAACCTTTGGATGCAACCTTCACAAAAGACTTCTTCATTTTTATAGTACAGTTGTTTTGAATTTTTCGACTTCAGTTACAATTCTTCCAAATAGTACAGTATGTTTTGCGATCGCCATTACTAGGATAAGCAGAAAATGTCTTAATTTTTCCTTGAGTCTACAATCCTTAGTATCGTAGTAAGGTAATCTGCATATTCGAGAGTATTTTGTACTTTCCAGGCAGCTTTGACAATTATTTGATTTACCCAAATTGAATGATCCAAAAGCAGACATTACAACTGAGACTATAGACGGATGACATGACATAAATATAACTGCTAAGTTCACATCCAAAATCTGTACCTCAGTATTTTCATTCATAAAAAACGTCAGGAGATAAAGTAATGACACAAGCAAAATTAGGTGATACCGTCACAGTTCACTACACAGGAAAATTAACCGACGGCACAGTCTTTGACTCTTCAGATGGTGGCTCCCCACTAGAATTTACCCTTGGAGAAGGACAATTGATTCCTGGATTTGAAGAAGCAGTGGTGGGTATGAATGCAGGTGAATCAAAAACCACACATATCCCCGTGGAACAAGCCTATGGCGAATATCGCCCAGAAATGGTCATTGAAGTCGAACGTGACCAAATGCCACCCGAATTGGAACCAGAAGTAGGGCAACAACTACAAATTCAACAACCAACAGGACAAGTAATACCTGTTGTGATTACAGATATTTCCGAATCTACTGTCCGCTTAGATGCCAACCATCCCCTTGCTGGCGAAGACCTAGTTTTCGATATTCAACTAGTTGCGATCGCAGCTTAATGCCTTTATGTACTTGCGAATGGTACTTAAGTTCTAGTTAAAAAATCTTTTCCCGATAATTATCAAATGCAGGACATAGTATTGCTATGTCCTGATGTTGTTAGTAGGTATCAGGAAATGCGATCACGCCACAAAAAGTTAGGGGAATTTTTCTACTTACAAACTCACTTTTTTGATGCTTTTAAGTAAGTAGGCGTGAATATTTATCATTGGGATTAGGCAGGAGGCAGGAGGAAAGAGGGTTTTAGCCTTGTTTATCTTTCTTAACATAGTTGTGTTTTTTCCCACCGACCTACTTAAACAGAGCGATGAGGAATAGACTAAAGACACAGTTACAGTTGTATTATTCATCTGTGAACAAAGACTCTAAATCTCGATAACCACTTGCAACACGAGCAACACTAATTCCATTTTCTCTTGGGTAGTAAAATATAATATAATCATCCACAACAAATCCGCGCAGGCTTATACCAAACCTGCTATAACTTTTACCCATATTTGGGAAATTCGCTAATAATTTACACTTGGCACGAATGTCATCAAAAAGCTTAGAGGCGGCTTTTGGGTTACTCCGAGCAATATACTCACAAATTTCATCTAAATCTTGAATTGCTGCCTCTGAAAGTGAATAATTATTCATTCAGAAGACTCCTCAGCAATTAGACGAATTTTTTCCTGGAATCTAGCAAATACGAATTCGCCGTCAGTTACTTGTCCGGCTGCAATTTGTTCAGTTCCTACAGCAATTTTCTGCCGTAATTCTTCAAGTCTCTGTTCTCTTTCTTGTAGCAATTTAAAGGCTTCATTGATGACATCATCTGCACTGGCGAATCTACCACTTGCTAATTGTGCCTGAATAAATTGCTCTAGTTCTGGTTTAATTTGGATGTACATATCAACTAACAATTTTTGTATTTAAGTTTTTGGCAATTTATAAAATTAAACTGTTATTACCTACAGCCGCCCTTCCCGTTCTAATTTCTCCTGGGCAGCAGTCAACAGCCATGCCCGACGGCTAGTCTTAGTTAGCTTCCGGGCATCATCAATGAGGTTGCACAACTGCTCTGGTATCACCATTTGAAACCGCACTTCTTTAGAGGTATCGTCAACTTCTTCAGTAATTGGTGGTGAACTGCCACTATGTATGACACGCTCAATGTCTAGCTGCTTAGGCTGCTTCTCACCGGAGCGGCTTGGTTGCTCAATAGTCATCTTGTACCTTTCTGATTCGCATTTGATACTATTTTAGTACCAAAGCAATACTGATATAGTGTTTCTAATTCCTGAATTTCACATTAACACCCAACTCCCTCAAAATACCCTGACAAAACTCAACAGCAATGCAGCCAAGTTAAAAAACTCGATATGATAGAAAAGTAATAAATCTTAAAAAATATTCATCAATGCTGGTTTCCCCCTCTGGTTTCTCCAAGGTCAAAGACTCAGTCAAAGAGAAAATTTTCTTCGGCAACGAACCGAATGCCGAATTAATCGCCATTCTGACTGTCTACTTTGTCCAAGGTATCTTGGGGTTGGCGCGTTTAGCCGTCAGCTTCTTCCTCAAAGATGAACTGCGGCTGAGTCCGGCGCAGGTTTCAGCACTTTTGGGAATTGTGGCTCTACCTTGGATAATCAAACCGTTATTTGGCTTTATTTCCGATGGTTTACCCATATTTGGTTATCGTCGCCGCCCATATTTGATTTTGTCGGGTTTACTAGGGACAATTTCTTGGATTTTCCTGGCAACAATAGTTAATACTCCAGTTGCAGCTACAATTGCGATCGCACTTGGTTCCCTCTCGGTGGCAGTCAGCGATGTTATTGTTGACTCTCTAGTCGTGGAACGGGCAAGGAAAGAATCACAAGCGAATGCAGGTTCACTACAATCCCTGTGTTGGGGTGCTTCCGCCCTAGGTGGGTTAATTACCGCTTACTTTAGTGGGGTTTTGCTGCAACATTTCACCACCCGCACTGTTTTTGGGATTACTGCCACATTCCCCTTAATTGTTTCGGCAGTCGCTTGGTTAATTGCGGAATCCCCGATTAGCAAAAATCAGGCAGAAAACAACGAGAACGAAAAGCTTTCTGTCCCACATCAATTCCAACTACTCCGCCAAGCTGTCACCCAAAAAGCAATTTGGCTTCCCACAGCCTTTGTCTTTCTTTGGCAAGCCACACCCACAGCCGATTCTGCGTTTTTCTTCTTCACCACCAACGAATTACACTTTGAACCAGAATTTTTAGGGCGAGTGCGTTTAGTTACAAGTATTGCTTCCTTGGTAGGGGTGTGGATATTTCAGCGTTACCTCAAAACCGTGCCTTTCCGGGTTATTTTCGGCTGGAGTACCGTACTTTCCGCAGTTTTAGGGATGACAATGTTACTACTTGTTACCCATGCCAATCGTAGTTTAGGAATTGGCGATCGCTGGTTTAGTTTAGGTGATAGTTTAGTTCTTACCGTTATGGGGCAAATCGCCTACATGCCAGTATTAGTGCTTGCAGCGCGGTTGTGCCCTCCTGGTGTAGAGGCAACATTTTTTGCTTTGTTGATGTCGGTTTCCAATTTGGCTGGGTTACTTTCCTATGAATTAGGTGCAGGGTTGATGCATTTAATGGGGATTACAGAAAGTAACTTTGATAACTTGGCTTTGTTGGTAATTATCACTAATGTCAGTACAATTTTACCACTGCCATTTCTGAACTGGTTGCCTGCCGCCGATTCTCAAAGTGAAAGCGGAACTTTTCCTCCTGTCATTCAACAGAGTCATGAGCAATCATTGATACCCGAATTTGTACCGGAGTTAATATTACACAAATCAGGGAAAGAAGTGACAGAGTAGTATCTGAATAAAACATTTCAGTTTGAGCAATTAGCCTGGGATTTATTATTCCAGGCAATTTTACAGGTATTAGTCGAAAACATTAAAAAAATTGAGCCACATGCCTACACAAGAACAAGAATCTATCTCTACCGTAAAATCCTATACCCGCGAAGATTGGCAAGGGGGTTACACATCTCTCAAAGAAGAATACGATTATTGGATTGACGATATTGAAGGAGAAATTCCCCCAGAACTCGAAGGAACTCTGTTCAGAAATGGTCCCGGTTTATTTGATATTAATGGGCAAAAAATTCATCACCCTTTTGATGGGGATGGGATGATTAGTCGAATTACTTTTACTCATGGAAAAGCCCATTATAGTAATCGGTTTGTGCGTACTGAAGGGTACATTCAAGAACAAAAAGCTGGCAAAATTCTGTATAGAGGTGTTTTTGGTACACAGAAACGTGGGGGAATGTTAGCAAATATTTTTGATTTCAAAATAAAAAATATTGCTAATACTAACATTATTTATTGGGGCGGAAAATTACTAGCATTGTGGGAAGCTGCGGAACCCCATATTCTCGATCCAAATACATTAGAAACATTAGGAAAAGAATATTTTCACGGTGCTTTATCAGAGGGTGAGGCATTTGGCGCACATCCCCATTTTGACTCTAACTGTGTCAGGGATGATGGGAATCCTTGCATGGTTAATTTCTCAATTAAACCAGGAGTTTTGACAACAATTACAATCTTTGAATTAGATGTATCTGGTAAAGTAATTAGAAAACATGCCCACAAAGTCCCAGGTTTCTGTTTCATTCACGATTTTGCAATTACTGAAAATTACTGTATTTTCTTCCAAAATCCTGTTAAATTTAATCCTATTCCCTTCGCTTTAGGAATGCGTGGCGCAGGTGAATGTATCAAGTTTCAAACTAATCAACCAACTCGCATTATTGTTATACCGCGTCAACCAAATAGCATGGTAGACAAGGCGGAGATACTAGAAATACAATCGGGTTTCGTTTTCCACCACGCCAATGCATTTGAGAAAAATGGCGAAATCATTGTTGACTCAATTTGCTACGAAAATTTACCGGAAGTTGAACCTAATAGTGATTTTCGTCAAACTGATTTTGCAGCCCTAAAACCTGGACAACTTTGGCGTTTTAATCTCAATTTAACAGACAAAATTGTCAATCGCGAATTAATCGAATCGAGAAGTTGCGAATTTCCTAGCTTACATCCAAATAAAGTTGGACGCGAATATCGTTATTTATATATGAGTGCAGCGCATGAGGAAACTGGTAACGCACCTTTACAAGCATTCGTAAAAGTCGATTTAGAAACAGGTAAAAAAATACTTTGGAGTGCAGCACCCAAAGGTTTCACCAGCGAACCCATTTTTGTACCCCGTGCAAATGCTGCGGGTGAAGATGATGGTTGGGTGCTGGGGTTAATTTACAATTCACAACATCATCGTTCTCATATCATCATCTTAGATGCCAAAGATTTAACAGTAGTTACAAAACTGCATCTCCAGCATCATGTTCCCTATGGTTTACATGGTAATTTTGTCAATCAAGTTTTTATTTGACTGCCAAAGATAGATTTATAACCAATCGGAGGACGTGAAGAATTTATTTTCTTGCGTCTTCACAATTAATCATTAACAAAATACCCGATCAAAATTACGTACCCCCTCACTCAAAATCTCAGCCTTCTCATCATTTAAGATTTGGCTATCGATAAGTGTTTGTAATTTTGAGCGAAATTCCCCATAATTTTCTCGCGTTTTTTGTTGCATATAAGTCACACAATTAGATGCATCATTAATACCTTTAACTAATTCATCAACTTCGGGGACATCATACTTCCATGCCGATGTGTCAAAAGCATTGATGAGTAATCGAATTAACAGAATACGAAAAGACTCATCTTCAAAAGAAACTTTACTTTTCTGAAACCACCGATAAGTACAAATCACATAATTGAAATGAACAAAGCCCCATTCTTCTTGATGGCGATCGATAAATTTGGGATCTGTTTTACATTGGGGAAATAATGTGACATCAAATGTATGAGCTTTCCCATTTATTTCGTTATCATGACCACGATGTTCCCAAGGTTTAAAACTACGCGCCCACTGAATATTAAATATCAGTTCCCAAGTAGCATTTAAATGATAGATTCCTTGTTCATTATACCAATTATCCCAAACAGGACTGACTCCCAAACAAGCAAGATGAGAATTATTACATTTTTGGTAATGAATGTTTAAAAATGTATTATTGGTAATAAATAGATCGGCATCATGTAAAAGTGCGTGGGTACTTTGGGTTGCATTGATACCGCGTATCACTTGCGAAGCATAGTTATGATGTGGGTTCTTTTTAACAGAAAAAATTAACTCTTCTAATAGTTTAGGTTTGACTAAACGAATTGGACTAATTGAGTAGTCTTTTGCCCATTCTTGAAGTAATTCTTTAAATCCAGGAAGTGATTGGTCTGGAATTACTATTGTTTCCACTAAATTATCAGACTTTTGCTGACAGCAAATTTCTAAAGCAATTTTGAGAAAAACAGGTAAATCTCCAGGAACTGGTAATAAAATTGTATAGCCAGGAATTGGTTTATCGATAGATGCTTCCCAGTCTGAGTATAACCACTTCCAAAAAGTTGCCAGTTTAAACATAACTAATGATGATTCAGGTATATGGAAAAATGTAGGTAGTAGATAGTTGAAAATTAATTAAAATATATAAGAGACCATTCATTTATGAAGTAAATATTCAAGATAGTCACACAGAGAGAAACCCGGTTTCTTTGGTTTTAAGGTTTACTTTATACATAACCTCTAACTAAACATCAATAAACTGAGAATTAGCCAAACTAGCAAACAAATGTTAGTATTACTTCCACTTACCCTGGAGGATGTAGGTAGAGTTACAGGCTGAATGATTCTGTCAATTGCAACTTTTAACTAACAGCTAATTACTCAAAAAAACAAATGGACTACCAAAACCCAAATATCCACGTATTGTTAGCAATGAAATCAGTAGTCCGACAAAAAGTAAAGTAGCCTTCACATCTTGGATAAAACAAGATAGTTCTTCACGCCACATACCATAAAGATTGGCAACATACAAAGGCAAATCGCTCAATGCAATAATCAGAATTACTCCTAAAGTTCCTTTGAAGGCAAAAGCTAGAGGCATTCCTAAACTAATCGTCAAAAATCTGAGTAAATTACTTTGCGCCGCATAAAAGGGTTTACCTAATGCCAGTAAAGCAGGGCTTGTAGTATAAAACAAAATCGAGAACCAAATCCCACAGCAAAGTATCGGCATCATCCACCTTGCTTCCTTATATCTTTGATCGTAAAGCGTTCCAATGATTAAATCGCCAGTATTCACAAGAACCGCCAAACAAATGGCAGCTGCAACCACAATTAACCAACGCTGACGAGTGATTTTTGCTCGTAACTCACTTCTGGGTAAATCAATTTTGTTGGAAATAGTCGGGAAAATGACGCGAAAACTTAAACTTTTGATTGCTTCACGGGGAACATTTGCCAACGTTGCGGCAATAGTATAAACCCCTACCACTTTAAATGACAGTAACTTACCCAAAAGTAATGTATCCGCTTGTTCAGCAAGAAACATTAATGCTGTCGCCACAAACATCCACTTACCAAAAGATACAAGCTCCTTTAATGCATTCCCATCCCAGGCAAATCTGACTTTCCTATCTGGAATTAAAAAATGACTAGCGATCGCCCGGAAAATTGCGGATATAATGCCACTAAGAGCAAACGCCCACAAACTCTTCAACTGCCAAGCAAAAATAATTAAGACACTCAAAGAAACTATCTGAACAGTCAAATCAAAAACGATGACTTTGTTCAGTTCCATGCGACGATTCAATAACGGTTGGGATGGAGAAGCAAACCCAAGGATAATTGATACTAGCCCCATGATGGGTAATAGCCAAAGCAATCGTGGCTCTTGATAAAAAGATGCAGCCGGATAAGTAATGATTAGACAAATTATCCAAATAACAAGTCCACGTAATATTTGTAATGTCCAGGCAGTGTTAAAAAATATTTCTTCTTCGCCACGTTTGTTCTGGATGATGCTTTGCCCAATTCCAAGGTCAGAAAATAATTCTAAACCAATCAACAACCGATTCACTACCGCCATTAAACCAAAAAACTCTGGCTGAATTCCCGGCAATCTAGTGAGGATGATGTTGCAACCAAATCGCAAAATTTGGCTAGTCCCGTAACCAGCGATTGTCCAGATTGCACCATTAACAGCAAGTTTCTTTAAGTTTGGTTTTTTCAGAGTTGTCATTTAATTGGGTGAGGAAATGGCGAATAGTTTTTATTATTGGCGATGAGTATTCTTTCAATTTGTGAAACCGACTTCTAACTTCTCCTGTTTTTCCTTAACTTCCCAATCATCAAGATGCAAATGAAATAATCTGGCTAATTTTTGTGCTTCTTGAAGCACATTATGCTTCTCTGTCACCGAAATTGTGCCAGCCCTACCCATACGATTCAGTTCATCAGGTTGCATTTGTAACACTTGACGAATTGCTGATGTCAATTCTTCTACCGAACCTGCGGGCACAAGCCAGCCATTGACATCGGATTGTACGAGTTCCGGAATACCTGCCACATAAGTGCTAACCACAGGTCTGTGCAGCGCGAATGCTTCCATCAACACTACTGGTAAACCTTCAGCAAAACTGGGCAGAATTAAGGCACGAGCGTTAGTGATGTATTTTTGGACTTGAGTTCCACTTGCCCAACCTGTAATTTTGACTTGTTCTCCCAAACCATAATCGCAGATAAGTGCTTCGATTTGCGATCGCAATTCACCATCACCCACTAAAGTTAAGACTAAGTCTAATCCTTCTTCTGCCAGTCTTTTCACAGCTTGCAGCAGCAGGATTTGACCTTTTTGTTCGCACAAACGTCCAACACAGACTAAATTAGGAATGTCCGCAGGGATATCGGAGAGGAATATTTCTGGTTGGTTAAAATACTCTTCATCAACTCCACAGCGCACTAAGTGAATCTTGTGCCACTGTTGGTAGTCACACCAACGATATAACTGACTTCTGCCAAACGAACAAATCGCCACCACAAATTTGGCGCGGTTGATTTTTTCTGTTAAAGCAATGTTTTCTGCTCTGTCAAATTCTTCTGGTCCATGAACGGTAAAACTATAACTCACACCCCCAATTGCATTACATAACATGGCGACAGTGGTTGGATTTGTACCAAAGTGGGCATGTAAATGTGTCACTTGCTCTCGTTGCAACCAACGCCACAAAACACAAGCCTCTGCTAAATAAACCAGATGTCGTAAAACTCCGGCATCTGACTTCCAGCCGATTTTTAAAGCTAAACGCATACTTCGGAAGATAGAGAAGGGCTTGAAAATCGCCAAACTGAATAGGTTTACCAATAAACCTAATAACCCAGTTCCAAGAACAATTTGCGTTTTCTGAAATTCGAGTTTATCTTTTGGATCTACTAGTTCAGATTCGCAAGAACGAATGGAGAACCGGGCAACTGATAAGCCAATCTTTTCCAGGGCAGCAATTTCACGCCGAATGAAGCTATGACTTACCTTCGGGTATTTATTTATCAGGTACGCAATTTTCATCTTGACCTTAATATTGCACTACATAAATATCAAACAAATTGGCATTCCCACCAATTACTTTGAACCATGCAGTATCTAGTTACAACTTGAAATTTTTGAGCAAGTACCAAGGAACACTTGAATACGTAGTTTAAACGTATAGCAATTTTGCAATCTCGTTTACAAAATATAATACTTTTTGCAAATAAAATCAATTGATTATAATTGTGTGAAGTGAATCTGGAACTGAGGCAGATTTTGTAAAATTAATGTGAAGAGAATAGTATTTTCTCTCTAATAGATCAATTTGTGTGTTATTTACTCCTGGGCGCAAAGCACCCAGAAGTTTGTGTTATGTATTTGGACTGCAATCTTAATTTTTCTGCTTCCTACTATACTTTTGTGGTGGAAATTATTCAAAACTCGAAGATTTGCCCAAGAGGAATAATCGTACTTACCTGGCTTTTCCCAAAATTTAATACCTCTTCATTGCCCTTTGCATATCGCGTGTGTCATCCCGACGTTTCATGTCTTCACGTTTATCGTGGAGTTTTTTACCTCTACACAGCCCGATGCTAACTTTGACTAATCCGCGTTTGAGGTACATTTTTAGGGGAATTAAAGTTAAGCCCTGTTGTTCGACTTTCCCAACTAAAGTCCGAATTTCTTTACGGTGTAATAGCAGTTTACGAGTACGACGGGGTTCATGATTGAAATAGGCACTACTTTGACTGTAGGGGGAAACATGCATGTTGAGTAACCATGCTTCACCATTACGGATTAAAGCATAACCATCTTGAAGATTGGCTTTGCCTGCACGGATTGATTTAACTTCTGTTCCTGTGAGTTGAATCCCTGCTTCGTATGTTTCGAGAATTTCATACAAAAAACGTGCTTGACGATTATCACAGATAACTTTGAATCCTTCACTTTTTTCTTTCATCTATAGTTTTCTGGCGTTGAATTTGCGAATATTGTGGGGGAATTATTTGGGAATGGGGAAGTAAGGATATTGGTAAAAATAAAATGAGTTATTAATTTTATTATTTTACGCTTTTCCTAGCATAACTAATAATAGCTTGAGAGCAATCAGAAATCATTAGTTGGCGGTACTTGTCGCGAATAACCAAATTATACAACCAGGAGACGCAGGGAATAACACAATGGCGAATGACTCTTTCAAGCTAAAAGTCAGAAGAAGGAATAAAACTCTTTAGAATAATTGGTTCATTTCCGCCGAACTGTACTAGTTAAAAAAGCCTTAGATATCGATGAATCTAGGGCTTTTTGATATTGTCCCAAAAAAACGAGAAAAGTCAGGCTAATGTAGCGTATCAACCTGTGAATTAGACCTATTTAACTTGTTGTGATTTGTGGGTCTGAGGAAATAGTATCTCGATTATCATCTGAAGATGGGGGTGTCCAATAGCTAGCGACTAGACCAACCATCATCCACCAAAGGGTATTGATTTGGGGACGATACCAAACGGTATCAACTAAACCATGACCTAGCATTGCCACCAATGAGGTAATTGCCCCAATCATCCACAGTCCTTCAACACTACGTTGTTGATAAAAACGTTGTAACTGTATTAATCCAGTATTAAATGTCACCATCAACAGCCAAATAAATGAACTTAAGCCAACAAAGCCCATTTCCACAGTGATTTCTAAAATAATAGAATAAGCACTTAGGGCTGTAAATCGTGGTATTTGATACAGAGGATATACATTATTAAAAGAATTGTGACCGGGACCAATGCCAAATATGGGTCGATCGCGAATCATCTGAAATACCGCAGTCCATACATTCATACGGAAATTATTACTACTGTCGCCACGACCAGCAAAAATACTCTTGATACGTAATTGAAATGTTTCCGAAGCCCCAAATGCGATCGCAAATAAGGCAACAAAGCTACCCAAAAGTATCGGGATGAGCCAAGTCCGCCAAAACCTTGGTAGTACATCTTTATACCAGTATCTGAGTAATAGGACTACCACCACTAAAGCTAGGGCTAACCCAATGAAACTACCGCGACTGTCGGCAAAGCGAAAACAGGCAAGATTCACAATTAGCATTGTCGTCGCCAAGCATTTGCGGGCTAATCCTTTCCAAGCAAATACCGCAATCAAGCTCAAAACCACCGCCGGCAGCAAGTACCCAGCCAGTAAGTTGGGATTGCCCAGATAACTATAAACCCGAGTATTCTTTGATAGGGGTGATTCCGGATCAACCCAAGTTGCCAATTGGGCAGCACCAAATAATTTTTGGCGGACACCATATACACTGACAATTAGCCCCGCATGCATGTATAACGTCAGTATCCAAGAACGTAAGCGTGGCGATTTTAGAACTCTGGCACAAAGAGCAAATAGGAGCAGGTACAGCGTAAAATTTCGGAAATCGGTAATCGCGAATTTTCTCACTGGGGATAAAGCCGTAGCCAAAAATGCAACTCCCCAGAATATAAATACTGTGATGTGGATAGGGGTGACACTAGGAGAATTAATGTCACTAGTATCATCGGCTAAACTCAGTAGCAGCCAAAATGCACCACCAGCCAGCAAAATCAATCCAATTAATTCATTGGCAACAAATGGGGCAAATCCATACAAAAGGCTAAGTAAAGCCGCAGCAATAATTTCCCCCCACTGAATCAAAATACTAGTTTCCCGCCAACGCCGCAAAAGACCAAATAGCGATCGATGTAGGTAGCTAGTAGCGAGATATTCCCGGAGGGGAAAATCAGACAACGTAAATCTTTGCCAAACTAAATTCATAAACCACCTGGCGATTAAGGTTCACTCCGGCACAGAAGTTCGACTTCATCATAATCTGGGTGGTTCCCAAAAGTTCATATTTTCAAATTTCCAATTGGCAAGTTGCCGAAGTTGCCTCTTCATCAACCATCGAGCGATCGCCATTTGAGTTAATAATGTAATGATTAATAGTTAATGATTAAAATTTAAGCACATACATCACTTGACAGGTTAATGTCGCACAATACATATCTTTGAAGTTTAGGGTCTCAAGTTTTTATTTTTGCTGAAAGTGGGGTTTGGATGCTGGGTATGGGTTTATTAAATACTGATTGCTTATTGATTGTTGGTTGGTTATAGGTGTTTGCAACGCTAAATGCTTTATTTCCTGATTTATATGAAACTTACTTTTCTATTCCCTCATCCCTCATCCCTATCTCCCACATTAAGCATCATTTGCTTGTTCTGATTTTGTTGCTGATTGCAATGGTAGTGACAGCACGTAGCGATATCCAGATTCCGCAGAACCTTGGATTGAGATTTGTCCAGCGTGCAATTCAGCTAGTTGACAACTGAGCAATAAACCTAAGCTTTCACGCGAGAGGTGGTTGTGGGGTTTGCTCATATCTAAGTCGCCAGAATTTACAGAAATAAATCCTGAACTTGCTGCGGCAAAATCTTTGGATTTTTCCATTGTGATTGAGAAGCCGTCAAGTTCTGTGGCTTCTGGATGCATGTTATAGTTCTGAGCCACACTTGTTAGTTCTAATAATGGCTGCGGATTGAGGCGGAAGTACGGATCGACTTCCGTAATCCCATCACCTAACCAAGGATGGGATACCCAAACGGTAATGTTGAGGGCATCTTCTTTGTAAGAAACGTGAATCCGCACAACACTTCCTGTTGCCGAAACCTGAATCACACTAAAAATTAAGTGGTATAAAATTTGACGGACTTTATCTTTGTCAAGGGGTAAAATTCGGCTGCGTCCGGGTTCGAGGGACAAGCGGATGTCTTGTTCACGGCGGTTTGCTGCTTCTTCTAAGGTGTTGATGGCTTGTTGACAAAGCATTTCGATATCGACAGGGGCAATATTTAATGCAGCTGTAGTTTCATTCATTGCTCCCAGTTCAGAAATTTCGTTCACCAAGGAAAGTAGGTAGCGTCCGCTATGTTGGATTATTTCCAAGTATTCCCGTTGTTTGGTTGTTAAAGGTCCGTAAATTTCTCTTCCCAAAACGCTTGCCATTCCCAAGACTGATGTCAGAGGGGTGCGTAATTCTTGAGTTAGTTGCGATAATAAGTCGAGTTTGAGATGGTTGGTGGTGATTGCTTCTTTTTTGAGTTCTTGGTTCAAGATTGGAGGACTCAGCTTTATTTCGTTGGCGTTACCATTTGAGGATGACCAACCAAATTCTCTAGGGGAGTTAGTATGGAAATTATTACCGGCTTGCAATAAGCGGTTGCGCTCAAACTCACTCATGCTCCAACGAGCAATTATTTGTAAAAATTCAATATCTCTGTTGGTAAAGTTACGTGGCACTAAGTCAATCACAGCTAGCGCTCCCAAACAGTTACCAGATGCGTCGATTAGTGGCGCACCTAAGTAAGCACGGACTCCGTACTCTTGTACCAATTTGGTGACGTTTAGTTCATTGTTGACATACTTATGTGTATCATTAATGACAATGATTTGTGAGCTATCGACAACTAAGGTACAAAAGGATTCTTGGCGAGATAGTTGACGAGATTGGGCAAGTTGGTTCATTAATCCTAATCGCGATAATCCGATCGCGGATTTAAACCAGTGACGTTCTTGATCGATAAATCCTAATACCGAAATTGGTGCTTCGAGAAAATGGGCGGCGGTTTGAGTCGCTTCTTCAAATACTGGAATTGTTTCTGACTGACGCAAGCCTAACTCTAATAAGGCGTTTAAGCGTTGGGACTCTCTATTTTCTTGGGAACTCCAACCATCTTTGAATGTAAACAGTTTATTTTCTGGTTCTAACATTACTACTTTACCTTGATTAAGTATTTGATAAGGATTTTCATATAACCTACTGTTATTTGGTTATTTTTCTATTTCTAAGCATTCCCCAATTTTGCGTCCGACAAACAAATTTTCAAGATTTTTTTGAAGATTACGGGAATATACGCTCGTGGTAGTTGCTTCCCTAGCCCAAAATATATTGCCTCAGTTTGAGCTACAAACCCCTACAGGTAATTGTTTCAGCTTTTTGCTGTATTTCTTGACAATCACTTTTCAAGCGCTGGCAATAATTATTACAAGTAATGAAATCTAATGATAACGTACAGACAATTTACTGACTTATTAATTGTAATCATAATAGCAAATATATCGTTATTATCACTGATGTGGATTGGACAAGATTGAGGGCAAATTATTGATTAGGATTTTGTTTTTACTAACTGTGGTTTTGGTTTTTATTTTGGTGCTGTCCTGGAAAATTTAGGCGATCGCAATCATAGTTTGCTTGATTGACTATTTAAGAAAAAGCAATTGTTTCTTTTGTCTGTGATTCCAGAAGATATCCATGAAAATTAACTTGCATATGTCATTAGTCATATCTATTTTTTCTGTAATTAATCAGAAATAAATGTCAATGTTTACAAAATAATTACTTATTCTTACCAAGACAATTACCATCATGAGCATTAGTTTCTATATAATTAGGATTTGTCTTTGTAAATCAAGGCTTACAACATTCATTATTTAATATTTTCTTGCTAAAAAATAAAAATCTCATAGTTTTAGATAAAAGCAAAAACAAGAACAATCACCAAAAAATATGCCCAAGACGCTAGGAAATGTATGTTTAATTTCCGCATATATTAACTAGCTAATCATCTTTTTAAATTTGTAAAAACAATTAATAAAAAATTATGAACATCAAAATTCCGTTTGTAGATTTAAGTTTTCAACATCAACCAATTCAAAATCAAATCCAACAAGCTATTGAAAAGGTTCTACTCAACGGAGATTTTGTTTTAGGGAAAGCTTTAGCTAATTTTGAACAAGCCTTTGCCGCAGCCTCCAATACCGCATATGGGGTGGGAGTAGCTTCCGGAACAGATGCGATCGCACTTGGTTTACAAGCTTGTAATATTGGTGTGGGTGATGAAGTTATTGTGCCTGCAAATACCTTTGTAGCAACATTAATCGGCGTAATTCGTGCAGGTGCGACTCCAATCTTTGTTGATTGCGACCCGGAAACTGCTTTAATTGACTTAGAAGCCGCAGCTAAAATTGTCACAAAGAAGACTAAAGCCATAATTCCCGTGCATCTTTACGGGCAAATGGTATCACCAAAACAGCTTTTCGATTTTGCCGAATCTCACAAATTACTTATTTTTGAAGATGCCGCCCAAGCACATTTGGCAGAGCGTGACGGATATAAAGCAGGTTCAGTCGGGATAGCAGCAGCATTTAGCTTTTACCCTAGCAAAAATTTGGGTGCGGTTGGCGATGGGGGAATTTTGTTGACACGCGACCCGGAAGTTGCCGAAAAAATGGTACGCTTGCGGAATTACGGAGCTTCCTACAAGTATTATCATACCGATGCAGGAACCAATAGCCGTTTGGATACCCTACAAGCTGCCGTATTGTTAGAAAAATTACCCCACTTAGCAGAATGGAATTGCCTGCGTCTAGGGATAGCCCAGATGTATGATGCAGAATTTGCAGCCGCAGTCAACGGAATTATACCAATGGCGAACCAAAGTGGAACTGGACACGTTTATCATTTATATGTAGTGAAGATTACTGATTCTTGTTCAGTGTCGCGCCAGGAAATCCAAGAAACACTAGCGAATGCAGGGATTCAAACGGGTATTCACTATCCTATACCTTGTCATTTGCAACCAGCATTTACCAACTTAGGTTATAAACTCGGAGATTTTCCCCACGCAGAAACATTGGCAAAACAGATACTATCATTACCAATGTACCCAGGGTTAACCCTTAGCCAAGTCAAGGAAGTTGTAGCTGCGATCGCCTGTACTCTCAGTGGAGAACAACAGCTTTTGGCAGTTAATGGGTACTAAGTAAGTCTGAGTTAATGGGTATTGGTTAATAGTTGCCGCTTGGCTAAAACATTACAAATTCTCACCTTTACCCTTTTTGATTACCCAACAATTACCTATTAACTATTAACTGTGTTATGTATCAACGCCAAATTAGAACCACAAATCCCAAAGAGTTATTTAATTATGGGATTATTGCCATTTTAACATTACTGTATGCACCGATATTTATACATTGGTGTGAGGGTTGGATTAAGAAAACAATTAGTACCGAACATGAGTATTTTAGCCACGGTTTAATTGGTTTTCCGTTTGCAATTTACCTAGTCTGGACAAACCGAAAATTATGGTATCGCTTGCGTGAAAAACATCATCCACTTGGTATCGGCTTATTATTTTTAGGTGGTTTTTTTTACCTTAGCGGTATCACCGAATGGGTAAATCTTTCTCTACCGATTATTTTGACTGGACTGTGTTTGTGGCTGAAAGGAAAAGCAGGACTAAAATTGCAATGGTTTCCTCTATTATTAGTTTTTTTAGCAACACCTAATTCAATTCCCTATCTCATTGCTCCTTTTACACTACCATTGCAAAGCTTCATCGCTGGTACAGCCGGATTCATCTTGAATCAATTTGGCATGAATATAAATGTTGATGGCATCTATTTATATATGAATGCCAGAGTTGTGGAAGTTGCACCCTACTGTGCTGGTTTAAAAATGCTGTTCACAACTATATATGTGTGCTTGATGTTATTGTATTGGACTGGTGCAATATCATCACAACGAAAAACAATTTATTTCCTGGGATTAGCTGTAATCATTAGCGTTGCAGCAAATATTATTCGTAATACCTTTCTCACATTTTTCCACGGCACAGGCAACGAAGCCATGTTTAAATGGCTGCATGATAGTTGGGGTGGTGATATGTATTCAGCTTTAATGCTACTATCTCTCGTTCCCGTTCTCAATTGGATTGATGCTAATTTTTTAGATGCAGCACAGCCATCTATTACTCAAGAAGAAATATAAATCTCCAAAAAATTTGGCATTTTCCCTCATCAAATGAAGTGAATTTACCCGAAAAAGGGAAAGCTAAGATTACCCTCATTTGTGGGCATCACTGTATCATTCATGACTATGAAAATCCCAAAAAAATTCTTACTGCATCTGTTCCTTTTACCTGTTGCTTTCCTACTTTTCCCCAGCCAAGTTGAGGCACTTCCCGGACAATCTACAGAAGAAGTGGGTTCCTGGATAAAAAACCATCCTACCCTAAAACCCAATAGCAGAGAACGCTTCTACATCCAAAAAAGCGACACAGCAGCACAACGCTTTACCTTTCAAGCATCAGTATTACCTCCGGGTGCTGTTGGATTTACGAAAGACCGTAGTAACATACGTACTGAACGTTTAGCGATGTACGATGCAATTAACGGCATGAGTTTTGAGCGCTTGCAGGAATCGTTGCGAATTATTTATGGTTTAGATGTATACCAGGACTTTGCCAATGCTCAGTTAATTTACGACTATCCCAACCAAAGCGCGATTAATTCAGCGAGATTGGCGAGAACTCCTATCCGTGAAGCATTACGGGGACAATTAAGAGTCGGCGATCGCTATGCCTATTGGATGGAAATTGCCAAGGGGAAAAATGGTAAAGCTTATACAGGTCAAATGACTGTATTACTGAAAAGCGACTTAAATAAACTGGAAGCGGAATTACGAAATAGGTAATGTTTAAAGTTTAAGGGTTAATCGTTAGTTTGTCATCTTTAACCCTTAACTCTTGATCAATTAACATTTTGCCACACACCAGAGAAAATACCTTCACAGGCTGTCCCAATTCTTAATAAATCTTCCTTGAAAAGAGGGGGCCAGTCTACTCCGTTTTTACGCCCGATCGCAAATAATTGCTGTGTCTTAATTGTTAGTAAATATAAAGCGTGGGCAAGTTGACGGTCTATTGTAGTAGTCTCTTTAAGACCTTCAAATACTACTTTCAGAGCCAGTAAAATCGAGGTGATTTGACCAGGTACAGGCGGTTTTCCCTGCTGCATTCGTAGTAATAGAGCATCCGGATGTTCTTCCGTTGCGATCGTTTGGTCTAAAAGTAGTTTGCGTGCAGTCTCGTAATTCATGACTCCAGATTACCAGGGAATAGGGTCGGGGGAAGGTAAAATTTCTCGAAAATTGATGATTTCTAAATTTTATTGTTATTGACAATTATCACAATGTCCACAACGCCAATTTTCAATATCTTTACTAAAACCAAACCCATTTAACAAAAACCGCCAGCGACATTGTTTTGTATAGAGGTATTGGCGCATTTGCTGGGTGGCATTTAATTGGCTGTTAGCTTGAGTTTTCCCACCTGTCAAAATCATATAATTAAACGGGTCTAACCATTTTAATTGACCATTGCTGTGGAGAAGCGAAAGAGCAATCAGGCTATTCGGAAATTTTTGAGCGATCGCTTCTATATCTCCCTGTTGGGGTAATTTCTTGACAAGTTGTTGTGCAGTTTGTTGCTGTTCGCGTATTTTGTTCTCAAAAAATTGCTGTCTCTGTTTGTCTTCCGAGTCTAACCATCCTGTGGGTTCGCTAACTAATGTCAGTACATCGCTAGGTTTTCCATCCCTTCCCGCACGTCCAATTTCTTGGACATATTCAGATAATAATAGTGGCGCGTGGAAATGAATTACCCAACGGACATTTGCTTTATTAATTCCCATCCCGAAGGCACTTGTGCAAACCACAAATTGTAGTTTGTCGTTTATCCAGTGTTTTTCGATTGTCCGACGTTCCTCGGCATCTAATCCTGCGTGGTATGCTGCGGTTGCATAACCTAATTCTTCTAACCAGACGGCTAAATTTTCACTATCATATCGGCTACGAACATAGACTAAACCTGCTTGCTGAGGTCGATTATTGATAAAGTTTAATAATTGCTTTCTTCGACTGTTTGGTGTCCAAGCAATGCTAATACTGGGATTCAGATTTGAGCGATATGGATTCAGTCGAAAAATTTCTGGATTTTGTAGTTCTAAAACTTTGTGAATTGTTTCTTGGGCAGCAGGATTAGCAGTAGCAGTAAAAGCAGCAAGACTGATTTTTGTACCTGGTGGTTTGGTTTTTAATAAAGCTCTTCTCGCTGCTCCCAATCTTCTATATGCTGGACGAAATGTATCTCCCCACTGCACTAAACAATGGGCTTCATCTAGGATGATTGCGGTTATATCTAGTTCAGGTTTGCAGAGTATTTGCCATACAGGAGGACTGAATAAAGTCTCTGGAGACACATAGAGTAGGCGGAGTTTTTGCTGTGCTAATGTTTGTAGTATTTTTCTTCTTTGAAATGAGGGTAATTCGCTGTGTAATAGTGCCGCAGGTAACTTTTTTTCGTGTAACTCTTGAACTTGATTTTCCATTAAAGCTACTAATGGAGAAATTACCAGCGTTAATCCTGTTTGAAGTAACGCTGGTAGTTGAAAACAAATCGATTTTCCTCCACCAGTTGGCATTACAATCAGCACATCTTTTCGTGCGAGTAAAGCATGAATTATTTCACCCTGTGGCGAGCGAAAGTCTTCATATCCCCAGATTGTTTGAAATGCTGCACGGACTTCATGCCAAGATAGGGAAGATAATCGATTCATTTTATAGATGCTCCCTTCTCCTTGCACGGATTAGTTTGACTTGAGTAATAATATAGCTGTTTATATTTAGGAAATGCTTCAGTAAATTTATTGGTTATGTCCAAGTTGCACGTGAATTTCGGCAATTACGAATGTGCTTCGATACCCGTATAAATATCAGTTAATTCATACAGTAGATTATTTGCTACTTCATATACAACTGATAATTCTTTGTGGAAAATATATTTGTATTAGAAATAATTCATGTATGCTGATGTTTCTAAAATAGAGTTCGCGGTAAACTATTTTGACTTGATAAAAAGCATGAATATGATTTTAATTTTCTCGAAATTATCAACAGACTGCTTTTGAGAGTTGAAACTGCTTAAACTTCTTAAAATTTGATTGCGAATAAATATATCGATGATTCATTCAGCAGTTTACGCAAAGTAGCTACTGAATCATCGCCTTGATCAAAAAAATAGACGCGCCAGCAGTTGCTCTGGAAATAGCAAGTTGCGCGTCTCGACATTTGACTGAGTAACTTTACTTAGCAACCACCAACTGCTTTTCTTTCGGTACAATTGGAGCCGAAAGTGCTGCTTCTAAATCCGCACAACCCAATTTCTCCTCGAGAATTTTCATTACTTCACGTCCAAAGTCATTGGGGTTTTGCTGCCATGCTTGCAAGCAAACTTCGCCAAAGAAAGAACCAAGTGGTTCGGGATTCCAAAGTAATTTTTTAGCTGTCCAAGGCATTAAACTCATGGGATTGTAGCCTGGATTCAAAATACCTTCCTTGAATGCATATTCTTCGAGGTGGGTATGGGGTTGTAAGCCAATAAAGAAGATGGCAGGTTCAACTTTATCCGCACCAAAAATACGTTCGAGTTCGCGGTGATAAGCAATAGTTTGCCGGATAGTTTCGGGACGTTCGTCAATCACATTAAATGAGTAATTAACGGAAACCAAAGCATTGAAACCTGCGGCTTTTAAATCACGACAATTCTGTAATACATGACGCAGGTTATAACCCATTCGCATTTTCCGCACAAGTTCTTGGGAACCACTGGTGATGCCAATTTCAAAGTAGTTCATCCCAGTTTTCACCATCAAATCGCATAATTCGGGTGTTAAATTATCGGCGCGAATATATGCAGCCCAGTTAATATCTGTCATCCCCGAATCGACAATTTTCTGTAATAATTCCACAGCATCATCGATAAATCTGCGTGCGGGAATAAATTGGGCATCGGTGAACCAGAAATTACGTACTCCTCTGTTATAGAGTTGTCGCATCTCCGCTACGACTTCATCGCTGGGGTTAATGCGTACTTGTTTACCTTCCACAACAGTGTACACACAGTAACAACAGTTGTGGGGACAACCGCGTTTAGTTTGTACGCCGATGTAAAAGTCTTTTTCTAGTAGATAATATTTAAATTCTGACCAGATACTCTCAATATAGTCGTAGTCGCAGGCAGATTTTTCTAGAGGTGTTGGCTGTTCGTGAATTAAACGCTCTCTAGGTTTATCTTCCCCAACAACATAACATCGTTCATCGCCAAATTCCTGACCACTCAACAGTTTTGTCAGCAGAGTTTCCCCTTCCCCCACGGAAATAATTGTTCCCTTGGGCAAGCTTTTACCAAGTTGTTCGTAAAATACGCTGACTGCACCACCACCTACAACTGTACGGGCTTGGGGATGATATTTCTGGGCGCGTTTTAAACCGCGTCTGATTAATCCAGCATTACGCCATAACTCGACGTAGTAAGCCATAAAAATCCTTAATCCCCCTAAAGCACCCCGTAATTTGATCAGAGGATTGAGGGCATAGTAAAACTCAAAGGCATTTTGCAAGGGGTTTCCACCACGTCCCCCCACTGGTGCGTAAATTTGGATGTCGCGCCAAGAGTATACAAGTAATGTAGGTTTAAATTCATCAATGCAGCGATCGAGTGCTGAAGTGTAGTCTAAAGGTGGTACGGTTCCCAGATCAAAAATTTTCTGTTGGATACTGGGGAACTGCTTGTGAACATGATCTGAGAGGTAGACAACCCCAATGGGAAAGATGGGGTTACAAGGAAGGCGAACGTAAAGTATTCGGTTTTCCATTATTTCTGGTTTCACTTCCATCTTGCCTTTGTGTTGGGGTGAAGAAAAATATAGTTCTATCTATAGATTGTAAATTTATTTTGCATTTTGTCTCATAATCCGATTCTACTGGACTTGTAGGCAAATAAGTTGTCACGGCTAAAAAATGTACAAGAGAGGATTTGACGATTTCCATCCCCAAAACATTAATGATGTCAAATTGCTTTTGCTGGTAATTACGGTTTAGCAAAGAGCTTGATGCTAAAAATAGATTATATTTAGGGATAATCTATAGATAGTTATAAATAGATTGAATTAGTTTGGCTGATGTACGGGCACTGACAAAGGCAAGAGGAATGGTGGGCTAAATTTTGTGATTTAGAAAATCAGAAAACCGAAGATTCGAGTTTTAGTAGAGATGGGAAACTTGAACAGCGATCGCCTTCATATCTCTGGCAAAATTTAGGTTGTATTAATATCTGGATGAGCCACTATGAAAATATATTCAAAAGGGTTAAATTCCGCTTGGGCAAAGGTATTGACATCGTAGATATTAGTTTTATATTTCTTAATTTTGGGAAATATGCTTTGAAGAAAACAGACTTTCTTGTATAATTATTGGATGCAATAAAAGCATATATTTTTACGAAAAATTCATATATTCTCTAGTTTGAAAATAATTACTTTATCTACTACCCATGTCTAAAGATAGATTTTGGGTAAAAAACGATAGTTGGTAGTAACAGTTACAGCATATGGGGATCGTCAGGTGTTAATTTTGGCTGTGTAATGTAAAATTGTGGCGTAAAGCTCCTCAGCAGTTATGGCTCAAATTTTAGACTCCTTACCACCAGAGCAATCTGGGAAAATTCTCTGCTGCTACGTAAATGCCACGAGCAAAATCCAGGTGGCACGAATCTCTGATATTCCTAATTGGTACTTTGAACGGGTAGTTTTCCCCGGACAAAGATTAGTTTTTGAAGCTCCAAGGTTATCTCATCTCGAGATTCATACAGGAATGATGGCAAGCGCGATTATCTCGGATACAATTCCCTGCGAACGGTTGATTGTAAACGATTTTGATGACGACATTGCCAATGACAAGTTAGAAAACAACTCTGAACTAGTCAACGACAATATCAATCAAACAAGTATTGTTTCACCAATTAATTCCCAACCTGAACAAACAACAAAACCTTTAAAAGTTGCGGGTTTAGCATCGGTTGATTAAAAAAATGTTACTTTAAACAAGGGTTGCGAGGTTAGCAGCCCTATTTTGTGAGGAAAATCTAAAAAAAATATAAAATTTTAAATTCAGAATAGAGTATATCTTGGCTTTGAAAACTACACAAGTATGTGTCTAGAAGCATCATGAGAAGCGATCGCACATTGCACTTTCAGCAGTAAAGTAATGGGGTAGGATTGCGTCGAGGGATTACTGCGCTTGAATTTACCTTCATTTATTTGGCTATGGAAAATCGCTGCTTGGTCGATGGGTTTATCGATACTTGCTTATTTCTGTCTAGCTATATCTGGTATTTGGATGTATACAAGGAGACAGCATCCTAGATATACTCGTAATTTTACTTATAAAACTGTCATTCTCCGTCTCTGCCACTATGCAATAGGTGTGTGCATGGTATTCCTAGTATTGCTACTCCTAGCAATTGGGATTGTGGGAACTCTAGGTCATTTTGGTTCATTGGGACACTCATCCCATCTCATCGCTGGCTTGAGCAGTGTTGTCTTAGTTTTAACCTCAGCCTTCAGTGCTACGCAAATTAATCGCGATCGCTCTTGGGCTAGATATTTGCATGTCAGTGTCAATATTTTGTTGTTTTTTGTCTTTGTTTGGGTATCGCTAACGGGTTGGGATGTTGTGCAGAAGTATTTGCCTTGATGATTTTAAGTTAAGTATGAATTTTGATCATGCAGTAAAATGCCAAGAAAATTATTGCAAACAAACAGCTAAATCTCCATTGGCAACATTACCATCAGCAATTATTTTGGCAACAACACCTGTTTGAACATGTTGAAAATGTTGTTGTAATAGTGAAAGCAGATTAATATCATGTTCTCCAGTTTGCGGATTAACATTAATATTTAAACAGCGATTAATTGGGGCTGTAATTTCAATTGTGGCGCTACCAATTTGTAGTTGCTTACCTATCCAATCAAATTCACCCCATGCAGAAATGCCATCAACTAAGATATTCGGGCGAAAACGGCGTACATCTATTTGCTGCCCTGCGATTTCACTTAAATGATTAATAGTTGCCTGGCTGACTAGAGAAATATGAACTGGTTCACGATCTGGGTAACGGGTTTTATTGTATTCTCCGACTAGTTGTAGGGGTTTAAGTTGTTTATTTTTAGCTGCTTGACTAGGTTGACTTGCTGCCAAATAGCCAGTGAAAAAATTAGAAATAGAATTACGTCCCGCTTCCGTATTTGTATCTGCAATTAGTAATTCAATTCCCTGGCATCTGACTGTTAAATTCCCCGTAGTGATGTCGTAAGTACAATCTAAAGCTGCCAAAGCGTGCCAAACATTTTGCATGGCGAAGTTTTGCTTCTTCATCCAAGACACTGGATGATTTTGAGGCGTTGCTGTGGCAATATCTTTATACATTAAAGCAAAAGCGCGATCGCCTGGTATCCCATGTCCTGTTTTTAAATCAACACATGTCTGTGTTTGTGGCGATAATCCCTTAAATGGGTAAGTAAATAATTGTTTAACGGTAGTTGGGCACATGTTTAAGGTTATTGGCTCGATATTAACCGTTTTTTATTTTCCCTATTTTATCCTTTCTGTGTCACGGTTTTTTTACTCGAACTACTACCAGTGATGCTGCGAAGATAAATGCCACCAATTGAGAACAAGAAAGTTAAATAGGCGACTGCTTGGACTAAATACAGATGCTGGCGATATCCAAATAAAGATTTGAGGATAATTCCTGGAAATTTTTCATCGGGAAGAATTTTTGAAGTGTCCCAAACCAAAGGACCTAAAATACAAGAGTGGATTTTAGTAAATCTTTCATAATAGAAGCACAAGCTTTCGGATGCGCGGCTACTTAATGCTAAATTGGCAAATACTTCGTCGAATTTATGTAATGAACTGGAAACTAAACCTGCCACAATTAAGACTAGTAATATTCCCATTACTTGAAAGAATTGGCGAATATTAATATTCACACCCCATTTAAACAAAAGTACCCCGACAGCAGCAGCAGCAGCTAAACCAGCAAGTGCGCCTAATGCCGGCAATAAACCTTGTTGTAAGTTTGCAGCAACAAAGAAAACAGTCTCAAAGCCTTCGCGGAGAACAGCAACTAAAATTAAACCAAAAACACCCCAACCTGCATTTGTATCTTGGGTTAGGGCTTCATTCACTGCACCTTCAACTTGAACTTTCATAAATCGCGCTTGCTTAGTCATCCAGATTAACATCCAACTGAGCATTGCGATCGCAATTACACTAAATATTCCTTCCAGGGTGAGTTCGGTTACGGCTGCATATTGAGGATTTGCCCTAGTTAAGGCAGTAGTCAACCAGTTTAATAGCACTCCCACTAAAAAACTTAAGACAATACCAACACCAACACCAGCATATACCCAGGAATTTAAACGTGATTGTTTGGCTTTTTTGAGCAAAGCTAAAACAATACCGACAACAAGGGCAGCTTCCACTCCTTCACGAAGCGTAATTACAAAAGTAGGTAAGACAGCACTAAAGTTCATCTTAAATATTGGTTAGTAGATAATGATTGATAGGTATGAGTTAATCATAATTTATCTTAAAACCTATTCGTGAAAAATACATAATTAAAGTTAAACTCAAATTCAATTATTTATATCCCCGACTTCTTGAATAATATTTTGGCTCTATCCAAAATATAAATTGTTAAAGTCGAGGATATTTTTGCCTGTCTACAGATTCTGCAACCAGAAACAGTTAAGTTAATAGCTAATTACACTTGGTTAATCATAATTGCCAATCTGTTATTACTTACAGCAACTAATAATCAATCACGATTATTTAACAACCATCTATAATTACTATTAGCAATTAACCAATCACCATTGAAACTTAACTAAAATCTCGCAACATTTTCTTTAATTCCAGATTATGCATCTCTTCTTGCCCAATCATTGTCCGAGCAAATTCCTCTAAATAAATGCTGGCATCATTGACGACATCAAGCAATTCTTTATATAAACTAAGGGCTTTCTTTTCATGGGATAAACTTTCTTCTAAGATATCCTTAACTGAATGCTGGTAGGTTTCCTCCATTGGCGCTATTTTAAGGCTGGGATGCCCATCTAAACCTGTAAGAATTTCTCCGGCTTGTTGGGCATGAAGCAGAGATTCACTAGCTTGCGCTTTAAAAAAAGTCACGATGGGAATGCGATTTGGACCAGTCACCATCAACGAATAATGAGTATATCGAACAACACCTGCTAGTTCAAATTCCATGATGGTATTAAGCAGGTCAATAGCTTTTTTTTGGTCGAGTTCTTGCATGAGCGGTCAATTCACATTACACAACATTAGCGATAAACAAAGTATTTTGAATCAAAATATACACTCTTGATGTAAAAATTGTCCCTGGCTATCCTGACTCTTCACACTTATGGAGTTTTTTCGCTTTCAATAATTTTAACTCTTCTAAAATATCTCGTATGTTCTCGTAATTAAATAATAGGGATTAGGAGAACTGAGGAAGCAAGGAACATCATTTCTCCCTGCTCCCCTCCTCAACTACTTGCTTGGGTAGCAGCTTTATCAATGGCTTTTTGAGAATCCACCTCAATAGCTTTCACTAGTTTAGTCACCTCTTCCGGTGTCTTCACAGGCTTTGTAGGAGGGTTGACGCTACTCCAGACTTTTGTCAATTCCGCCATGTTCGCTTCTATCCCTTTGTGTGCTTCCGGGTTTTCCCTCGCCATACTGCTAGCGATTGTTTGATAAAGTTCATTGGCATAAACTACAAAACCGCGAGAATCTTGGTATTCGATCGCAGCTGCAATTTTACCATTAGCAACGGCAGCACCATATTCGGAGTTGGCAGAATCCAGTAAACCGTTGATGACTTGCAACACAAAACTGTTTTGAGAACGTTGGTTGGATGGCAGTGTCGCAATTGCCCCATCGACTGCTTGCATTGAATTACTGAAGTTAGTTTTCACTTGTTCGGCTTTTCCGTTTGCTTTCACCAAATCTTGCAAGCTAATCAATGTCGTTTTGAACTCTTTAACTTTGCGATCGTTTAATTGTTCTTCGACATCAGTATAAATCTCTTCAACTGGATGTCCAATGTGAGGTTCAGCATCTTTTGGTTTATTTTGCTCAAGCAATTCTTTGGCGACTATGAGATGTCCCTTCATCAATCCCAACTTTGTCATATAATCAACATCTTTGACTTCACCTGTGAGTGTGACTTCTTCAACTGTCACTTGCTCTTTGATTTTGTCAAACTGTTCCTGAGTAATTACTTTTTTTGTCACCAATTCTTCTGGAGCAGCATAGGGACGATTAGCTTGGATTTTATTGGATAAAGCTGGAACGCCAAGCTTACCTTCAAATTTATCTAACTCTGACAAAATTGCCGAGTTGATATTAATCTTTTTCCCACCATGATGAATGCTATGACTGCCCTGACTTGCTTGGGTAACTTGAGGAGTTGAGTTAGCAACTGTAGCAGAAGTGTTATTGGAATTGTTATCTGCTGATGGTGTACCACCAGTACAAGATGAAAGCGAAACTATGGCACAAGCAGCTACAGCCAAAAACACATAACGAATTTTCATCAAAATTACTCCTCAGAACAATAAAGTCACAAAATCAAAGCCTTAAAAATCTAGTTAGACAGCATGTAGTATTAGCGGCTATCGCTAATTTCGCATATAATGCGATTTTTTATCAACTATTTCTGAGAAATTTTGCTTGAAATTAAAAAATATTTGCATAAACTATTGAAAGCATCAGCCAAACTCAAGATTGATCTTCTTTCCCTGTAACGACCTCAAACTGTCCCATGCATCCATTTTCTGCGATCGCATCTTGGTGGGGGTGAAACATATATTTACCGGGATAGCGAAACGCAAACTCAAAAATATGTCTTTCCGCTATACCCATTGTGACGACATCGGTTTTTTCAGCAGGAGTCATACTCATGCCGTAACGATAGACATCAAAGAAGTTGGCATGTAAGTGAAAAGTAATTGCGGGATCGAATTCAATGATGTTGAGAACATATAACCGAATCAACTGGTCTTTGTAGATGCGAATCGGATTGTTCATATAAAAATGTGGCAATCCATTAAAAGCATAATATTCATTCTTATTGTCGTCATTCACATCATACCCAGCCATTACCAACACCATTTCATCCGCAGGTGGACGAGACTGGGGAGGATCGATAATAAATATGCCATACAGCCCCTTGGCAATATGTCTAGTCACAGGTTCAATATGGCAGTGGTAGAGATGAACACCATAGGGTTCGGCATCAAACTCGTAAATTGTCGCCTTCCCGTGACTCACTGGACGCACCCCATCCATTTCTGCTGGGTGAACTCCATGAAAATGTAACGAGTGTGAATGCCCAGCTTGGTTGAGAAACAAGACTCGCACTCGTTCTCCTTGTTTTGCTCTCAGTGTTGGACCTGGAATCCGACCGTTTAAATCCCAAACATTATAGGAAACAGAACTGTTTAGCTGAATTTCCGAAGTGCCCGCAGTCAAACGAAACTCACGAATCGTCCGCCCATTTTCCCGCTTTACCGTGCCATAGTCAAAGTCTCGTAATAACTTCATGGGATTCAATGTCGGTAAGGCAGCTTGTGCTTGCATTGTTGCATTCCAGGGCGGCACTTTTACTCGTAGCCTCGCCGAATTCCTCAGGGTTTGCCACAATGCAGTCCCACTCATGATACTCGTGCCAGCTAATCCGATTTTCAATATTTGGCGACGACTCCACAGCTTTTCCTTGGGAAAAATAAAGTTATTTGGCATGGCAGTGAGATTATTTGGCAACAAGAAAGCTGCTAAATATTTGCAATAAACCTAAGTATTATACAAGGGGTAAACTATTGTCAATAATTCCTAAGTATCTTGCTAGATATTTCTAATAATCAAAGATTCCGAAACTTTGGTCAAAATTATGTATATCTTCTTGCACTAAGTAGGAAGGCGGAATTATTTATAAGCTGAAAGCTACTACTGGATAAGGATTTCGGCTACCCTCAACCCGGTAGGTTTGCTTTAATTCCACCCAGCTACTTAATTCATGTTTATTTATAAATACCCTCTGAACTTGCTGAAATTTTTTTCATCATCTAAAACCCTGATAGGAAATTTGTGATTACTCAGTTCCTACAAGGGTTTAACTCCTATATTTATTAGGTTGGGATAACCACTACCGAAACAACTGTATTTTGTATACCACCAATAAAGTGAATGAATCCCCAAACCAGGCTAATGTATAAATTTGTTGCTGAAGTTAATTAAATAACCAGAAACAAATCTTCAGCAATAGTTTCCAGTCGCCAAGTTCTCATATTTACACATATTTCCATTTCCAATACATCGCCGCTTGACCACAATATTGCCCGCTTTCATCCAAAACATTCCACAAAATTATATTTTCAATATGAAAGCGTTTCCCACTACTTGAATAACGAATTCCAGAAGAGTTTTTTACAATTCCTGTTGTTGCAGCTTCATGCAAAAGCTTTTCTCTGTCAGCTATCTCCACATCTCTAACACTTTGTCGTGAAGGCATTTTTGTAAAGTCTTCCCAAGATAATTCCCACAATTCCAAAGCCCTACTATTACCATAATTAAAAATCGGATCAGGTTCCGTACCGTGGGAAACAACAATAAAAGGCGCATCAAATAAATTTTGAGCAATTTCTTCAGGTGATGCACTCAAATCAAATAATGACTCACCCATCCAATGTTGGTAACTATGCAACAGACGTTGAGAATGAATGATAATGGCTTCTTGTTGCCAGGGATTTTGGTTTGCTTGTAGCATGGACTTAAGTAGATATAAAAAAGAGATGTTGGGGAATACTTTTTCCAAGAAAGATTAGCAACGTGTAAAATGCTAAATAAAAAATAATTTTTTCATTACTTTTCTAAACGAACAGCATACCACTGTAAATATTTACCTGGTCCAATATTTAACTCACAACTGGTATCAATTAAGTGTTGGGCTTGCGCGGTCAAAGTATCAAACTTCTGCAAGTCGTATGGTATATCTTCGGATGTAAATTCTTGTAAAATTCCCTGCAATTTCTCTAGTAATTCTGCTGCTGTGAGAAATTGTTCCGGTTGATTAGTTTCAAGGACGACAAAATCATCTTGCTGGTACATTAATGAGTCTGGCATGAGAAAAATTTTCATACTTGCAACACTAAATATAACGCTTCTTGCTCGCATCAAATACAGAACTTCGTGTTTTGAAGTAAATAAAGCCCAGAGGAAAATTAGCGTAAGGATGTATTGCCCTTGTCACAGCAAGATTGCAGCAAGTGGACTGGGGCAGAAACAAATGTATAATATTTATGTACTATTTTACTGGCTAGAATGATTCTGTTTACTTGAACACAGATGGGGTAATCGCGAATCGGTGGGACTTGAATCAAAAATGTTTCCTACAAATGAAAGCTCCGCATGAATTCTTGGGAACTATAAATAGTAACATTTTTGAACTTAGCCATTAGCAGGTTACAAAAATAGGACAAGTTCTTACCTTCTCAATAATTAACTATGCAATTCAGTCATCTACCAAATGTGTTGCACGGTATCGTTTATACTGTGCTGGTGTTAATCTCACGAAATGATACAGAATTTCCCCGGCGATCGCTCACACCTTTGACAGGCTCACAGAAGTGCAAACACTTTAAAAGTATTATCCAAACACAATACTTTGTCGGCATATTGAAATTAGCACTCACTATCAAATGGATACAATTAACTCAGGGTCGTACTGACTTACAAGCTTCAGTATTAGAGATAAGCTGAAAAACTACTTTGCTGCGATGCCCACTATCCCTATCATCCTAAGACTCTGAATTTCTAAGACACCGCAACTCATGTCAGGCAAAAGCCCAATTCTAATTTCCAACAAACCACCTCTGATTCTCATAGCTGATGATGACAAAACCATACGGTTGTTGTTACGTGAATTTATGGAGCAGGAAGGTTATCGAGTGGTCGATGTGCACAACGGTAGAGAGTGTTTGGAAGCTTATATCGGCAATAAACCCGATTTAATTCTGATTGACGCAATTATGCCCGAAATGGACGGCTTTGATTGCTGCAAAGAGATACTCCAAATTGCTAGAAATAATCTTGCCCTTGCCCTTGCCGATTTTGATAGTGGTAATGGCTCGTTTGGCAATACTGTGATTTCCAAGCTTTGGGAGCGCACACCCATTCTCATGATTACAGGGCTAGATGATCCGAAATCTGTAGATCGCGCTTTTGACTGTGGAGCTAGTGATTTTGTGACTAAACCAATTCACTGGGCAGTATTGCGCCAACGTGTACGCAGACTATTACAACAAGCACAACTATACAAACAACTTGAAGCCGCAAACCAAGCTCTACAGCAACTTGCCAATGTTGATGGATTAACTGCGGTTGCCAACCGTCGTCACTTCGACCAATATCTAAATTCCCAATGGTTATCATTGGCGCAAGAACAGTCCCCGCTATCGCTAATCTTGTGTGACATCGATTATTTCAAACTTTACAACGATAAATACGGACATCCGGCAGGGGATACATGTTTACAAAAAGTCGCCACAGTTCTGAAGTATAAGGCGCAGAAAAATCATGACTTAGTCGCACGCTATGGGGGAGAAGAATTTGCAATTATTATGCCTTATACCCCAGCGACTGGTGCTGTTCATGTTGCAGCAGCTATGCAAGCAGGAATTCGAGAAATCGAAATTGAACACAATGAATCTGCCATCAGTCAATTTGTCACTCTCAGCTTAGGTATTGGTACTATGACTCCTAGCTTTGAATCTTCACCCCAAGATTTAATTTTGCTGGCTGATAAAGCTTTATATCAAGCAAAAGAGCAAGGACGAAATCGGATTATTCTCAAACAAAAACAAGTCGATTAGGTTCTGGGTTTTATACATGTTTTTGACATAATTTTTAGATAAATGTAGACCAAATCTCATCCCCTACAGTTCCGCCATAGAAATGTATTTTTGACTTCGCTCCCCCTCTGGCACGAGCTATCTTAGCGGAGTAAGCTATGGTTACGGAAAAGAAATTAAAAATTAAAAATAAAATACGTTTATTTATTTCCCTTTGAAGCAAGTAGCATTGAAACACAATTAAATATTAAAAGTGCCAGAATGAATTTTAATCATTGCTGACACTTTTTGGAAAGCTAATTTTTATGAAATTGTGGGTCTTTAAAATTTGGCTGACCCTTTCTTAAAAACATTTGTTGATTTTCAGAGTCTTTATTATTAGTTGACTCTGTTTTAACAATTATTAGTTTCTCAGGAATTATCTAATTTTTAAATTTCCTCATATTTTTTTTATATTCCTTGACTTTATATGTCAGTATATGTCGATTTATAAATAAAGTTGAAGGATATATTCAACTTTTCTGATTCTTTTTGTCCTTTTCTTCTTGTCGTTGTTCCCAACGCCAAAGAAATGCGGCAACGGCAATAACTGCTACTTGCACAGCCAAATTAGATAAGGCAGTTTCAATATCACGTCCTGCCAAGATTTTGGTGAGAAAAATAAACGCACCAATAAAACCAGAACCAGCCACCGCCAAATAAAAAAATCTACGCAAACCCCGATATGGAGCAGAAGCTTCAGCCTTGAGACGGGCATAGGTTTGAGGATCAAGTTTCTTGCTCGTTTTTGTTTGAGAATTTGGCTCTATCATATTTGAGTGAAGTATGCTATGATTAACGACTGTTTGCTGCCGATGTGGCTCAGTGGTAGAGCACTCGATTCGTAATCGAGCGGTCGCGGGTTCAAATCCCGCCATCGGCTTTAATGAAGTTTGATTGAAAGTTGATATTTTGGTATCTATATTTGTTATTTATCGCATATTCACTGAATAATCTTGCGAATTACGGATATTGGCAATAAAAAAGAGGACAGGTAAGCTACCCATCCTAAAAATTATATTAATTAAAATCTATTTGAGCTTTACCTTCTATCACTAAGGTGTTCTCACGACATATGGAGACTGGATTGCGGGAGCGCTACCAGAGCTAACCAAAGCCTGATAAATAAAAGCCGCCACTTCAGCTCTTGTAGCTTCGCGGGTTGGGTTAAGTTGTTTCACGTTAGGATAGTTAACTACTAATCCTCTGGTTGTTGCACCAGCAACAGAGGTGATTGCATATTCAGGAATTCTAGAAGCATCACTATAAAATGAAAGAACTCCAGCGTTGGGTGTAGTTATACCCAAACCATTTGCCAGTGCTACCAATACTTGGACACGAGGTATTTGTTGCTGTGGCTTGAAGGTTTTATCTGGATAACCAGAAATAAACCCGCCACGGACTGCAACTTGAATAACTTGGAATGCCCAATAATTACTTTTAACATCTGTAAATGCGATCGCTTCTCTTTTGGGAGCTGGGTTAAAAGCTTTGGCAATAATAGCTGCAAATTGATCGCGAGTTACGGGTGCGTCAGGTTTAAAAGTACCATCGGGGAAACCAGCAATAATATTTCGAGATGCTAAAGCCTCGATATATGCTTTTGCCCAGTAATTAGGTGATACATCCTTAAATGTAACTGCGCCTCCTGGGGGTGGTTCAACTGTGGCAACAACTAAGTCGATTTTTCCAGAAACCCTTTTGGGGTCTACATCATTGCCAACTGCAATAATAGTTTTGTCGGTGGTAAAATTATATATATCAAAGAACTTTTTCAGGTCTTGCTTACCGTTGTTGCGAATCAGATTCTGTCCTGGGCTTTCTTGCGTTCCTAAATCAGGTTCCGCATTTTGCAGTGCAATTAAACCGTGATCTCGACTGTCTTGAATCACGTTGCTTCGCAATACTGGTTTTGCTAAACCGTTAACGACAACACCTGTGTTATTTTGAACAATTTGGTTTTCGCTAATTAAAGGTGATGCACTTTCGCTGACTGCTAAACCAAAACCTGTATTTTGAAATACGTTGCCCCGAATTTCACCTTTAGCTTGCTTGGCAATGGAAACACCATTACCTTGGTTAAGAGTAAAAATGCTATTTTCTATTTTAGGATTACCGGTACCCGTAATAAAAATACCATCACGCACACTATTAGCTAATGTACTGTTTTGAATAGTAGGATTAGTTGATTCTACCCAAACTGCGGTTCCACGTTGGTTGGGGTTGGTTACTGTAACACCTGCAATAACTGCATTGTTGCCAGCCAAGATAGTAATATCTTGACGTGCGAATGTTCTACTGGTGTAAAATCCACCGCCCGTAACTATTATTCCCTGTCCTTTTGTCGCTTCGTCTCCACGTAGGGTAATACCTTGTCTTAAGTCGAGAGGAAAAGTTTCACCGCTTTCTACGTTGTATGTTCCCGGTGCCAGTTGAATTACAGTACCAGCTTGAGCTTGTCTGAGAGCAAAAGTAATACTTTTGAGTGGCGCTTCTGCGGATGTACCCGCACCTGTCGTGTCGCTACCTGTAGCCGGATTGACGTAAACTACGCTTTGATTTACTGGTACTTGTGCTGTAATAATTGGTACTTTTGATGCAGATGTGGTGTCACCAGCTTTAACTGGAACTGGTATTAAGATTGACCCACTAGAAACAAGCATCAAAGCTGCGAGTCCTGCTGGCAAAGTCCGAAACGAGGCGAAAAGGTTGCCGAATTTGGAACAATTATTGTTGCGTTGGCGATCGTTTAAACCCTGAATTGTCATCTTGGTTAGTATCTATGATGTGCTAAATAAAGTAAGTTTGATTAGGTATTTTTGGCAGTTATGTAACTGTAAAACCCATGCAAAACTATACCCGAAGACTTGTACTTAATCAGCACATTTTCTTTACAATTTCTATAAATTATCTTGAATATGCTTTAAATTCGTTTTCGCTAGGGTAAATTATCGAGATTGTTGAGTGATGTTGATTAAAGCAGGATATTTCCACGACTTTTGGCAACTTAATATTTAATGATGTCGTCTAAATTGAAATCAATACTAGTATAAATATTTAGAAATGCTGCCAAAAGTCCTACAAAATAGTCATTTTTTAGTATTCACAATTTTCACATCTGTATTGCTTAACACTAATCATGTTTTTGCTGCGGAGAAGGTTGTCTTAAAATATCGGGTTTTTCGCGAGTCTCTTTCTGTCACAGAACTGTCCGATTTTGCCGATAATGGCAAGTTGTCAATTCCCATGCGCGTGGGTTTTAAGCTCGCACAGCAAGACCCAAATAAGGTACGTCGCTATTTAACAGAACCCGTAAAGGTAAATGCAATCATTTTAGACCGAGTTTTAAATAGTCCGGTGGGGAATATAGTATTAGACCAAATGAGCGAAGTAATTCATACACCTTCGCGAAAAGCTGACAGACAAGCAATGCGTTCAGCTTTAGTGTTGTCAGCAAATCAGGATAATGATATTAAATTAATTGAAGTCATTAAAAACTACCCTGGTGCAGAAGTGGAAGTGGATGGCGATCGCTTAGAAAAAGCATTCCATCAACTACGTCGCTTACAAGGTAGTTTAAAAAATATATTTGGTTTCTAGTTATGGGGATGAGGCATTAGTTGAATGCTTTAAATATCAACCAACCACGACCTATAATCTCAATAAGCTAAATTTTCCAAAGTTTCGCGCAAATAACGCTGTACCTGTTGTTCGAGAGGCTGGATTTGATATTGCAAGCCGCGTTCGAGTAACCAGCGCTGGAAACCCGAACTAGATGCGATCGCATTCTTTAAGCTATCCCAAATTTCTGTATCGCCAGAAAACTGGCTTTCGATATGAATATTACTCATACTTACTTAACTCCGAGTAGTTTCTCCGAGAGTCAACAGGGGTGGAATTTTTAGATACTCATACCCCCAAAAATAGTTATTTTCACTATTCCCTTTATATAAGGTAATGGTGATGAGGATGCAAATTCTGTTACATCGGTGACGAAAATCAACATTAATTTAAAGTAACAGCTAAAAGTATTAATTAACATCTAACGAAAGTAGAGATATTTTTAGCTACTTGGATTCCAGAAAACAGCAGTCATAAAGAAAGCAAGGATTGACCTTGCTTTCTAGTTAATGTTGACCTTTTGCCGGTCATTGATTACTTAGTCATTGACAGGGTTCGACGTTTTGTAACCATCTGGAAGGCTTCAATAATGTCGCCTTCAACCCAATCGTTAAATTTGTCGAGACCAATACCGCACTCGTAACCATCCTTAACTTCCCTGGCATCTTCTTTCATCCGCTTGAGGGAATCAAGCACACCCTCGTAAATCACCTTGCCACCGCGTGCAACTCTGATTTTGCAATTGCGAACCAGTTTGCCATTTTGTACATAGCAACCAGCAACGGCTCCACGCCCGACGGGGAAGACGGCACGGACTTCGGCTTGACCTAGGGGTTCTTCGACCAATTCTGGTTCTAACAAACCTTCTAAAGCATCTTGGATGTCTTCGAGCAACTTATAAATAATGTTGTACTCGCGTACATCAACACCTGCTTCATCAGCTGCTGCTCTTGCGCCGCTAGCATATGTCGTATTGAAGCCAATAATTACCGCGCCACTCGCAGCTGCTAAGTCAATATCTGTTTGGGTAATCTCACCAGCAGATGACAGCAATAAGCGAATTTGAACTTCGTTTTGTGGAAGTTGCTTGAGCGAACCAACGATCGCCTCGACAGAACCCTGTACATCGCCCTTCAAAATTAAGTTGAGTTCCTTCAACTCGCCTTCTTGTGCTTTGGCAGAAATTCCGGCGAGGGTGACACGTCCCTGCATCAATCGCGATTGACGGATTTTTTCAGCCCTGGTAGCGGCAACGGAACGAGCTTCTTTTTCAACTAAGAACGCCTCGAACTCGTCACCCGCAGCAGGTACATCACTTAAACCGAGAACCTCAACTGCAAAGGATGGTGACGCAGCTTCAACACGCTGTCCGCGATCGTCAACCATTGCCCGAACTTTACCAAATACACAACCAGCAACGAGGATATCTCCAACGCGCAAAGTCCCGTTTTGAATCAATAAGGTCGCAACCGCACCCTTGGCTTTATCCAAGTGGGCTTCGATAACCGTTCCTTTTGCAGGTCGATTGGGATTCGCTGAAAGTTCTCCCACTTCTGCGACCAAGAGAATCATTTCCAACAAGGTGTCGAGATTTTCGCCCTTGATGGCACTGACGGGAACCATAATGGTATCACCGCCCCATTCTTCGGCAGTCATGCCGTACTGGGTCAATTCTTGCTTAACGCGGTCTGGCTGGGCACCTTCTTTGTCAATTTTGTTAATTGCAACAATAATTGGTACTTCCGCAGCTTGAGCATGACTAATTGCTTCTATTGTTTGTGGGCGCACGCCATCATCGGCGGCTACAACCAAAATTGCAATATCTGTCACCCTTGCTCCCCTCGCGCGCATTGCGGTGAAGGCTTCGTGACCAGGAGTATCTAAGAACACAACTTGTTGCATTTCACCATTGTGTTCAACATCGACATGGTAAGCACCAATATGCTGGGTGATGCCACCAGCTTCTCCAGCTGCCACCTTGGTTTTACGAATCGAGTCGAGCAGTGTTGTTTTACCGTGGTCTACGTGACCCATAATTGTTACAACTGGCGGACGACGATGGAGTTTATCCAAGTCACCCACTTCAATCATTTCGGTAACTTTACGAGCTTCGGCTTCTGGTTCTTGGGTTTCAACTAACACCTCAAGTTCGGTAGCAACCAAAGTAATGGTGGGGATGTCAAGATTTTGGGTAATACTCACCGGGATTGCTTTCATGAAGAGAATTTTGACAATCTCGGTATCGGCGATCGCTAAAGCATCAGCCAATTCTTGTACAGTCATGGGACCTGTAACAATTAGTATTTCCGGACGTTCGCGCTTGACTTCGGTTTCGCGACGATTTCCTCGGTTTTGCTCACGCTGCTGAGATGGTCTTCTGCCTTTTTGGGGACTAGCGATTGTCACCGCAGCTGGTTGAGACGGTCTGCTGGATTTTGGTTTGGGAGGACGAATAATCGCGTTGCTAACTTGGACTACATCATTGGCATCGCCATCTTCATCATCGAGTAAATCATCTTCCTCAAAGTCTTCTTCGATGATGGGCTTAACTCGCTTGTTTTTGGTGAGTTTAGCGGCTTTCGATTCTTTACCTTCGTCGATTTCTTCCTCTTGCCATTTTTTCCCACCTTTACCACCCAATCTAGGTGGCAAGGGACGCTTCAGTTCAACAACCGAAGTTGTCGCACCTCCTGCCTCATTTGTGGCAGATGCATCGGCTGTCGGTCGCGTTGGCGCTGCAATTAGCCTTGGTGGTGTTGCAGTGGGAATACCTACTTCTGGAGAACGCGAAGGTCTGCTGGGTCTTTGAACGTCGCCGCCACCAGGAGGGGGCGATTGTCTGCCGGCTCTCCTTTCCTGTCCTCCTGGGGCACCCGAACGTGCTGGTCTTGGGGTTCCTGAAGGTTGCCCTTCACCACCTTTATTAACCCTTGGTTTGCCTGGAGCTTGCTGTTCGTTACGATTTTCCTGTGGGGGCGCTGAACGATCGCGTTTGAGTATGGGTTTTTCTGCCGGTACAGCTGGGTTTGTCACCGCTTGCGTCGCCGCAGGAGTCTGTGCAGCCACGGTGGCTTCGGCAGCAGGTCGGGGTGGAGGTGCAACTAATTGTGGTTTCTGAGGCTTCTCTGCTTTTGCACGAGGCGCAGTGCTGGACTTTTCAGTTTTTTCAGCTGCGACCTTTTCTGCGGGCTGATTGGAAGTGGGCTTATTGTCCTTATTTTCCACATCTGCTGGTGCAGTTTGTTGTGTGGTCTCAGAGGGATTTCTTGGTACTGGTCGAATTGGTGCCGTCGGCTTCATGGGTGAAACTGGAGCGAAGGGTCGTGGTGAAGAAGGGTTGGACTCGGAATGAGCAAATTGGTTATTGGTAGTACTAGATGCCTCAACGGCGTTGGTACTCGAATTATTTAGCAATTTAGGTTTTCGTATTTCTAAAATTTCTTGTTTGTTACTTGCTGCGGGTCGATCACGCGAGCCACTATATTGTCCTGTATTTTGTAAACTATGTTTTTGACTCGTGGTCTGATCTTTTCTGGAGTGGGCATTTGTCACTGCCAGTTTTTCGGCTTCCGAACGGATGCGCTGTGCATCTGGTTCGGAGATCGTACTACTATGACTCTTGACTGCGATGCTGAGCTGGTCGCAAATTGCTAATAGCTCTTTGTTATCCAAATTCAATTCCTTTGATAATTCGTAGATTCTAACTTTGCCGTTGGTCATCCACTCTTCCCCTATAAGATTACAGTTTTGGCGGATGGTTGCCAGACTAATAGGACATCTCCATCCTTCGATTACTGTTTTTAGTAGGTTGCCGTTCTAGGTTTTGCCGGTGCCTCCAAGTCAGGAAAGAGAGATGTTTTCGGTTTAATGCTGGCATCCCCACCAATTTTGATGGTTGACACCTATTAGCGTCTCGACGCTACCAAGTTGCCAATTTATTCTTTGTTTTGCTGTTTTTGGTTGTGCTGATTCTGAGTCTTCCACGACACAATCGAGTAAAACGTCCTCTGAAGTATTGGTTTGCTTTCGAGCTAAACACTCTTTTTCTATTGTGGCACTACCCCGGCAATTAGAGGGGATTGTAACTGAATGCGATCGCGACTAACGCCGCAATTGCGAAATGTTTTTGGTGCTTGACAATAGTATTTTAAGTGCTGATTTACGTTGCCTTTGAAGAATTGACTTCTTCAGATTGCCCAGAGAGAGCTAATCTTTGCCACAATGCCTGATACAGTGCTTCGGGCACTGTTGCATGTAGCGATCGCCCTAATCTATTTTTCTTTTGAGCTGTCGTCAAGCAGCTCACTTGGGGACAAATATAGGCAGAACGCCCCATGCCCTCATCTAATTGTACCTGCCTAGATGGAAACACGCGGACAATTCGCCAAAACTCTTGTTTTAAACCTATCTTACGGCAACTTAGACAACGCCGATAATTGGGTTTCATCAGTATAATTGCGACTTTCTCCTTGGAGGTAATAATTTGTTAAAAAAAATTACAATTTCTTCTGAATGTAATTATTTTGGCTCATTACTGTCAAAGTTATCCTCTGTTTCAGCTTCCATATTTTCGTCAGCTTCTTCAGGAAATTCTTCTTCATACTCGCCCATTGACTCTAATTCTACCAATTCCTCTTCTTCAAATTCTTCGTCCTCAAATTCCTCTTCCTCTAAGGCTTGCTCCTCAGCAGCTTGTTGGGCACGGACTGCGGCAAATTTTATATCTTCGCCTTCGCGGTCATACTTCGCTTTATCTTTTATATCTATTTTCCAACCCGTTAGTCGAGCGGCTAACCGAACATTTTGCCCTTCTTTACCAATTGCCAAACTTAATTGGTCTTCGGCAACTAGTACATGTGTTTGACGACTTTCAGGGTCCATGAGGCGTACCTCGTCCACCCGAGCTGGACTCAAAGCATTGGCAATATAGGTTGCGGGATCGGGAGACCAACGAATTACGTCGATTTTCTCGCCTCGTAACTCGTTCACCACAACTTGAATCCGTGATCCCCTGGCTCCAATACAAGCTCCCACGGGGTCTACATCGCGGTCTAAGGTATCAACTGCTATTTTAGTCCGCGGACCAACGTAACGGGAGGGGGGATTTGCTTCCCGGGCAACGGCAACAATCCGCACCACCTCATCTTCGATTTCGGGCACTTCGTTAGCAAATAAATACACTACTAAACCAGCATCGGCGCGGGAAACAAGTAACTGTGGTCCCCGTTGTTGCCCTTGGGAAACTTTTTTTAGATAAACTTTAAATGTCGCATTTGCCCGATAATTATCATTAGGTAGCTGTTCGCGCTTCGGTAGTTCCGCCTCCACTTCCGGCTGCCCAAACCCACTACTAACCGCCAGGATGACTGACTGTCGTTCAAATCGCAGCACTCTTGCCTGCAAAACAGAACTTTCCAAATCTTGGAATTCTTCTTGTACCATTTGCCGTTGTTGATCCCGGAGTTTTTGCGCCAGCACTTGCTTAGTTTGCATTGCCGCCATGCGTCCAAACTCTTCTTTTTTGTCGGGGGTGACATCAAGGACAACTTCCTGTCCTAACTCTGCTCCCTCTCCACCCATATCCTTCACTTGTTCAAGGGAGATTTCATGGTCGGAGTTTTCGACTTGTTCAACAATTGTTTTAGTGGCGACAACACGGAAGCCTTCATCATCAATATCGAGTTGGACATCAAAATTATCAAAATAATCCTCGTCAAATTGCTTACGTTCCAGATTTTGAGCGCGACGGTAGCGTTCGTAACCTTTGAGTAACGCTTCGCGAATGGCAGCTTGTACAGCCGAGCGAGGTAAATTGCGTTCGCGACTAATACTTTCAATTAACTCTTTTAATCCAGATAATTCAATCATTGACATATTTCCAGCTCCTTATAGTGATTTCTTATTGATTTAGAGGTTATTGGGTGGTGGGTAAATTGATTTAGTGGTTAGCTGCTAAAAATAGTTGACTTACAACTAACCCTTCGGGATTAGCAGTACCAACAGAACTGTTTCAGCCCCAAAGGGTTCTTCACTAACTAAAAGAAATTAGCAATCGACAAACTGCCTTCGCCTCAGGCAAAGTCTGGGTAAGGTTAAAGGTGTGTAGTGCGCCAAAGGCAAAAGCCAATTATGTGTGTCACTCAAAACTCACCTATCGACGATACTCCGTTGCGTTAGTTTCCCTTTCTAGGAAGCATTAATCGCGATCGCGATTTCTGATCAATCATTACATTGCTAACTGGACTGAGGTTAACGACGTTCATCCAGTTGAACCTTGGTAACTTGCGATCGCGGAATTTCGACTATACGCCCTTTCTGGTTCAGATAAACTTTTGCCTCATCCCGACGAATTAACTGACCAACCCATTCTTGCTGTCCTTCATAAGCAGGGGAAGTGGAGACAATTGCGGGAAAGCCCTTAAAGGATATGAATTCTCGATCTGTGGTTATTTCTCGAGAAATTCCGGGGCTGGATATTTCCAAAACGTAAGCATCTGGAATTATTTCCGCCGCATCTAGTGAGGCTTCCAAAGCGCGGCTCATCCGCTCGCAATCATTCAAACCAGTGTCTTGCTGGGGATTACGAATATCTACCCGCAAAACTGGCGGACGCTGATTAGTGTGGAAAACTGCACCAACAACTTCTAACCCCAGTTCTTCGGCTACTGGTGTCGCGATTTCAATAATTTGTGGGATTAAAGGATGAGTCATGCGAGAAATTCCAACAAAAAAAGTGGGCGATTACCCACTTCCTGCGATAAGGATATCTTCCAAGAAGTCTTGTGACGAACCTATATAGGTTCGCCTCTTTTTGAGTGTAGCGCATTTCTTCGAGGTCGAGAAGTTAAATTTTGGCAAAAGGGGAAGAGGAAATACGGGGATACTTAACAGGAATTTTTCTGTCTGCCTCTCACTCATTCCTGAACTTCGGTACAATAGCTGTTGATTGAATTGTTGTTTGGATTTTCATTTTTCTGGTTTGTTCGATAATTTGTTCAAGGTCTTCTTGAGATAGACGCTGGACGTAGTTAATTTTTATTTCCTCTAAAAAGTCAAATAATAGGGCTTGGATTTCGCTAATCACGTGTTTTTTTTGCATTTCGCTACCAAGACTTTCGGTAAAGCGCTGGATTAATTGGTTGGCTAGTTTGGCGGAGGTTGAGTCTTTGGCGGTATTAACTATGGCTTTATACAGATTAGTGGCAATTTGAGTGGCGATTTGTTCGCTGAATTGGGTTTGCATTTGATCAACCCCTGGAAGCACTAGCAGATTGCGGTATAAAGGTGATTGTTTGAGAGCGCTATTGATGTTGTGTTGCAAAATCGCAATAATTTCGGGCTGGATTTGGGGAAATACTTGATAAATTATTGTTTGCAGCAAAATTGTCCCCAGGGCTTCGACTTCATTCACGTCGTTGATGTCTATATAATGTCGAAACGTTTCTTTAGGTGATAACCATCGAGTCAGTTCGCCACGTTTGATGGAAACTTGAATTTGGTTGATGACACGCACCACAACTATTTCTGTCAGTTCTTCGGCAAAATTAGAGACAATTCCTCGATGTACCTGCGTGCGGAATAATTGCAATTTGATAATTTTAGCTCTATCAAGTCTAATGACAATGGGAATGATGCGGAGCGATCGCCAGAAGGGAATTATTAGTAAAAAATTATACCAACGCCAGACAATTGCTTCCAACCAGCTAAATTCGGGATGGCGACGTTTGATAAAAAAGCTACGCGCTAATAATTCAGTGCCAAATAATAAGCAAAAGGGTAAGTCTATTAGCCCAAACCAGTCTATGAGTTCGCCATTTTCCCCAATTTGGCGGTAATAGTTGGTGGCAATTAAGGGTTTAATTCTACGGTTAAAAAAGTCTATTTCTTGATTCCAACTCTTTTGCGAGAGATACGGTTGACTCCAAAATCTGGCAAAGGCTGTTTTGGCAGATTTTTCGGTAAGATGATCTCGCATTCTATTTTTGATTTTTTCCAGCGTCCCTGATTTATTTGCACCTGCAAAGGGGTTAGTCTCAATTATTTCTGTACTGAGACGGCGTAGTTCTTCTAACTTGGCTGCCGCCTGTGGTGATTGCAATCCTGTTTGATTTACCTGTTCTTCCAATGCTTTTACCGTTGCTAAATAGCCATCGGTTTCACGATGAGGTTGAATACCCTTGACTGGATCATATAGAGAAATCACCTGAGGAATATTTCGTAAGTAAAAATCCCGCCAAGGAATGTAACTTAAATCAAATAAGACTAAACTAAAATTTACCGTGGCAGTAATTGCCATAAATCTCTCAAACCATAAATGAAGCTGATTAGAACTGTTTCCGCTTGTCATTTGCTTAAATTTTCCGAGCTACTCACACAAATAAGTTGTATTGTTTTTGACAATGTTTGACAAATATATATTCCTTATTGAAGATATGTCTCATGGGAGATGACAATCAAAAGTGATGAGAAAATTTTTAATTTAAATTAACATAATCAAAAATCATCAAAAATCATCAATAATCAATAGATTAAAGACGTTAAATAAAACGTTGGTTGAACTGCCCATATCTAAAAACTTTGCAGAGCAATCAACTTGACGATAAAAGCAGTTTGTCGCGATCGCGTAAATCCAAATCATTTTTTAACGTCTGGAAATTGAGTAATTGAGAGTCATTCCAGCCATTTATACAGCTATTTAGCCAAGAATTTAATCACGAGGAGTTTTGATTATGTGGTGTAGGTTAGGAAAATCAAGTTTGAGTATAGCCACAGTCTGTGTTGTCACTGCAACTATTGTCATATCTAATACCGTAGATGCACAACAACAAGAACGAGTTTATTCACCACAACAATTTCGGGCAGTGTTACGGGGATTAGGTTATCAAGTCAAGGTTTCTAACGCAGCTTTAACTGATGCTGAAACAAAAAAAGCCATTACAGAATTCCAAACAGGGTATAAGTTAAAACCTGTTGATGGCATAGCTGGATCAAAAACACAAAACTTCGCTGCTAATATTGTCAGAATTTTGCAGGCGAATTTAAACGTTGTCATCAAGCCAAATCCACCTTTACCTCGTGACCAATTTTATGGTAATCGCACTGAAACTGCGGTTAAAGAGTTTCAAAAGAAATTTCAACTTGAAGAAACAGGAATTGCTGATTTAGCCCTTCGCCAAAAGTTAGATCAAGAAGCGAAAAATATTTTAGGGAAGCAACCAGCTCCGACGACGACACCAGCTAAACCAACTAGGAAAAAACCAGCAAAACCCACCCCAACACCGACACCAACTGCAACGGAAACACCAACGGAAAAACCCACCCCAACACCGACACCAACTGCAACGGAAACACCAACAGAAAAACCCACTCCAACACCGACACCAGAATCGAAAAAATAAGAATTTAGGAGAGGGGAGAGACGAAGAAAGTCGAAAATCAGAAGCCTTCTTCGTCTGCTAAGACTTTACCCCAGCCCATCTTCACATAATTTTCTATAAAATTTGTCCAGTTTCCTCCATTGGTCTACCTTTGGGAACTGGTAAAATTGGGCGACGATCATCGTAGGGCATAGGAATATACTGTACGCTTGGTCGTCCACCTTGGGGTTGGGGGTACAAATCCATCAAATCGTAAATTGAGCGGGGAAGTCCCACTGTGACAGGTAAACCCATTTCCGTGGCTTCTTCGACGGTGATAGGATAATCGTGCGTCACACGTCCAGTTGTCAGTGCGTCAATAATGCCTTCAATATTTTCAGGTAAAACTTTTTGTTTCGGTATTGAATCTTTGAGTAGCGTCCGCACAAATCTTTGCACTTGTTGAATGGCTTTACGCGATATATCTGCCATAATCAGGGTTTGGTCATCAACTTCCGCAATTGGCTTATCTTCGACAACTTTAATAATACTAGCGGCAGGAAAATTACCTAATTGGGGATCAACAGGTCCTAAAACTGCATTTGCATCCATGACGATTTCATCTGATGCCAGGGCTAGCATTGTCCCACCACTCATGGCGTAGTGGGGTACAAAGACGGTGACTTTAGCTGTGTGGCGAATTAATGCTCTAGCAATTTGTTCGGTTGCTAAAACTAAGCCTCCGGGGGTATGTAAAATCAGATCGATGGGAACATCGGGTGGGGTAAGGCGAATTGCCCGCAGTATTTGTTCTGAGTCTTCAATAGTTATATAACGTGAGATGGGGATACCCAATAAGCTGATGGACTCTTGACGGTGAATGAGTAAAATCACCCTGCTGTTGCGTTCCTGCTGGAATTGTTGGAGAGAACGGAAACGCTTAAATTCGACTTGTCGGCGTTGCCATATTGGTTGCAGCGAGGAAAGCAAGAGAAAAATCCAGAATAAGTCACCGATGCCAAAGCCCATGATTTTAGTTTTTGATAGATAGAAGTTTCCATGATTAATTGTGGCAATTTTCGCGCGATCGCATTTCTATCTACAGGCTGAAGGGAAAGTATAATTTTGCAGAATTACAGCAATAAAAGCCAGTTTTCAGCTTTTTCAAACTCTCTATCTGCACGATATGAAATGATTTAAAGTTTTCCTAATTACCTTGGCAAATACAATATGAAAGTGAATTGAGGTTGATTTTTTCACAATATTCCACAATTTGCACCAGTTTTCCGAAATCATTGATACTCATACTGAAGCTTAATTCAACACAAACAATTTAGCTGAAATTATCTAATTAACTTCAAAAAGAGCACAACAATGGCATTATCTATACCAGTAAAATTCTATTTTTCCAAAAGTATCAAATTCACATTCAAGAGTGTGGGAATATTCACATTATTAGCGCTGCCTACAATAGTACATTTACAACCTTCAGTAGCTCAGAGCGCTCCCCAAACTCAACAAGCAAGTATCAATCTTAGTTGTGGTAATAATTTATTTGCCAAAGCCTTTACGAATAATCATACTGTGCAGATTTGTAACTCTGGCAACGAGAAATACAGCATGATTATACAATCGGGTTCTACAGGGAGAAGTCTCGCTACAAATCCTGTAGATGATGGACATAATGTGTTTGTCGCTAAAGCTGGAACCACTACCTATAATCTGAATATGAGTCAAAGAAAGTTAACCATAGTCAGTCGTGTCACGATTCGCAAAAAACCTATAGGTATTCCTCAATATAGAACTGTAACAACGGTTGAAGATATTACAGCTTTAATGATGTCCTAGAGCAAATTTCCCTAGACTAAATTCCATCAATAAACTAACAGATTCCCGTAAATTAATTTATGGGAGTTTATTTTATACCGATTCAAAAAATGTTTGCAATACATCCAGAATATGAGACGCGATATATTGCGTCTCCACAAAATTTATCTGTCGCATTCTTTTTCAAATTGGTATTAAATTTTGGATTCTGAAATTTGACTTAAATATATCTGGAAATAATTTCGTTACTTTAGATACACTGGTAGCGTGAAGTGGAACCAGGCTCCATTCATTGGGGAAACTTCAACCCAGATTTGACCATAGTGGGCACGAATGATACGCTGACATAAACACAGACCAATGCCGTATCCTTCTTTACCTTCATCCCGTTCAAGGCGGTAATGATTTTCAAAGATGCGATCGCGATTTTCTTCGGGAATACCTGGACCACTATCACCAATACTAAATTGCACTTTTTGGCTGGTGCGGTGGAGTCCAGAAACAATAATACTTCCTCCTTCGGGAGTATATTTGATGGCATTATCAAGGAGGTTGATGATAACTTGGCGAATGCGTTCCGGGTCAGCATAAACCAAAGGTAAATCCTTAGGAATGTCTTTTGCAATTGCCAAGGACTTGAGCGAAATGCGATCGCGTAATTCTTCCAGCAATTCTTGAAAAAGGTTTCCTAGCTCAATTTTTTGGGGGTGGATACGAAAGTCACTGTCAGTGCTGCGTGCAACCTGCAACAAGTCGGTAATCATCCGGTCAATAATTTTAGTTTGGTTGCGTGCTTGTTGAAACAGACGTGTGGTTAATTTTGGGGTTAAACGCTCGAATTCCCCCTTTTCGACATTGTAGTTAGATTGTAGGGTTTCCAGGGCAATAGATGCCGCAGTCAGGGGGTTACGAAGGTCGTGAGCCAGCATTCCAATTACTCTGTCTTTAAATTGGAGTTGTTCTTCCAATTTTTCTTTTTCTTGATTGATGCGAAAAATCTCATCGGAAAGGCGAATTAACTCTGCGGAAGCGGCAACCGATTGAATGGAAGTATTTTGTATGGGGGCGCTACCGTTTCTCTCGTCGTGGAAGTCATTTTGCAATTCGGCTTGTAATCGTATGTAGCCTTCAACAGCAACTTGCCAACGTGCCCACCAATTTTTTAGCTGCGAAATAATATTGCTACCAGCAAGGACTTGTCTGGGTTCGGGATGAATTTTAATCAGCGCTGGTGTCGCCACCAATTTAAAGTGTTCCGCCAAATAGGGTTGTTGTCCAACATCGACAACCTGAAGCTCAAACTTGTACTCAGCCTGTAATTCATCTAGATATGACTGTATTCGCTGTACCTGCTGGCGAGATTTCGGGCGATCGTCAACAAATAGTAACAGTTGGAGTGGTGCTTCTGAATATATCGGCTGGTCGGTGAAAGCTTGCATGTAGTTGTGTTGTAGCACTGATAACGAACCAACGACGCTTTTGTTGGCACTCAATTTACTAGTAGGCGGTTGTCGATAATGTGGTCACTTGTTTAGTTCATTGTTTATAAATTTAATATCTATTTTAGATTTTTCATACTCCTATACGATCGCGGATTTTAAATGAAATACTTTTTTTTCAGTCTTTTAGTACCTGTTTACGTGGTTACGGCTACAAATCCCAGCTTGGCGGGTGATTATAAGTCGCCATCTTCGACGATGCCAAATTCTGCGTCAAGTCCGAGTGGTGGTTTTGATACGGCTGTAGAAAAATTGTTACAGGAACAAATTAATTTAGTTGCACGGATAGAACGGGCACTGGCTCAACCTGATCCAAATCGGGTTCGTTCTGCCAACGGTCAAATTTTTGTCCAAGCTCAAGCGATCGCAGCTTTTGGCAAACGCCAAGACCCGAATTTCCCCGCGACTTGTAACTCCCTCGGAAATACAAGTGTCAATTCGGACATCACACAATCTCCTACCTATTGCTCTTTATATGCATCCAGTCAGGAATTGTTAAAAATGTCGCCAATATTAGATCGTATCTTATCGCGACGTGGCGAATCCGCTTTGGTACGTGAATTACCGCTTGTGAGTGGGGAACGAAAATTAGACTCGGTGCTGGCGATATCATCAGTGGAACGTCCTCGCCTAGGAAAGAAAGCTACACCCTTTGCCATTCAAGAGCCGAACTTACCTCCATCACCAGCAGCAGTTATTGGTCAACCAACAAAGAAACCTCTAGTTAACTATTCTCAACCAATTCAAGCTGCGATCGCTATTCCCCAAGAAGCGACAGTTATTTTAGAAACCGCAGAGAAATATATTGCTCAGGCAAAAGCTGGATTTCCACAAGGTAGCAAATTTCACAACCCTAGAGAAACAGCAGCCGCACTGGACAAGTTTGCTTATGATATTGATCCCCAAGAACCGCAAACCTACGCAAAGTTTTTAGCATTGCCAAAGACAGGAATTTTTCGGGTTCTGCCATATGCAGCTTACCAGCGTCCCCTCAATCAGCTTGAGAATCGACTGTTACAAACCGTCGGAGAACGTTATCCTTTCCCTTCTTTAGCAGAAACACAAGATGGATTTACTCCCAATTTAGCACTTCAATTGGTTGGAGAACGTTTCCAAATCTTATCATCGGGAGCAGACCGCTATTTTATGACTGATTTGGGCAATATCCCCATCGAAAAATTAGACGCTAACCTAAAAACTGTCACCCCAAATATCCGCGAAGCATTTCTAAATTACCAACCACCCAAACTTTTCCATGTCTTACAAGCAGAGCAAAGACAACTAATTGCCGACAAAAACAAAAATAATTTGCTCTCAGCCACAGTTCCCGTCAGACTAAATCATACATATTTAGTGCGATCGCTCCAATTTCAATTACCCGAAGTTATCTTAAATGGCAAACAACTCACATCCAAGGAACGATTGCAAATTGACGAATTACTCAAAATCCCCAGCAGTGACAACATTATTGCTTTTCGTCCAGTTCGCCAGCGCTCAGATGGTAGCTACACTATTCTCTGGCGCGTCGTTAAGGAATTAAGCGCACCACAAATCGACGATTTAGAAGCGTACTTGCAGTATTAGCAGTGGTTCCCATTGTTCTCAATATTCGGTAAAAATAAATTGAACAATGTAGTGGGGAGAGGAGTTTCTGGGGAGATGTTCTTTACGGAAAACTCCGGGGCATCTTGCCCACTTTTGGGAAATAGCAAGCGAGACACTTGCGCTACTTATTTTTACATGATTTCCCAATGCAGTTAATAAATATTGACTTGTGTACAGTGTAGCTTCTCTGCGCTAGGGTAGAAATTGGTACTAAAATTGCTAATTCCCGTGTTGTATCGCAAACGTCCATTTGTCTTTCTGTGTTTGGCAGTTATTCTGACAACCCTAACTGCTTGCGCTAATAATCCATCTGCTAAAGATTGGGAACAGTCTTTGGCAGCTGATCCGCGTTTGAAAGATAATCCATTGGGTTTGGGTACAAACCAGGTAAACCCAACTCCAGAAGCAAAAGCGACAATTCAACTACCTGCTGATTTCCCCAAAGATATTGTCTACGCAAATGCCCAACTACAGGAAATTAGCCCAGGTACAGAAAACCAAGTATTGACACGTTGGGATAGTGCCGATCCGAGTAATATTATTGCTAGTTTCTACCGCACTCAATTTCAAGCTGGGAATTGGCAAATTACACAACAGCCAACAGATGATACTGAGGGTAGATTTGTAGCCACAAAAGATAAATTATTAGTTCAAGTATCGATTCAACCAAAGTCGGTGACAAACGTTGCACCCAACCAACCACAAACATCAACAGAATTGCGGATTGATTATTCGCCGAATGGTACAGCTTTTGCGCCTACCCCACAAATAACAGAAACTCCCCTAGCCACAAATACAAATACTGCTAGTAATCTTCCTCAACCAGGCAATCCAGAATTTATTGGTCCAGTTCCCCAGGAAACTCCAATTGCAGTCACTTCTCCCCCCGCAAATATCTCCGTCGCTACCACCACAAATCCGCAGCAATACAGCGATATTAACAAAGCCTCACAACAGTTACAGCAATACATTCAAGATTTAGCAGCTTTAGGAGTTTTACCAGTTACAGCGAAAAATTCTCCATCCAATAATAGCTCCGCAAAGAATAATGCGATCGCGCCTAACAACCTATTTGAACCAGGTAAAATTATTACTCGACGCGAATATGCTGGTTGGTTAGTAGCTGCAAATAACGCCATGTATGCCAATAATCCCGCTAAACAGATTCGTTTGGCTGCGGAAACTACGCAACCTGCATTTAGTGATGTGCCCAAAAACAACCCTGACTTCCCTGTAATTCAAGGACTCGCCGAAGCTGGTTTAATTCCCAGTCCTTTATCTGGTGATGCTACGGAAGTGATATTTCGTCCCGATGCACCATTAACACGGGAACAATTAATTTTGTGGAAGTTGCCACTCGATACTCGTCAAGCCCTGCCTACTGCCAATTTAGAAGCAGTGAAGCAAACTTGGGGGTTTCAAGATGCTGGAAAAATTGACCCTAAAGCTTTACGGGCTGTTTTAGCCGATTTTCAAAACGGTGAGCAATCAAATATACGTCGTGTATTCGGTTATACAACACTTTTTCAACCGAAGAAACCTGTAAATCGCGCAGAAGCCGCAGCAGCTTTGTGGTACTTCGGTACACAGGGTGATGGTGTTTCGGCTACCGATGCATTGAAGTTGAAAGGTAAGTAGGTTGGATGCAGTGAATTTAGCTACTTCTTAATTAAAAACACTAGTTTTAATAAGAGTCCATAAAGATAAGTATTTAACACGCATAAAGTAATATTATTTTTAGTAATTTATGCCATTATCTTAGTAAGATTACGCAACACACCTTATAAACTACTACCTTATTATTGAATTTTGCCATCAACACGATAAATAAACTGATATCTGTGTGTATTCCCTTGGGCTAGGGGATTCCCATGAATATCGAGATTTCCGCAGTTTCCAAAAAAGTATGTACACAAATCTAAAAATTAGGAACAAATAGATGAAAAAGCAACTATTAGCGGCAGGAATCATAGCTTTCTCAATCTCTTTACCTTCAAAAGCCTCTGCGGCAAGTTTTACCCAGTCTTACATATTCGGAGATAGTCTTTCTGATATTGGTAGAGCATTTGACATTACTGAAACTCTGACAGGTACGGGAATACCCCCAAAACCATATTATTCCAATGGTCGTTTTTCTAACGGTCCTGTTTGGGTAGAATACTTATCTTCAAACTTCGGCTCAAAGAAAACTAATTATGCAATAGGTGGCGCAAATACGGGAGATACAAATACTCTAATCCCAGGAAATCCTCTCAACTTACCGGGATTAGCCCAACAAGTTCAGGAATTCAAAGCCACCAATGCCAAGGCTGATGAAAATGCACTTTACATTCTCTGGGCTGGTGCTAACGATTATCTTGGTGGTGGACAGACAAATCCTGGCATCCCCGTTGATAATATTAAAAATGCAGTAGCATCACTGGCAGAATTGGGTGCTAAAAATTTTCTAGTAGCTAATTTACCAAACTTAGGGCAACTCCCTGGTACTCTTGCTCAGGGTGATGCGGTTTCTGCTGGACTCAACACCTTGACAGGATTGCATAATTCTGGTTTGAATTCAAGCTTGAAAACATTGAGCCAGGAAAAAGAATTAAAAATTCGTTTTTTAGATATTAATGGATTATTCTCTCAAGTCATTCCCAGAGGTGATTTCACAAATGTAACAGAGCCTTGTTTAAACTTAGTGGCTCAAACAATTTGTAGTGAACCCCAGCAGTATCTATTTTGGGATAATATTCATCCGACAACGCGCGCACATGCGATTATTGCCAGTGCTGCCAGTACCGCGATTCCTGAACCATCGGTTGGATTGGGAGTTTTTGCACTTGCGACTCTAGCAGTAACCAGAAAACTCAAGCGCAAACAAACTCAGAAAAGAATTGCAATGGGCAAAGTTTAATGTAATAGTTGATTTTTAATTTTTGAGTGTTAATACTTAAGTTAACAAATCTGGTTGTTGTCTAACAATCAGTTCATATAAAGGTTGGAAACTAAACCAACCCATATAGGGAGAACCTACTTGGTGGCGTGCTAAAGTTGCCGAATCGTGATTAATTAATTGTGGTTTACCAGCAGCTTCCGCGAGTAACTGTGCTTGGCAATTGCGTTCCATGGAAATAAACCACCAAGCAGCCTCATCTACCGTTTTCCCCACTGTGAGTAAGCCGTGATTTCTGAGAATTGCGGCTTTATTATTACCTAATGCGGCGGCAATGCGATCGCCTTCTTCCGCTTGTAACACAACTCCAGTATAATCATCGAAAAGACCGTGGTCTTGGTAAAAAGCACAGGCATCCTGACTTAGTGGCTCCAATAAACGACCCAAACTCGACCAGCTTTTGCCGTAAATCGAATGGGTATGGGCAGCAGCAACAATATCGGGACGGGATGCATGAATGCGGGAATGAATCGCAAATGCGGCTTCGTTAACTGGATGATTTCCTTCGACAACTTCACCTTGATGGTTAACGCGAATTAAGTCACTAGCCCGAATCATGCCAAAATGCATTCCGAACGGGTTTACCCAAAAACTATCCAAATATTCTGGATCGCGGGCTGTAATATGTCCAGCAACACCGTCATCAAAACCATATTTAGAGAATAAGCGAAGTGCCGCAGCCAGACGTTGTTTACGATGCACCCGTTCTTCTATCGGAGACGCAAAAGATGGCTGCTGGGGAAGTATAGGTCTAACACGTGATGGTATGTGCATTGGAATTTAATTGGTAATGGTAAGGGTGGGGTAAGTCGTAATTAGAAGTTAGGAATATTGCAAAACACTGCCTTTAACAACAGCAAATTGTTTTTTAATTCAACCCTGAATATTTAGATAATGCTTTTTATTTAGTATAGTTCTCGCCAAGGCATAAAGTTAGAGGCAATAGGAATTAATTATTTCTAGCGATCGCCAATATTGAAAAATAAAATAAGTAAATTTTTGTAATAATTACCATCCAAAAAAGACAAACAATGCAAACAAAATAGATAAATTTTATCTATCATCCAATAACTAATGTCCAATGCCTGATTATCAAAACAGTAACAATCTATTTCATAGCATTGAGCAGGTGATAAATTTCCCTACAATGAAGCTAGGGACAATAATAATCGTCTTTTTTCAAATTCAGTAATTCCCTACATACCTACGGAAAATTTCATCGTAAATTTTGTAGGTAATCGCTGTTTCTCTGCCGTGTTTACAGGAGTATCGTAACAATATGTTAAAAACCGTTGCTGATGTCATGAGCCACAACCCAGTTGTCGTTCGACGCGAAACTCCACTCAAAGAAGCGATCGCAATTTTGGCAGAAAGACGTATCAGTGGTTTACCCGTCGTAGACGAAAGCGGTAAACTCATTGGTATTATTTCGGAAACAGATTTGATGTGGCAAGAAACAGGCGTAACTCCACCTGCTTACATTATGTTTCTCGATAGTGTTATCTATTTACAAAATCCTGCCACATACGATCGCGATTTACACAAAGCACTTGGGCAAACTGTTGGGGATGTTATGAGTAAAAACCCCATTACTGTTTCTCCTGACAAACCACTACGGGACGCAGCGAGATTAATGCACGATAAAAGCATTCATCGTCTGCCCATACTTGACAGCGAGGGTCAAGTAGTTGGTATTCTCACACGTGGTGATATTATTCGGGCAATGGCTGTTAGTGAGTAATGGCTAATGTTTAATTGTGAGTGGGTAATGTGGTGATGGTTACTTATCTTTACCAATTACCCAATCAACAGGTAGGTTTAATTCAATAAAAAAACCGAAGAGACTGTACTACATTCTCTTGATTGGTTTTGATTCTAACTACGTACTTACCAATACTTACCAATACTTACCAATAACCAAACCACTAAATCAAAACGAATTTAATCAAAAGAGAGAAGTGTGAATGAGTATCACTCCTGAGTCTGTAAGGCAGTTGCTAAGTTCAGAAGATTTGGGCGATCGCTTGCGTGCGGTTAATCAAATTCGAGAATTAGAACCAACAATAGGGTTTGAGTTAATTCAACAGGCAATTAACGATCCGAATACTCGTGTTCGCTACTCAGCAGTGAGCCAAATGGATACCTTAGGCGGACAAGATTTAGACTTATCACTGGAAATACTGCGTCGGATGTTGAAAGACAAAGAACCTGATGTACAAGCAGCAGCAGCAGATTGTTTAGGTGCATTAAAACTTGTGTCTGCATTCGACGACTTACAGCAAATCTATCACAACACTCCTGAATGGATTGTGCAACTGAGTGTCATTGCGACATTAGGAGTTTTAGGAGAACCGCGAGGTTTTGACTTACTTCAAGAAGCACTCTCTTCAGATAATGAGTTAATCAAAATTACCGCAATTAGTTCTTTTGGCGAATTAGGGGATTTACGGGCTGTTTCCTTACTCGCGCCCTACGCGACTAACCCAGACTGGCAGATTCGTCACCGAGTTGTACTGGCATTAAATCACTTAGGTGGCTCCGAAGCCAAATCTTTATTAGAAACCCTCGTGGATGACGAAGTTGAAGTAGTTGCCAGTGAAGCCAAGCGTAACTTGGGTAACTCCTAAATTACTAATTCATTTAATTTAATCAGCATCATTAGTCAAAAACCTAACTCCTTTAGCGAAGTTGGGTTTTTTTAATATTCATAGCAGTCTAATCACTCATCATGAAAAATTCTCTACGTCTATTTATTAGGATATAACTCGGTGTACAATTACTTATCTGATAAAAGAATCGACTCGCAAACATTTTCCACTATTTGAACTGCCACAAAAGCCTTATTTATCAGTATTTTTAGTATTATCTTCTGAATTGAGAATACTGAAACTCACACTTAGCTACAGCAAATATTCAATAAAAGAGTAGTTGCATACTTTAAAAATTTAAAAAAATCATATAAAGTTTTATCTTTTATCAGCAAAAGTATGATGTTGCATACTATTTTTTGTAACTCCACTTGTCAACATACTGCTATCAAATCAAACATAAACTTTAAGTAATTATCCAAATATTGTCTCCAGAATCAAGTTCAAGTAAACCTTGAGAATAAGGGATGACGTTTGCACTTAGGTGGAAATAACATACAAATATGAATCGGAAAAAACACGCAGAACCGATTCCAAAAGCTACTTAAAAAACACCTAAATTTAGATAAGAGGCAACCATGAAAAAAGTTACTTTATCCGCAAAAATCCTCGCAGCAGCTACCGTTGGTTTCAGTGTTATTACTCTCGCTCCCGCAGCCAACGCAGCATCTTTAGTTCCAAATATAGAAGGTGAAGTCAAACTTTTAAATAATGGAGCTTGTTTAACAAATGCAGCAAATTGTATTGATACAAGTCTTTTGGGTTACACAATTGAGAGTCTAGATTACAAAGATGGTTTTGGCAAAAGTTTACTGTTTGCGGATGATAGAAATACTGCTAATACCTATACACAAGGTTCTTTTGAAATTAAATTCTTAGCTGAAGATGAAGGCACAAACCCGGCGCTACATCAAAATTGGTTTCGTCCTGTCGCTGTTGATGAAAATGGTAAACCACTTGAAAATGGTCGTTTAGAAGTTGGTTTATTCGAGTTTGTATTCGACAAAGTTGTTAATGGATTAAATCTAAGTTTCTTTGATGTCGAAACTAGTGGTTTTAGTGGTGTTATTAAAGTGAACGGAATTGCTGTTAACAATCTTTTACCTGGAGGACCTGACAGTAATCTTCAGTACATTACATTAGATGATGTCAAAACACTGCAAATACAACTAGGTCAACCAGGAGTCTTCCCATCGGTTAGAACTGGTGATGGTGTTAGTTTGGCAGTAAGTGTTCCTGAACCTGGAACTATTGTTAGCTTGGGTGCTTTGGCTGTTGCTGGTATGTTCGGTGTACGCAAAGGTAAAAAAGTGAGTCAAGTTGGTTAATATCAACTTTCTCAAAAGTACCTAAAACTATGTACTCAATTGCCCGTAGATGACTATGGCGGGCTTACTAACCAAAACCCGCCTAATCTACTCAGCAATAATTCATAAAATATTTCATTCACATTATCAATAGGAGTAAATTATATTAATTACAAAAAAATCGAATTATATATCTAACTTTTAAATTTTTCATTACAAAAATAAAATCTTCTCGTTTGCACTACACTGGGTAGATTAGAGTTACTAATTGCAGTATTTAGGACTCTTCTCTACCCATTTTTTTTGCCTAATTTTCAGCTTTCAAGAAACTGAGTTTATGAGGAATGGGCTAGCCAAATACTTGTCCCCAGGTGGAGAAAATAAAGACAACAACTGCTGCTAAAGCGAGTAATCCTTGAATGAAGTTACCAACTACACTACCAACGACAATGCCAATACCTGCTTTGATTGATGTTGTCCAGTTTTTACAAAACAAATATTCACCAATTATTGCCCCTAATAAGGGACCAAGTAACATTCCTAATAATGGTCCCCCAAATGGTAGCGTGGGTAATAAACCTAAAAATCCGACTATTAATCCCACGAATGCACCAATTTGTCCCCATTTACTCGCACCTGCTTTTTTTGCACCGATGTAACCAGCAAGAAAGTCAACACCAATACTGAGCAGCAAAACGATGGAGGTGACTATTAGAGGTATGCTAATTGCTGCAAAGGATTTCTGAACGAAACCCCAAATAATAATGGCAATTAAAATCAAGCTGCTGCCAGGAAGTGCGGGTACTACAGCACCAATGACACCAACTACCATGAGAATGATAAGCAACCAGTAGATGATTTGCATAAGGATAAGGGGAAAGGGTAATGGGGAATAGGGGCAGGAATCAATTACTTATGGCTTTTAAGCTACAATCTTTAATTTCTTATTGCGAATCTGTACTTCCTACTCCTGCTTTTAAGCTAACAGTTAATTTATCGGCAATTCCTGCTATCCAGTTTTCATCTTGTTTGGTATAGCTTCGGGGAGCATTTGCACCTAATATCATTGCCCCTTCTGCTCCTAGTGGCTGGCAAATTATGCCTTGTGTATTTTCTGGTAAATAGTCAAATTCTATTTTGCCGGGATATGCTTTTACATCCACTAAATAAACGGGTTTTTGTTTTTCGATTACCCGATTTAAGATTGCACCTGGAGTAACTTGCGATTTTTTGGCTAAGATTCCCCGTCGCAAGATGACTTTACCCTGGTAAACTATAACGATCGCTTTGGTGACGGTATTTAACAGCAACAAACGGGATGCCCAAGCTAATTCTGTTTTCACTGCATCCGGTAAGTCCGATGTGAGTTCAAATCCTTCTTCGCCAATTAATTGCACTGCATCGGGAATTTGCGATCGCACCTGCTGCCACAATAAACCTGTCAAAATTAATAAGGCACTTAAAATAACTCCCAATACATCTGCACGGGATTGGGAATTTGTCAATTCTGGTGTCAAGATTCTATTTATAAATAAAAGTACAGCCCCTAATCCTCCTGTCACTAGAGGTAAACGCCGTAAAACACGATTTGGATCGGATTTCGCCATGGTTAAAATAAGTTAGGAATTAGGAATTATTAGTTATGGATTATGTCAATTGAGAATTAAAAGTTCAGAATTAAAAGTTAAAAATTGTGAATCTAAATTCAATCGTATCGAATTTGCCATTTCTAACTCCCCACTCCCAACTTCTAACTCCCAATCCCTAACTCTTAACTATTTACTCCTCCCCAGGCTCGATGATACGTTGAAAAAGGTAGCCTGTACCTCGCGCTGTCAAAATTAGCTCCGGGTTGCTCGGATCATCTTCGAGCTTTGCCCGCAGTCGTGAGATATGCACATCCACTACGCGAGTATCTACGTGACGTTCGGGAGTATATCCCCAGACTTCTTGTAAAATTTCTGATCGCGAAAAGGCTTCACCAGAACGACTAACTAACAATTCCAATAGGCTAAATTCCATACCCGTGAGGCGAATGCGCTCGTCACCTTTGTATACTTGGCGCTTGTTAGTATCGATTTTGATGGTACTGACGTGGATAACACCGGAACTAGGAATACCAGAAGCGCCTGTTTTATCAACTCGACGTAATACTGAACGAATCCGGGCTTCAAGTTCTTTGGGGGAAAAGGGTTTGACAACATAATCATCAGCTCCTAGTTCCAATCCGGTGATCCGGTCTGCAACATCACCCAAGGCTGTTAGCATAATAATTGGTACATCTGATTCTTTACGTAGTTCCTGACAAACTCCGTATCCGTCCAATTTTGGCATCATTACATCCAAAACTACTAAATCCGGCTCCGCTTTGCGAAAGGTATCTAAAGCTTCTTCACCATCTCCAGCAGTGACCACATCATAGCCAATCATCGAAAGGCGCGTTTCTAATATTCGACGAATGCTAGCTTCATCGTCTACCACTAGGATTTTTTCTTTATGACTTTCCAAGTTTCTCAACGCTCCTTAACTAAAATTTTCATGATTAATTTTTACCACCATATTATTAAGATATCATTCCTATTATTTATTCGTAAAAACTTGTAAGTCTTGCAATTATTCACTTTTTCTTGCACTGTAAACTTAAAGAAAAAATTAAGATTATTTAATTAGAATAAGAAACAATAAGAATGGCAAAATCACGCACAATCTACGTATGTAACGAATGTGGCTCTGAGTCTCCGCAATGGTTCGGTAGATGTCCGGCTTGTGGAACCTATAATTCCCTCGAAGAACAGGTGACTATGCAAGCTTCATCGGAATCACCAAGTCGCGGCGTTGGTAGTTGGCACAATCAGTCTGGGCAGCGTAAATCTAGCAATAAGGTTCCCAAAGCCAGAGCTTCGCTGAGATTTGACCAAATTAGCGATCGCCAAGTACCCCGCTTACCTTCAGGATATGGCGAACTGGATCGGGTTCTGGGTGGGGGTATTGTACCTGGTTCTTTAGTGCTGATCGGTGGTGATCCAGGTATCGGTAAATCTACTTTGCTGTTGCAGGTATCAAATGAGTTGGCACAGCGTTATCGCATTCTCTATGTGTCGGGTGAAGAATCAGGGCAGCAAGTAAAGTTACGAGCTTCACGCTTGGGGGTGACAAAAAAAGCTCAAGATGACACCGATAATGCTGAAAATGAGGATGGGAACGAGAATAAACAAATTTATGATAACGGGAATGGCAATGGGAAGCCAAGGGAAGAAGCTCTCAAAGCTACACCTGTACCTGGAAATGAAGCTGAATTATATATACTACCGGAAACTGATTTAGAAGAGATTTTGCGGGAAATTGATTCGTTAAAGCCCAATCTCGCCGTCATCGACAGTATTCAAACGGTGTTTTTCCCCAGTTTGGCATCTGCGCCCGGTTCAGTCGCACAGGTACGGGAATGTACTGCGGGATTGATGAAGGTGGCGAAACATGAAGATATTACCATGTTGATAGTTGGACATGTTACCAAAGAAGGTGCGATCGCAGGTCCCAGGGTACTGGAACACTTGGTAGATACGGTATTGTACTTTGAGGGGGATAGATTTGCATCCCATCGATTGTTACGCACAGTCAAAAACCGGTTTGGTGCTACCCATGAAATTGGCATTTTTGAAATGGTAGCGAATGGGTTACGAGAAGTACCAAATCCCTCCGAGTTATTTATTGGTAATCGCGATGATCCTTCGCCTGGAAGTGCAATTACGGTAGCTTGTGAAGGTACGCGCCCGATTGTAGTTGAATTGCAAGCTCTGGTAAGTCCGACGAGTTATGCTTCACCTCGGCGTTCAACAACAGGTATCGACTATAACCGTCTGGTGCAGATATTAGCAGTATTAGAAAAACGAGTTGGTGTACCGATGTCGAAGTTAGATTCCTACGTTGCCTCGGTAGGTGGTTTGAATGTGGAAGAACCTGCGGTAGATTTAGCAGTAGCGATCGCTTTAGTAGCCAGTTTTCGCGACAGAATCGTGGATTCAGGGACGGTATTAATTGGTGAAGTTGGTTTAGGTGGACAGGTGCGATCGGTTTCCCAGATGGAATTAAGATTAAAGGAAGCTGCAAAATTAGGCTTTAAACGTGCGATCGTCCCTAAAGGAACCAAATTTCCCGATTTAAATATTGAAATTACACCCGTTGCCAAAGTAATTGATGCCATCATTGCGGCGATACCTCAGCAAAGTTTGACTGAAGAGGATTTTCCACCCGATGATGATGAGGAGTAGGGTAATTTTGGATAAATGCGATCGCGATTAGTAGGGATGATTTTGGGGAAGCTCGATTATGGGTAGGCTTGCTATTTGAGTTGTTGTTGCCATTAAATTCTCTGAAAACAGAAGACAATCGCGATCGCCTTAAAATGTAACAATTACAATCAAGCAAGTATTCTTTAGCTAGACACGGAGTTCGTAACGCACCAAATCCCCGCGAATGGTACGTTACGTATATTTTCAATAATCAATCGGACTCCTATATTTGGGTGTGATGGGTTCAGAGCTTAAAAGTATTTGTGTTAATTACATCTGTCATTCATTCAAAAGGAATATATAGCAAATGAAAATTAAAGGTATCAAACGCGGTCAAACAATTGAACTATTAGAGCAAATTAATGATATTCCTGATGGTGCGGAAATTATTGTTGATGTGCTTGTCTCACCAAATCAAATAGTTGAAACAGAGCAAGCCTTAAGTAATGAAGAAAAACTCTCTAAACTCAATCAATTATTTGGTGCTTGGCAGCATCAACCAGAACTGGTTGAAATATTTGCAGAAATTGATGAACAACGTCATGTTTATCTAGGCAGAAATATAGATGTTATTGAAAATACAGATAAGTAATAATGTACTTGTTAGATACGAATATTTGTATTGCGCTACTTAATAATAATTCCAAAGCAATTGCCAAATTCAACCTTTTCTTTGCCCAATGCTATATTTCGACAATTATTGTTTCTGAACTTTATAAAGGTGTCTACTGTTCGCAGCAGGTTGAAAAGAATCTAGAAACTTTGGCACAGTTTACCCAACTGATAACAGTTGAACCATTTGACATAGATGCGGCTGTTGAGTTTGGTAAGATTCAAAGCGAACTCAGAAAAATTGGTAAACCAACAGGGGAAATTGATGCGTTGATTGGTGCGGTTGCAAGATATCGTAACGATATTTTGGTGACTAATAACATCAAAGATTTTGAGAATATCCCCAATTTACGGCTAGAAAACTGGCTGGAGTGATAAGCAAAGTAATCCATAAATCAAAATAAACAGTAATCTTACTGAAAAATTCTGGTAAATGCTTGATAATACTTCCATCTGCCAGTAAATATACAGTTATGCTCTGTTGCCTTAACCCAGCTTGTCATAATCCTTCCGTACCTGATGGTACAAAATACTGCCCCAATTGCCATGTTCCCTTGGTAATACTGAGAAACCGCTATCGTCCGGTTAAATCCTTGGGTGGTGGGGGTTTTGGCAAAACCTATTTGGCAGAAGATACAGACAAGTTGGATGAAAAATGCGTTATTAAGCAGTTTGCACCACAAGTTCAAGAAACAGCAGCACTGCAAAAAGCGACGGAATTATTTGAAGAGGAAGCGAAAAGACTGCAACAGTTAGGAGAACATCCACAAATTCCCACTTTGTTGGCTTATTTTCAAGAAGATAGTCGTTTATATTTGGTGCAGCAGTTTATTGACGGGCAGAATTTATTAAAGGAATTGCAACAGCAAGGAACTTTCAGCGAGGGAAAGATACGGGATTTATTGCAGGATTTGTTAAATATTCTCCAGGTTGTACATCAACAAAAGGTTATTCATCGAGATATTAAGCCAGATAATATAATTCAGCGTGGGGATGGCAAGATTGTTTTAATTGACTTTGGTGCATCCAAGCAACTGACAAAAACAGTGATGACAGCAAAAGGAACAACAATTGGAACCTTTGGTTATGCACCGTTGGAGCAAATGCAGGATGGAAAAGTTTATCCAGCCAGCGATTTATATAGTTTGGGTGCAACTTGCTTTCATTTATTGAGTGGAATTCATCCTTGGCAATTGTGGAAAAGTCAAGGTTATGGGTGGGTGAGGAATTGGAGACAGCATTTACAGCAAGCAGTGAGTGAAGAATTGGGGCAAATTCTGGATAAATTGTTGCAGGAAGAATATCAGCAGCGCTATCAATCGGTTGGGGAAGTTTTACAAGATTTGAATTTCCAGCCAGTAATTGCAACCCCAGTATCACCTTTAGCTTCTACAGTAATTCCTCATTCACCAGCATCAATATCAGCAGCACCACAAGGATTATTAAAAAAGCTATCTAAACAAAATTTTAATTTCAGAAAAATATTACTACTGGGTGCTGCTGTTACATTAGTTGGAACTCAAATATATGGTTATGTTCGCTATGGCTTGTTGCCAACTAATCCCATCTCTATAATTGCTAGCATACCAAGCGGAGTTTTATTACAAAGAACCCTCAAAGGGCATTCCGGCGGGGTTTTTTCCGTTGCCATCAGCCCAGATGGTAAAACCCTTGCCAGTGGTAGTAATGACGGAACCATCAAACTGTGGAATATCAAAACAGGAGAGCAAATCCGTAGCCTCAGAGACCATTTTGGCGTAGTTTGGTCTGTCGCCATCAGCCAAGATGGCAAAACCCTTGCTAGTGGTAGTAATGACGGAACCATCAAACTGTGGAATATCGAAACAGGAGAGCAAACTCGTATCTTCACAGGACATTCCAAGGCGGTTTTTTCCGTGGTCATCAGCCCAGGTACTAAATTCCTTTCCCTTTTCAGTGGTAGTGCTGACAACACAATCAAAGAGTGGGTTCTAGCAACAGGAGAGCAAATCGACACCCTCACCGGGCATTCTAAGGCAGTTTTTTCGGTCGCTATCAACCGATTTGCCACAACTCTTGCCAGTGGTAGTAATGACAACACCATCAAACTGTGGAATCGAGGAGGAAAAGAAATCCGAACCCTCACTGGTCATTCTGACTGGCTTATTTCCGTCGCTTTTAGCCCAGATGGTGAAACCCTTGTCAGTGGTAGTCGTGACCATACTATCAAATTGTGGAATATCGCAACTGGAAAGGAAATCCGCACTCTTACAGGACATTCTAACTATGTCAATTCTGTTGCCATCAGCCCAGATGGCAATATTCTTGCCAGTGGTAGTTTTGACAAGACCATCAAACTGTGGAATCTCGCAACCGGAGAGCTAATCCGTACCCTCACAGGGCATTCCGCCTCGGTTCGTTCCGTCGCCTTTAGCCCAGATGGTAAAACTCTTGTCAGTAGTGGTTTTGACAAGACCATCAAAATTTGGCGGTTGAAGTAGTAAGTGCTGCGATCGCAGTTTCGAGTATTGAGCTAGATACAGAAAAAGTAACCTAAACTAAAATCATAATCACCTGTTACTAAATCTGAAAACAAATGAACTGGAAACTTGACGAAGCACAACAAAAACTGCCAGAAGTCATTGATGCGATCGCGTCAGAACCTCAATTAATCTTTGAGCAGGACAAATTAGTTGCTGCAATCATAGAACCTAAACTGTTCCAAGATTTCCTGGTTTGGCATCAGCAACAAAAAGCATCTTCCCTCGCCAATGCTTTTGCAGAATTACGTCAAATCTGTACTGAAGATAATTACATTTTAGAAACTCCCCCACGATGTAGCGATCGCCATATCCCATTTACTGAGGAATAATATGAGCGTTCTCTGCGATACTAACATTCTCAGTGAGTGAGCTCGTCCATTACCCAATCCCGGAGTTATGGCATGGAGTCAAAGTATCTCATCAATTTTCCTGAGTGCGATCGCATTAGAAGAAATTTGCTACGGTTTATCAGCAAAACCAAACATCAGGATTCAAACTTGGCTTGATAATTTTTTGATAACTTACTGTCAGATAATCCCTGTCAGTCCAGAAATTGCTAAACGTGCGGGCGAATTAAGAGGATACTTACAAACTCAAGGAAAACCTCGCACTCAAGCAGACATAATTATTGCGGCAACTGCTGCAATTCATCAAATAACATTAGTAACCAGAAATACCAAGGACTTCGAGGGATGTGGTACTACCATACTTAATCCATTTACTTGAGTTTGTTGTTTGGAAGTAGCTATTAGCGAATTATAGTTTTATTGGTGCGATGCTTTGGGGTATTAGTTTTGCGATATCCCTACGGAACGCTGCGCGATCGCCTACTTAAAATTGAAATTGAGTATCAAAAATAGTCACCACAATAATTACTATAGAATTTCAAGTTAGGATGAAACGAGAGAGGAGATTTTGTTGTTATGAATAAGAGGACTCAACTGCTCGAAGTAATTGCAGCTTTACCAGAGGAATTAGTTGACCAAGCATTAAATTACGTGCAAATGTTGCAAAATCCGATTCAGATTACACCAGGAGTTTGCGGGGGACAAGCGCGAATTAGAAATACACGAATTCCCGTATGGACTTTGGTAGCATATCGTCAACAAGGTGCCCCGGATGAGGAATTATTGGCAAATTATCCTGGATTGACTGCGGAAGATTTAAGCGCAGCTTGGCATTACTACGAACAAAACCGCGAACAAATCGCTCGAGAAATTGCCCAAGATGATTTAGTTTAATGGTATTACAATTTTATTCCAATGAAAATTTCCCGATCGCAATGGTCAATTTACTCAGAGCAGATGGATATGATGTATTAACTTCCTACGAAGCAGGTCAAGCAAATCAAGGTATTCCTGACGATGTTGTTTTGCAGTATGCTACGAAAATGGGTCGTGTTTTAATTACGGAAAATCGCCAAGATTTTATTGATTTACATCGCACTACACCAAATCATGCTGGCATGATTATTTTTAAAAGCGATCGCAATTACGCTGGAAAAGTCGAAGCAATAATTGATTTTTTGAATGAGGATAGTCGAAGCTTAGATAATCGTTTGCTGCGGGTTATGAAGCAAAATATAAAAGCAGTCGGACAGATTTTTGTCATACAGGAGTATAGTAAAAGTTGATTGCGATCTCTTCATTTGTTTTTAATGGCAGGTTTTAATAGGGGTAGATTTAGGAATTATTTATTCTCCCTATTTGCCACTTATGCCAGAAATTATCCAGTTAGAATTTCCTTTCGATTTAGCTATTGCTGTTGCTTTAATGGTTATTACCATTGGTTTATCAGCTTGGGAAAAACTTGGATTAGAGTTTAACCTGCTTGTCGCCACTGGGAGAACATTACTGCAATTGATGGTTTTAGGATATGTCTTGGATTTCATCTTTGCGCTGAGTAATGCCATGAATAATGCCGTGGCAGTTTTGGCGATGTTGGCAATAATATTCATAATTTCGACAACTGTAACGCGCAATCGCATCAGTACAAAAATTCCCTTAGTTTTACCATTGGTTGGGGCTTCATTGTTTGTCAGTACAGCCTTAACTGTTTTATATGTCAATTTTTTGATTATTCAACCGAAACCTTGGTTTGATGCCAGATATCTAATTCCGGTAGCTGGTTTGGTGTTGGGTGGCGCGATGAATGCTGCTGCCTTAGCTGGCGAACGTTTGGTAAAAACAATTGATTCGAGTCATTTAGAAATTGAGACACATTTGAGTTTAGGTGCAACACCCCAGCAAGCAGTGGCACAGTACCGTAAAGATGCGATTCGCGCCGGGTTAATACCTGCAATTAATCAAATGACACTTGTGGGGATGGTGACATTACCAGGAGTTTTTAGCGGACAGTTGCTTGGTGGTGTGAAACCAGAAGAAGCTGCATCCTATGAAATTGTAATTTTATTTGCGATCGCTTTTGCTAATCTCCTCACTACAGTTCTACTCACACGAGGTTTATCCAGGCAATTTTTTAATGATATTGGACAACTAAAGTAGGAGAATTAATCTGGATATTTGCTCAATCATTACGATAAAATTGACGCGGAGAAGAATTTAATGATAACTGATCAATAATTACGATACAATCGTTACGGAGATGGGAAGACAGGGAAATGCGGAGAACAATTTAAGAATAACTGAATTAACGAGATTTGATACTATTAATTATTTGGTACATTCAAAAAGAATTTTCAAAAATACTGAAAAATTACCAAATATCAACAGATATCTAGAAATTATGAGAAATTAGTTTGAATATTATGACACGTCATTCTCCACGTTTTCCCTTTTTCTTATATTTACGCATCATCGCAGTGGTAATTCTACTATTGCTAGGTTTGTGGGTGAGTCCGGGAATAGCACAAAATGGGTCAAAATATCCTGTAGTTGTGGATGGATATCAGATTTTTCAAGTCAGCGATTCCGGTCAATTTAGTGCCCAAGAACGAGCTAAATTAATCAATTTTCAACTCCGAGAGGTTGTAAAATCTGACAAAGATATTCAGGTAAAAATTGAAGAACGTAACCAATCACCAACGATTTTATTAGGCGATCGCTACTTACTAACTGTAACCGAAAAAGACGTTTTGCCAGGTAGCACAACTAATGAACAAGCTTCTCTTTGGGTTAAACAAATTGAGGAAGCATTAGCACAATCTCAGTCAGAGCGAAGTTTCCAATATATTCGCAACACTTCCATTTTGACTGCAAGTATCTTGCTGGGGGCATTTGCAATTTCTTGGCTGCTGGGATTATTCCGAAAACGTATTTCACGAATTGTCCAGGTCAAATTAAATGATGCACATGCACAGATACCGAATGCTGATTTACCCAAAGGATTAGCATTGCTATTTGACTTTATGCTTTCATTCGCCCGCGCTGGTATCTGGGCGGGAACTCTTATTTATATTACTAATTTATTTCCCTACACTCGGCAGTGGAGCTATCAAATCTCCTACATTTTAACATCTAGTTTCACATCTCAATTTATTACTCTAGGCAACAATTCTTACTCTTTAATCAATCTGCTCATTTTAGTCATTTTATTATTCGCCTTAATCATCTTTGCCGGAACCATCACTAATATCTTCCGCTCTCGTGTTTTAGAGCAGATAGCAGGGATTAACCGAGGCGCTCAAGAAGCGATCGCAATTTTGACGAAATACAGCTTGATTGTAGTTGGTAGCATCGTCTTATTGCAAATTTGGGGACTCGATCTCAGTTCTATCACAATTTTGGCTAGCGCCTTCGGTATTGGGATTGGCTTTGGTTTCCAGGATATTGCAAAAAATTTCGGTAGTGGTTTGATTTTGGTGTTGGAACGTCCAATTCAAGTCAGTGATTTTATTGAGGTGGGCAATTTATATGGTACCGTCGAGCGCATCAGCGCCCGCAGCACTGAAATCAGAACCCTAGACCATATTTCCATTATTGTCCCCAATTCCCGCCTGCTGGAAACCGAAGTCATAAATTGGAGTCACCGTAACCCCATTTCTCGCCTACATCTACCTGTCGGTGTATCCTACAACACAGAGCCAGAGTTAGTTAAAGAAGCATTGCTGGATGCAACTAAAGACCAACCTAATGTTTTAAATACACCTCCTCCTCAAGTATTCTTTAAGGGTTTTGGTGATAGCGCCCTCAATTTTGAGTTGCTGGTATGGACAGCAGAACCACACAAACAATTTTTAACAAAGAGTAATTTATACTTTTCTATCTACGAAGCTTTACGTAAGCGAAATATCGAAATTCCCTTTCCTCAACATGACTTGCATTTGCGTTCTGGGAATTTGACACTGTCCCCGCAGGTAGAGAAGGCTTTGTTGCAGCTATCTGAAGAATCTACTAACGGATACAATCACCAAGGTGGATAGTTTTCATATACAACAATTTTTCTTCGCATATTTCTGTACAGCAAAGGAAGCAAATGAACCTCATCGAACAGTTCTCAAAATTGTAGATAAAATAGATAGGTCATTGATATCAATATCGCCTAAGCAGACTTGACAAGCACTACATTGGTGTAGTAAATGGGGGTAATGTTTGAGTTTATTTCGTAGGTATAAGCACACTACACCGAATGATAGGCAATGTCTGACGACAAGTCGCTATCCTGCGGGAATGTCGAACAAGTCCATACATCTAAACAAGCGTTTCCATTCTGCTGGCATGTTTGTTTTTGTTGTGGTGTCTCTCTCCAGTGGATTAGGCTACCGTTTTTATAACCAACCTAAATTGGATGTGGGTAAGATAGCTCCCCAAACCCTGCTAGCTCCCAGTTTAGCCGAAGTTGAAGATGTGAAAACAACAGAGGAGAGACGTAGAGAGGCTCGTAGTGGCGCTTTAGCAGTATGGGTTGTCGATACCGAAGTTAATCAGCAAATTCATCAGAATCTTCGGCAATTATTGGCAAAAGGTGATGCAATCCGTGAGAATTTGGGTGATTTTCCCTTTGTGCCAACTTCAGCATTATCTACTGCTGTGCAAACTTACCTGCGACAAGCATCAGTAGCAGAATGGCAGGTAGTATCCCAAAACTTGGATAAAACTAGCAATCTAACTGGTTTAAATTCTGCCCAACAGGTAGCTGTAAGAGAAGTACGAACTTATCGCGAGTCGAATTCTGCCCCAGCTTTCTCGGAACTATTAAAAGCGATCGCTCAAGCTCGTCAACGTTATACTACCACCCGCAAGACCCTGAGTAAAAGCGCGATAGCTAAACCAGAAACCCCTTACAATACCAATTTCTTAAACCTATCTGATACTGATTGGCAGGAAACAAAAATTCAACTCCAGCAAACCTTAGAGAGAATGTTGGCACAGGGTATCTATCCAGGGCTATCCAAAGATAATCTCAACTCTGGAATCGAAATGCAGGTGAGAGTTTCCGTGCCGACAACCGCACAATCTTTGGCAAAGCGATTGCTATCAACGGTAATCACTGCCAATTTAATTAAAGACATGGAGCAAACTAAGCTGATTGCCGAACAAGCAGCCCAAGCAGTAGAACCAACAATAGTCTCCATTCAAAAAAGTGAAGTGATTGTTAAGGCTGGAGAAAAAATTACTCAAGCTGATTTTGTATTATTAGATCACTTTCACTTAAGTCAACGCGGTATAGATTGGCTCAGTCTGATGCGCTTTACTGTCATAGTGTCATTGGCGGTGGCTGTTTTCCGCATGGTAGAAAGAAAGATTCGCCCCAAACTACGCCAAAGCGATTATCTCTTAATTTTGCTCCTCACCCTAAGTGCGCCATTACTCATCATCTTCACCCAATCCTTAACAGGCTTACCTGCCATTGGTTTACTCCTTGGTAGCTTCTACGGCACTGCGATTGGCGGTACTGTCATGGGATTGTTAACAATATTGCTCTCAATCGGCACTGAAATGAGTTGGCATTATTTAATACCTAGTGCTGCGGGGGGAATTTTGGGTGGATTGATGGCGGGACAATGGCGATTTCCCGGTAGAGAAGGACTGCGAACAAGGGAAGAATTAGCTATCTTAGGGATATTAATTGGGTTGACGCAGGGAATAGTTTTTTTGGTAGTAAATACTGCGATCGCACCTCTTTGGTATGCTGTAATTGGTTCGGCAGCACTCAACGGTTTTGCAGGGCTGGTTTGGAGTATCTTAGCACTAGGGTTAAGTCCATACCTAGAAGCTTTATTTGATTTAGTCACACCAATTCGCCTAGCTGAATTATCCAACCCCAATCGACCTTTATTAAAACGCCTAGCTCATGAAGCGCCGGGTACTTTTCAACATACCTTGTTTGTGGCGACTTTGGCAGAAGCTGCGGCACGGGCATTACATTGTAATGTCGAACTGGTGAGGGCTGGGGTTCTCTATCACGATATCGGGAAAATGCATGATCCGCTAGGATTTATTGAAAATCAAATGGGGGAACCAAATAAACACGATACCATTAATGACCCCTGGAAGAGTGCCGAAATTATTAAAAAGCATGTTAGTGAAGGGCTGGTAATGGCTCGCCAGTACAAACTACCAAGTGCAATTCAGGCATTTATTCCCGAACACCAAGGAACTATTTTAATTGCGTATTTTTACCAGGAAGCACAGCAACAAAAACATCCTGAAGAAATAGTGCCGGAATCGGATTTTCGCTATGATGGTCCCATTCCCCAATCGAAAGAAACCGGAATAGCCATGTTAGCTGATGCTTGTGAGGCGGCATTACGTTCGCAAAAAGATGTCACCCCAGAAGCAGCGCTGACAATGGTAAACAAAATCCTGAAAGCGCGTTGGCAAGATAATCAATTGGTGGATTCAGGTTTAACACGGGCAGAAATGTCTCAAATTGCCCATATTTTTGTCCAGGTTTGGCAGCAGTTTCATCACAAACGCATTGCCTATCCTAAATTAAGCTCCAGTAATCAGCCACCAAAGTGATATGGGGCTGCTATTGAATTTTGGTTCATAGTCTGTGCTGGTGCTTAAAGATATGTAGGATAGCTAGAAAAAATTAATAACACATTACATCCGGATCATTACTGAAGCACAATGTAAGATTGTTAGGTATTGATTATCGGATTCATAATTATGTTAGTCAAAGTAGCCAAGAATATCAGAAAATACGAATCTTATAAATATGGGTTTGAAAGAATTAAGTTAGCTATTGAAGAAGAGTTTTTTTTAGAAGCTATTATATACGCTGAAAGTATCATCTCAGATAGGCTTCTAAATCATTTGGTGTATCGACAAACAATGTCAGAAAATGTGGAAAAATTACCAAGCATCAAAACAAGTTTGGCTGAATTAATTAAACAATGGAAAAAAATAGATGGGCAAGTTCCTTGGAAAGAACGAGAAGATTTAACAGAGGATATTGATAAATGGCGTTGTCAAAGGAACGAGTGCGCTCATAGTCTTGCTAAATCTAATCCAGGTAATCCGACTAAACCAGTAAAAGAATTTATTAATCTTGCCCGTGAAAGTGCAGTTGAAGGTAAAATATTAGCGCAATATATTTGTGCTTGGACACAGCAACAAAAAAGAAAAAGAAAAATACAAAAAGACAATATGATAGTTTAATCCTATTAATTATACATTTCAAATAAACCGATCGCACTAGCAATATGATGGTTTTGATAATTATGGAAAGATTGGTGAATGCGATCTCTCGACAAATTTTACTCGACAAATTTTAATGTTTAATATCATTTGCGTCGTAACCCAACATTTAGATATTTTAGGTAAATTGACAGTATATAATTATTCTATATTTAGTGATTGAATAACAAGTAACCGTTTTAAATCTTCAGCAAATATGGCATTTAAAGAAATTGTTGATGTTCTCAATGCTTTACTTACACCAGTTATTGCTGGGACAACAGTCTATATTGCTTGGCAACAATATCAAGTCAGCCGTTTGACCCTTAGAAAGGATTTGTATGAAAAGCGACTCAGAGTTTACCAGGCATTTATGTCATATTTGAGTGAAATAGTACGTGAGGGAAAGGTTCATCATAATCGTGTCATTCAGTTTTATGCTGAAGCTAGTGAAGGCGAGTTCCTGTTTGATGCTGAACTGGTGGAAAAAGCCGATGAACTTTATAAGCAAGGAATACAGCTATGGTATCTGCATAATCAACTTTATCCTTTTGATGGTAGTCCTGGACTTCCTGTCGGGGATGAACGTTCTCGTGTAGCGCATGAAGATTCAGAATTGCTTGAGTGGTTCATAAATCAAATTTCTACTACCCGCGAGCTATTCCGAAAACAGATGTCAATCCAGGAAAGAAGGGTTCCATCATTAGTTAAGTTAAATGGTCTGAAAAGGAAAAAAGTGTGATTTATTAGTTGTGTAGCGTGAAGCCTAACAACGCTCATGCAGACAGCGTCGGGAAGATCAAATAGTTGAATCGATCATCAGCCAAGCTATTGCCTCGCTTCTAGAAGGAATGGAAGTTGAGGTGTTCGTAACGACCAGCAATCTGGTCATAAACGGCAAGATCGCTCATAATGGATGGTAGACAACTTCGAGGATAGGAGCCGTCTATGTTATCGCCAGATTTGAAGGCACAAGTCTTTAAGTTGCCACCCAGCGATCGCCTCGCGTTGATATCTCTCATCGTTGAATCCCTTCAAGAGAGTCCAGTTTCTCAATCTGAACGCTCTGCTGCAATTGGGCGGATGCGAGGCTTGTTAAAAACAGACCAACCTGCACCCACTGATGAAGAAGTGGCTGCCATGTTAGAGGAGCGACGGGTGGAGAAGTACCTCCAGTGAAAGTTTTGATTGATACCAATATTGTCCTAGATTTTCTACTGCAACGAGAGACTTTTTTCAAAGATGCAGAACGTCTGTTTCAGGCAGTCGATCAGGGAGAGGTTGTCGGCTATGTTACAGCGACAACACTGACAGATATTTTCTACATCTCACGTAGGCACACCCGTAGCATTGAACAAGCGCGGCAAGCAGTCTCAGAAACGTTGACCGCTATGGTAATTTGTCCAGTTGATCGAACTGTTCTAGAGTTAGCGTTTGATTCTGGATTGAATGATTTTGAAGATGCTGTTCAGATTTTTAGTGCGGTTGCTCAAGGTCTAGAAGTAATTGTAACTCGTGATGCTGAAGGTTTTTCGAGTTCGCCTATCCCCGTGTTATCCGTTCAGGAGTTGTTACAGCAGGTCAGGCAACAAAATGGTGGTTAAGTTGATTAGGAGCTATATATTGCGATCGCATTGTCAGCTTTTCGCAAATGCTATCCAACGTTACTGAGACAACGCGATCGCATTTCAGATTAAATCACAAAATAACAACCAATAAAAAATCCCTTTCCGGATCGAAAAGGGATAATTTTTAAAATTCAGAAAGAGATCAAAACTTTCCAGCTAAAGCATCAACACATCGCTCACATAACAATGGATCATTTTTTGATTCCCCCACATGGGTGGAATAATTCCAACATCGATCGCATTTCTCCCCTTCAGCATCAACTACCCCAATTCCCCAATTTTCACCCACAGAATTATATTTTAATCCTGCAAGTTTCTCGGCTGAATCTAACAGTTCAACTTGGGAAGTAATCAACAAATAACGTAATTCATCGATACCGTTGCTATTATTTTCCAATGCCTGCAAAGAATTACGTAATTCCCCATCATTGATGTATAACAACACCTTCGCTTCCAAAGACGAACCAATATTTTTATCAACCCGTGCTTGTTCCAATACCTTGTTGACATCATTGCGAATATCCCGCAATTTCTCCCAGAAGGCGGCGATTTCGGGATTTTGCCATTTTGCATCCAAATTTACCCAACCAGCCTCAAATACCGATTTGTAGGGGGTTTTGTAGGGTAAAAACTGCCAGATATCCTCAGCTAAATGACATAATACAGGCGCGATCGCACGGGTTAAGTTTTCCAGTGCCAGGTACAATACGGTTTGACAACTGCGGCGACGAAAACCGTCGGCTGTGCTGATGTACAATCTGTCTTTGGCGATGTCGATATAAAAACTCGATAAATCTACCACACAGAAATTTTGGACTGTTTGGAAGAAACGGAAGAATTGGAAGCTTTCAAAGGCATCTGTAACTTCGTTAAATACCTCCGTCATCCGGTGCAACATGTATTTATCGACTGCGGGTAATTTATCGTAGGGAACCGCATGTTTTTCCGGGTCAAAATCATGTAAATTACCTAACAAAACCCTGGCTGTATTGCGAATTTTCCCGCGAATGTCTCCCAATTGTTTGAGGACATTTTTACCGATACGTTGATCATTGGTGTAGTCTACCGAAGACACCCACAACCGCAACACATCTGCACCGTAAGGAGGTTCTTCCTTCTGATTTTTACCGCCATTGATGACGTGATTCGGATCGAGTACATTACCCAGGGATTTGCTCATTTTGAAGCCCTTTTCATCTAGGGTAAATCCATGCGTCAACACTGTTTTATATGGCGCACAATCATTGACAGCCACACTGGTAAGTAAACTCGACTGGAACCAACCCCGGTGTTGATCGGAACCTTCCAAATATATATCAACTGGGTAACGTTCCAACTCTTGACGCTGCTGCACAACCGAAGCCCAGGAGGAACCGGAATCAAACCAGACATCCATAGTGTCGAAGCCTTGACGATACTTGCGTCCGTTGTGGCGGTACTGTTCGGGTAACAATTCCTCCACCGACATTTCCCACCAAGCATCGGAACCTTTTTCGGCAAAGATATCGCGGATATGATTGATGGTTTCTTCCGTCATCAATGGTTCGTTGGTTTCTTCATCGTAAAATACGGGGATAGGTACACCCCAACTACGCTGACGCGAGATACACCAATCCGAACGATCGCTCACCATGGGGGTAATCCGATTTTCGCCCTGTGGGGGTATCCAACGCACCTCTGAGATGGACTTGAGGGCGCGATCGCGAAATCCCTCTACTGAGGCAAACCATTGCTCAGTTGCCCGAAAAATCGTCGGTTTCTTTGTCCGCCAATCGTAGGGATATTTGTGTTGATAGGGTTCTTCTTTTAACAACGCACCCACCGCAGACATGGCATCAATCACAGCCTGATTGCCATCACCTAAGACATTCAACCCCGCAAACTGTCCTGCTTCCTGGGTAAAATTCCCGCCATCATCGACAGGGGAGAGAATTGGTAAACCATACTTTTGCCCAGTGATGTAATCTTCTTGACCATGACCGGGAGCCGTATGTACTAAACCTGTACCGGAATCAGTAGTAATATAATCACCACCAAGCAGGATTTGACTCTCGCGATCGTACAGAGGATGCTTGTAGGTGGAGTGTTCTAATTGTTTCCCCTTGATTGTGGCTTTTACAGTTAAATTCACCGCGAATTTTTCAGCCAGAGAATCAACTAAATCCTTTGCCACAATCAAATACTTAAACCGAATCTCACTCTGCGTCTCTGCATCTGGGCGCGGGGAAACCTCCACCACTGCATAATCCAAATCAGGATTCACTGCCACAGCTAAATTCGCGGGAATTGTCCAGGGTGTCGTCGTCCAGATAGCCACACCCAAATCCGGCAAATATTCCCCCAGAGATGATTTTGCGGCATCCGCCAAACTTACCATCGGGAAAGCTGCATACATACTCCGGGATGTATGTCCTTCCGGGTATTCCAACTCCGCCTCAGCCAAAGCTGTGCGCGAGCTAGGACTCCAATTCACGGGCTTCAAACCGCGATAGATGTATCCCTTCAAAAACATCTGTCCAAAAACATCGATTTGGGCGGCTTCATATGCCGGAGTCAGCGTCAAATAGGGATTTTCCCAATCACCCCAAACACCATACCGCTTAAAGCTGGCGCGTTGCCCATCAACTGCCTCTAAGGCAAATTCCTTCGCTTTTTGACGCAACTTCAAAGGTGTTAAATTCTGCCGTTCTGCCTGTTTCATATTTTGCAGAACCTTCAACTCAATCGGCAAACCGTGGCAGTCCCAACCAGGAACATAGCGCACTTTTCGACCTTGCAAAAGTTGGTAACGGTTAATAATATCTTTGAGAATTTTATTTAAAGCATGACCAATATGCAACGAACCATTTGCGTAGGGTGGTCCATCGTGAAGTATAAATAAATCGCCGGGATTTTCTTGCGAAAGGCGATCGTATATCTTGTTATCTTCCCAAAACTGCTGTATTTCTGGCTCACGCTTCACTGCGTTTGCCCGCATGTCGAATTTTGTTTGGGGTAAATTTACTGTATCTTTGTAACTTTTAGCTTCTGTCACAGCACTGATTGGTAAAGGAATATGAGGTCAGATTTTCACTATTATCGGTGAGAAGTTGAGGAGTGGAGAATATTGTCAGGGAAATAATCATCTTCATAGTGATTTCCAGTGTCTTTTGTAGTATGAGTGTAACACGAAATTTCGGAAATGGAAAAATGCGATCGCTCATATCATGTCTGGTTAAATACTTATTGTTAAGAGTGACATGGAGACTTAGAGACGCGGAGAAGTTTTGCCGTAGGCAGAGGGATTATTTGTAGTAATTTGTCAGCTTGACGACAGTATTAAGTTGATGTGCAGCTTAATTGTATAAAACGAAAACGTCAAATTACTGTAGTGTGGGCAGCGTTCGACTGAGCGCTCACGCCGAAGTCTTGCTCACCTTTGGGAAATAGCAAGCGAGACGCTTGCACTACTTATTTCCATCTAATTCCTAACAGCATTTACTGTGGGATTGGGGCGCAAACCCGATATTATTTGTGAAATAGGAAAATATTTCCTGTGCCTGCACCCAATCTACAGTTACAACTATTAGGAAATTATTACCAACGTTATAACCATTGATGACGAATCAAGTCGTAAATTTCAATGTACTTTTGTGCCGGATTTTTCCACGAGTAATCATATTCCATGCCTTGAATCGCTAACTTCTGGAATATATCGGGATTGAGATTGTATAAATCTATTGCCCGTGCCATTGCCGACTCTAAAGCATAATTATCACTTTCAAAGAAGACAAATCCATTGCGCTCTTCTGGGATATGCAATTGATCATAATCCCAATCAAACACAGTATTGACTAATCCTCCCACACCGCGAACAATTGGCACAGTACCATATTTTAAACTAATGATCTGTGTCAATCCACAGGGTTCATAGTTACTAGGAACAACCATCATATCTGCACCAGCATAGATGAGATGGGATAATTCCTCATTAAAACCGAGTTCGAGATGAACATCAGGATTTTCAGCTAAAAACTCCTGCTCATGGGCAAACCAACTGTGAATACTGGGTTCTGTGGCTGAACCTAGCAAAACAAATTGGGCATCTCGTTGCTGTGCATAATAAATTGCATGGTGAACCAAGTGAACACCTTTTTGAGCATCAAGTCTACCAATATATGCAATCAAAGGTTTATCACTATCAGCTAACTTCAGCCTTTCTCTTAATGCCTTTTTGTTATATGACTTTTGTGCAAATTCCGTAGTTGAGTAGTTGTATGGTATGTACTTATCGCTTTCCGGGTTCCAAAAACCGTAATCAATCCCATTGAGAACACCTTGAAAGCGATCGCGATGTTGATATAAAGTATGTCCCAAGCCACAACTAATATCAGTGTGCTGCGCTTCCCAAGCATGATAGGGCGATACCGTCGTGATAGCATTCGAGTAAGTAATACCACCCTTCATCATGTTTAAAGCAAATGGGTTAAAGTTATCCTGTAATTTATCGTATTGGAAGTAATATTCGGGACGATTCAAACCTGTTGCCTGCAAGACTTCATTCCCACATATCCCTTGATGCTTAAAATTGTGGATAGTGTAGCAAATGCGCTGATATTCCAAACCGTGATACTTATACATTTCATACAGCATCACCGGAACTAATCCTGTTTGCCAATCATGACAATGGATAATATCTGGAGTCTTATTACTTTGTTGTAAAAATTGCAATGCCGCCTTACTAAAAAAGGCAAACCGCATCACATCATCGTTACAACCGTAATAGCAACCGCGATGAAAGAAATTATCCTGCGAATGCGGTTCAATAAAAAAACACACCCGTCCATGTACCCAACCGCAGTATACTGAACAGTGAATTCTACCATTGTACCAAGGCACCCACAACTCGCGGTATGCATCATGCAAACCCCAAATATGGTCATAACGCATACAATCATACATCGGGAGAATTAACTCGACGGTATGCCCCTGATTTTCTAGTTCCCTGCTCAATCCGTACACCACATCCCCTAACCCCCCCGCTTTGATGACAGGAGCGCATTCTGAGGCTATTTGCACGATGTACACTTGTTCTACTCCCTGCTTAATAAAAGTTTATTTATAGATTCATCATATTAAGTATATGGGATATGTACTCATTGACAAACATTTGTATGAATGTAATACCGCAAAAATCTATCTTTTGCTGTAGATTCATATCCAAAAATTAATTCCTACCAACAAGACTTAACAGAATCCCACAACACGGTTTGGTTAAGCCAAGATGGCTATTAGCGGTTAGCTTTTAGCTATTGGCTTTTAGAATCAATATGTATAGATACTCCCAGTCTTATTCTTACCCTTTTCCTCCCTAACCGAACCGTATTGCATAATCCCAGACTAAGGTGATTTGCGAAAAAGAAATTACCTATCTTGATTGTTGGTGTAGCGGGCATCTTGCCCGTGTCTTATATACAAATTAGATGCGTCGCAGCTTAAATACAAGTTTGTAGTATTACGTCTCAGGCTAGATTACAAGTATTTTTACAACTTGTAATATTAAGGTGCTTGTACATGAGCATATATGTCAAATTTATTTAAGAAATTGTATTATTTGTAACAAAAACAATACTAATTTGCCTTATAGTATAATCGCTAACTAAAAAACACCAATATTGCTATCGAATAAATAGTTGTAAAAGAATATTAATGTAAGTGTTTAAGTAATTATTTGATGAAAAATTAGTTAATTACCAAACCAACACTTCAGTCGCTGGTTGTTTGCCAGTTTCTAATTGGAAATATGTCGTTAATATGTCTAGCAAAAGGCAATTTTTTTTCATTATTTGAGATTGAATCTGCCATTTGTTTAAACCTTAACTGGATGCATAAGCTTGGCTTAGAAAAAGATGCAGCTTATATCAATGGATTCTAAAAACTTATGCTGATGATAACAAAAACACTATGTTATGTATCTTGAGATATAAGAAAAGTCCTAACGAAAGAGATATGTACAAATATGGGGCTTTTTAAATTAGAATAAAGAACAATTCAAATTTATCTTTAAGTTTTTCTACAGCAAAGTAAAGAGGTAAAATGGTAGTACGTTCTGTGAACTATCTGAAGCCTCAGTAACATAACAGACACAAAAACATATGAACCCTCAATCGGAACGACGTATTGCATTAATTTCATTCCATGGTGATCCCGCAATTGAAATTGGTCGGGAGGAAGCAGGAGGTCAGAATGTCTACGTGCGTAATGTCGGGGAAGCCCTAGCCCGACTTGGATGGCAAGTTGATATGTATACGCGCCAAGTGAGTGCAGCGCAAGAAGAAATAGTTCAACACACCCCAGGTTGTCGCACAATTCGTTTTAGTGCAGGTCCGCTTGAGTTTATTCCCCGAGATGATTTGTTTGAGTATTTACCGGAGTTCATCGATAAATTTCTCAACTTCCAGCAGGAAAATCATCTTGTCTATGAAGTAGTGCATACAAACTACTGGATGTCTGCTTGGGCGGGAATGTATTTAAAGAAAGTAATTGGTAGCAAACAAGTTCACACCTATCATTCGCTGGGTGCAGTCAAGTACGCCACCGTCGAAAATATTCCGCCCATAGCCAGCCAGAGACTGCAAACCGAGTGTAAAGTTTTGGAAACGGCAGAACGGATAGTAGCTACAAGTCCGCAGGAAAGGGCACATATGCGTCAATTGGTTTCTACCAAGGGAAGTATTGATATAATTCCTTGCGGTACTGATATACAACGCTTTGGTTCCATAGATAGAGACGCTGCCAGAGTTGCATTAAATATCGAGCCTGATGCCAAGTTAGTGTTATATGTCGGACGCTTTGATCATCGTAAAGGTATCGAAACCTTAGTTCGGGCAATGCGAAAGTCGCAATTTTATGGTGACGAGAAACTGCAAATTATTATTGGTGGTGGGAGTGTTCTCGGACAAAGCGATGGTATTGAGCGCGATCGCATTGAAGGTATTGTAGATGAATTAGGGTTACGCGGTTGTACTACATTTCCCGGTCGTCTCAGTCAAGATATTCTTCCTACCTACTACGCGGCTGCGGATGTTTGTGTAGTCCCCAGTCATTACGAACCATTTGGATTAGTAGCGATTGAAGCAATGGCAAGTGGTACACCTGTAGTTGCCAGTGATGTTGGTGGGCTGCAATTTACCGTAGTTCCGGGGGAAACAGGTTTACTGACACCACCGCAGGATGTGGCGGAATTTGCCAAAGCAATCGATCAGATTATTTCTAATCCTGAATGGCGAAATAAATTAGGTGAAGCTGGAAAACGTCGGGTTCAAAGTAAATTTAGTTGGGATGGTGTGGCAAATCAACTGAGCGAACTTTATTTACAAATTATGCAAACGCCAACCCCAGTTGAGAAGGTAGTAACACCAGAAGCGGAACCAGCATTTAGTAAATAATATCTCCTCAGGGATTATCGCCAAGTATTCATGTAAAAATAAATTGAACAAGTCGAGTCGTGCTCACGCCGAAGTCTTCTCCACCTTTGGGAAATAGCAAGCGAGACGCTTGCACTACTTATTTTTATATGATTTCCAACGCACTCATTCTCAGTCAATTTAATACTTTTGGGAAATAAAGACATTTTTAGAGCAGTTCTCCTGCTCTTTTTTGATGTATGCATCCCTCTATTCCCATTCCTAACTGAAAAAATTTTCAAAAATAAAGATGAAACTTACATTTTTTCTACTTCACGAGCCATCTTGAGGAAATAGTCATCAATTTTGACCTTTTTGCGACGGCTAGTGGTAGGAGTATACGAAGAAGAAGTATCTTGCTTATTTTCAATTCGCTGTTTTGCTTCAGTCCGTTTCATGGTTTGCGCCTCATCTGATTCCAAGAAATAATCAGTTCGAGTCAAACCGACGCGGCTAGCAAAAAAAACAAAGAAATTTTTGATCGAGTTTGCAACCGATTTAAACACAACAGAAAAAAATGCAAACACGCGAATCAAAAAGTTGCTAATAGTTTGAATTATTCTCGACACAGCACTGTCCTCAATAAATTACATGACTAATTCCATTATGATATTTTTAACTCGAAATATGGTATGCCAATAGATATATTTATATGATTCCAACTTCCTAAAACTTATATGAATGTACCTTCTGTTGTGCAAATCCACTTAATTTCCAATCCCAAATCAATTCAGGAGATTTACTTTGAAATATCTCAAAGATAAAGTCACATTAGTTACAGGTGCTACGCGGGGTTTAGGGAAGGGAATTGCCATTGGGCTTGGCGAGGCAGGTGCGATTGTATACATTACCGGTCGCAGCCTCGATCGCTCAAATGCTGGTGAAAAAATTTCCGGTAGTCTGCGGGAAACCCAAGCAGCAGTGGAAGCGGTGGGTGGTATTTGTATTCCTCTCCAGGTAGATCATAGCGACGATGAGCAGGTGCGTTTACTATTTGAGCGTATCCAAGATGAGCAGAATGGCAAACTAGACCTATTAGTGAATAATGTTTACTCAGGCGTACAGGCATTAAAAGATGTCAATGGCAAGCCCTTCTGGGATTTTGAACCCAGTCTTTGGGATGCTTGTAATCATGTTGGTTTACGTAGTCACTATGTTGCCAGTATTTTTGCTGCCCGGATGATGACTCAGCATAACTCTGGATTAATTTGCACCATTTCCTCATGGGGTGGTATGTCCTATATCTTTGGTGCAGCTTACGGTGCAGGTAAAGCAGGCTGCGATCGCTTGGCTGCGGATATGGCTGTTGAACTCAAAAAATACAACATCGCTTCTATCTCAGTATGGCCCGGTATTGTGGGTACTGAGCATATTTCCCAGATGGTATCCGAAATAGAACAAACAAATGTTAACAACAATCAAACCTCACTAATGAGCGATCGCTACAACTGGGAAACTCCTTTACTTACTGGCAGAGTGATTGCCAAACTTGCGAGTGAAGCAAATATTATTCACCGTACTGGCAAAGTCCAAATTGTTGCCGAGTTAGCAGGGCAATACGGAATTGTAGATCAAGATGGGAATCTTCCTGTATCCCTACGCTCTCTGCGTTTTTTGCTACCCTCAGCCTTACCTGCACTGAGAAAATATTCATCGCTGATACCCGACCTCAAAATACCCTGGTCATTACTACTAATCAGTACCCTCAAGTCCCCAAAAATCTGATTACTATCAATTTTTATAGCTGTAATCTACGAATAATGGAATTTAGAGAATGTTTATCAAAAAATATCGTTTCTCCAAAATTCGGCAAAACATAAAATAAATCTCCGTGTCTCTCCATCTGTTACTTTCTTTTGAAGAATTGGTATGAGTTACTAATTTTACTTAGCCTACTAGTGATATGTGATTTTTTCTACAATTTTAGATAGTATAACGAAAGCGTCATCTTGAGTATCTATGCTAAGTGTTGCCAATAATACCGAAGTTTTAAAAAATCTCTACAATGCTTTCGACCCATTTCGCCCTCTCCCAGCCGGAGACCCCACCTATGTAGACTGTCAGGATGTCCGGGGAGATGCGGATATTATCGAAGAATTAGGGAATCGCATTCAACTAGCAAACCAGAATACCTATCAACTATATTCGGGACATCGAGGTGCAGGTAAGTCAACAGAGTTACTGAAGTTAAAACAGTATTTAGAAAATCGTCAATTTTATGTTGTATATTTTGCTGCTGACGAGGAAGATATTGATTCCGAAGATGCTCAGTATACAGATATACTTCTGGCTTGTACCCGGCGTTTGCTGCGGGATTTAGGCGATATTGCCAGTCCCCGTCCATTATTAAACTGGTTGCAGGAGCGTTGGCAAGAATTAAGAGATTTAGCACAAACTGAGATGCAGTTTGAGGATATGGGAGTTGAATTGCAAATGTCTCAGTTTGCCAAGTTAACAGCCAATTTACGGGCGGTGCCGCAATTGAGACAACAGATTCGCGAGAAGATTAATCCTCACACTGTGACTTTGATTAAGGTATTAAATGAATTTCTTAGTGATGCCAAAAAGCGACTACCAAATGGTTATACTAAACTGGCGGTGATTGTCGATAATTTAGATCGTATGGTATTAGTTAAAGAAGGCGATCGCACAAATTACGATGAGGTATTTTTAGATCGTAGTGAACAATTAAAGGCTTTAGATTGCCACTTAATTTATACTGTTCCCATTTCCATGGTTTATTCCATTAGAGCCACTGATTTAAGGGATATTTATGGGGATTGTTTAATCTTACCAATGATAATGGTACGAAATCCCACGGGGGAGGTTTATCAACCAGGATTAAAGAAACTTCGAGAAGTTATTCGCAAACGGGTGCGACAACATGCGCCACAATTATCTTTAGAAACACAGATATTTGATAATCCACAAACAATCCATAAACTTTGTTTAATGAGTGGAGGACATGTGAGAAATTTACTGTTATTAACTCAAGATGCTATATCGCGTACTGAAGAATTGCCAATTACTGAAAAAGCAGTTCGACGTGCCATCACTCAAGCTAGAGATACCTATCGTCGAACTGTAGAAAATCATCAATGGGATTTACTGGCAGAAATATTTCTTTCTAAACGCATTATTAATGATGATCAATATCGTTGTTTAATGTACAATCGTTGCCTTTTAGAATATCGTTATTTAGATGAAGAAGAAGAAATGCATCGTTGGTATGATACCCATCCATTAATTCAAGGAATACAGGAATTTAAAGAAGCTCTGGCGAGACTTTCATGAATCCATCTGTGAACGATTGGGATGATGATTTATCTCCAGAACCAGAGGAGGTGTATCAAGATTTAATTCGCGCCCTGACGCGCAAAGAAGGTTTTGGCTTATTTTTTGTCCAATGTTCACAAACTGAAGCGGAACGGGTAATTACGAGAATTAAACAGGAAATTCCTCAAAGGAAAATTCAAGTATTACGTTTAGCTGAAGCTATTAATAATTTGTATCAAAGGGTGGCTGAGTTTACTCAAAATAAGCAAGTTGATATTTTATTAATTACTGGCTTAGAATATTCTTTGTATAAATATGAAAAGCGTAATTTTGGTGAAATTAGCGAAGGACAATTTAGTAATTTAAGCAGTGTACCACCGATTTTAAATCATCTTAACCAACAGAGAGAAAGGTTTAGAGATGATTTTAATATTTGTTTTGTATTTATCTTACGCTCATTTTCTATTAGTTATTTAATTCACCGCGCTCCAGATTTTTTTGATTGGCGTTCAGGTGTTTTTGAATTGCCAATAACTCCAGAAGTATTTGCAGAAGAATCATCACGATTGATTTTAGAGGGAGATTACGAAGAATATTTAAAATTGACTCCTGAACAAAAAATTGAGAAAATTTTAGAATTTCAAGAGTTAGTAGCCGAAGATTATCAACTAGAAATAAATCGTGCCGATTTACTCTTTAAATTAGGTAATTTATTAGTTGCTGCAAATGAATATCAAGCGGCAATTTCCTCCTACGATGAAGCAGTTAAAATTAAGCCAGATTATTATCAAGCTTGGTACAATCGAGGGTTAGCATTACGACATTTAGATAGATTTGAGGAGGCTGTAGTTTCATTTGACAAAGCCTTACAAATTAAACCAGATTTTGACTCTGCTTGGAATAATCGTGGTGCAGTCCTAAGTGATAATTTACAGAAATATGAAGATGCCATATCTTCCTATCAAGAAGCAGTCAAAATTAAACCAGAACTACATGAATATTGGTTTAATCAAGGGATTGCATTATTAAATTGTGGACGTTACCAAGAAGCAATTATTAGTTTTGAACAAGCATTAAAAATTAAACCAGAGGAACACAAAACTTGGTTTGCCCGTGGAAATGCATTATATGCTTTAGAATTACATCAAGAAGCAATAGAAAGTTACCAAAAAGCCATTGAATTAACAAATGCGATCGCCAGTATCAATCATCACGAAGAAAGCAACCATCATAGTATCATCAATGCCTTAATCCAACAATATTATTTCCTTTATAAACTCGATAGTCTCATCTCTAGTTTCGTCGGTTATGAAGATTATAATATCACCCCTTCAGTTGCCAAACTAGATTTATATTGGCGATCGCGTTTATATTTTGATTACCCAGAAGAAAATAGTAATACAAAGGATGCAATCGTAGATTGGCTCTTAGGAATTGATTTGGAAATATTTGAGAAACTCAATTCTCAAGAACTGGAAATTGCTAAACAAGCAATGGAATATCGCTATAAAATTTTACGCCAAAGATATTTTCAATTCAGCCGAGAACAAGCTTACAATCATTTAATTTCTATCCTGGCAGACTTTATTACATCACGGCGAAAAATTCACGCCTTGATTACTTCCAGTCAGGAAAATCAATATGTCATTCTGGATATATTAGAAGCAGTAGTTCAAGAAATATTACAAACTGATACATATATTCAAGAATATATTACTGCGATCGCTCAATATACAACAAACATGGAACTGCGAAATGCCTTACTACTGGCGACAGCAGAAGAATATTGTTTGCGTCCAATCAGTAATCAACCTGTAATAGTTCATGCTTTGATTAATTATTTATGTCGTAATCAAAGAGAAAATCCCACAACTCAACTAAAAATTAGAAGAGAAATTAGAAAAGGAATCAAAACAACCAGGAAAACAGAAAAAAATAGACTAATTACTGACACAAGAGCATTTCCAGCAATTAAACCTCCAGAAATTAATATTAAAGAAATAATTCAGTCAGATATTAGACAAACAGAAACCAATGCAACATTTTTACAAAATATAGCCAAAGAAGAATTTGAAGAATATTTAGCCACAAACGTCGGACAAGATGGAGTGAAATGGTTGCAACTATATCTCCAAGGCAAATCTCAAGAAGAAATCGCCCAACAATTAAATAAACCAATCAAAGAAATATATGGATTGCGAGAAAAAATTAGTTATCACACCTTGCGGTTATTCGCCACACCTGGAAAATTAGGAATTGTTGATACCTGGTTAAAAAATCCTTCCCAGGAAAATAACTTTCAACTCAATCAAAAACAATGGCAAAAATTTTATCAAGAACTCACTCCCCTACAAAGAAAAATTCTTGATCTCCGTCAAAAAAACAAATCCATCGAAGTTATCGGACAACAGCTAAAAATAAAACCAAATCAAGTCATTAATGAATGGACAGTCATCTATCTCACGGCTCAAGTTGTGAAAAATGAGGGGAAATCTCATTAAAATAATCTTATTCCTCAATTACCGTTAGGAGCCGTGTAAAAATAAGTTGAACAATTTAATGTTTGGTAGCGCGGAGAGGAGTTTCCGGGGAGATGCTCTTCACGGAAAACTCCGGAGCATCTTGCTCGCGCGGGCAAGATGCCCGCACTACTTATTTTTACCCATCCTCCAAAACCTAACGCGATCGCAGGTCAATGTTCTAAAATAGACATAGAAGCATTCGAGGACCAGTTCACTGGTTATATACGCCTATCGAGACTATCTTTGGTAATCTCCAAGGTTTAAAGAGCAGCCAGCTAAAACAATTGCAACGGCTGTACCACCAGCGCTTACCGGGCGATCGCGTCACCACGCCCGAATTTTCCCAGCGTCTGGCAGCAATTAGCACTGAAATTAATCTCCCTGTATGTGCCTATATCAATCGTCGCGGACAAGTCATCCGGGTTGGTGTGGGCACTCCACGTCAAACGCAGATTCCGCCCCTAGAATTGCCCCGTTACGGCGCAGAACGACTTAGCGGTATCCGTTGTGTCGCGACACACTTAAAGCCAGAGCCACCAAACGATGCAGCTTTGACAGCAATGGCGATGCAAAGACTTGATGCCCTAGTTGTGCTGAATATTACCGGAACCGGATTTACCAAACGCGGTGGTGGGGCGACTGGATATGTAAAAGAGGCTTATCTAGCGCACCTAACTGCACAAGATACTCGTATTTCAGTCAATATCAATTCCGGCAATAATGGCGCATCTGAAAATGACAAGGATAACTCCCTACCAACCCCAAGTTGGCATATTTCGCCACCAATGAGTTTGGATGTCTTGTCCAACCAAGATTTTATCGACTTGGTAGAAGAACTCGAACAAGAATTTCAACGCGAATTTAGTGGGCAAGATGTTAGCAGCGATCGCGATCGAGTTGTGATTGTTGGGGTAATGACTGACAAAACCACAGCCCACCAATTCCAAGACATTGTCATTGAATTGGGACGCTTGGTTGATACTGCTGGCGGCGAAGTTTTGCAAACAATGTGGCAAAAACGTAGTCGTATCCATCCCCAAACAGTCGTCGGGGAAGGAAAAGTCCAAGAAATTGCCCTCACAGCACAAACTTTAGGGGCGAATCTGGTTGTATTCGATCGCGATTTATCCCCTTCCCAAGTCCGCAATCTCGAAGCCCAAATTGGTGTCCGCGTTGTTGACAGAACCGAAGTCATCTTAGATATCTTCGCCCAACGTGCCCAATCCCGTGCGGGTAAATTACAAGTCGAACTAGCACAGTTGGAATATATGATGCCTCGACTCACCGGACGCGGACAAGCCATGTCACGACTGGGGGGCGGTATCGGTACGCGAGGTCCTGGTGAAACCAAGCTGGAAACCGAAAGACGGGCAATTAGCAAACGTATTTCCCGGTTGCAGCAAGAAGTCAACCAACTGCAAGCACATCGATCGCGTTTGCGCCAGCGACGACAACATGAGCAAATTCCTTCCATCGCTGTGGTTGGATATACCAACGCCGGAAAATCGACACTACTAAACACCTTGACAAATGCCGAAGTGTATGTAGCTGACCAATTGTTTGCGACACTTGACCCGACAACGCGACGTTTGATAGTTCCTGGTGCGACGAATAATATACCCCAGGAAATTCTCATTACCGACACGGTAGGGTTTATCCATGAACTACCAGATGCTTTGATGGATGCTTTCCGCGCCACCTTAGAAGAAGTGACAGAAGCTGACGCTTTATTGCATTTGGTTGATTTATCCCATCCAGCTTGGTTGAGTCATGTTCGGGCAGTACGGGATATTTTGGGAATAATGCCCATTACACCGGGTCCGGCATTGGTGGTATTTAATAAAATCGATCAAGCTAGCAGTGAAACTCTTACATTAGCGCGGGAAGAATTCCCGATGGCTGTGTTTATTTCCGCCAGCGAGCGTTTAGGTTTAGAAACCTTGCGTCAGCGTCTTGGACAGTTGATTCACTACGCGGTTTCATCTCAGTAAATACAGGAAAATAGATAAATTTTCAATAGTAAATTACGCGGTTATATTAACCGCGTAATTTGTTTTTTGTATCAATAAATTCGCCAAAATCATACACACTAGTATAAGAAGGCAGTCCCCATGACGCACCCGTCACCGCCAATCATGAAAATGCATAACAGAATCTATCTATTTAGATTTTCATCTAAGGAGCATTTTCAAGGCAGAAGGCTAAAAATAAGCTTTTGTAGATTTTTACTATTAATGGCTGGGTAATTCAGTGTAAACACTAGATATTACTATTCTGAATTTTTCACTTGAGGACAGGCGATCGCATTTCCTAATTTATCTTATGTCTATAATTCAATTGAATTGATCAGTATTATTTTTAATAGCAAATATAATATTTATACAAAATAAAGTATTGATTTATGAACAATTTATGCTTGATAAAATAATTCCGTAAGATTACATATTAGTTTTACTAAATATCTTAAACATCTTGAACCAGCATAATTACTGAAACAGAGATAATTACGTAAAAAATTATAATTGATACTCACTAAGATAAATTTCTAATAAATATGCAGAGTAACTATAGACTATCTTGTATTGCATGTGGCAAATTATGTTTACGACTCTCTGAAGCGTCAATCTAGTATTCATTGACTGAATGCACTCATTTTTTAAATACTAACGAATACAAATAACAACAAATAACATGAATTTTCACCGTATATCTAGTTTTGTTTTTATCTCTTTAGGCGCAGTTGTAGTGCTTTCTCCGTCCGCTCAAGCCGCAAGTTTTCAGACAAACTTTACTCAATCTATGACAGGTGCAAATGCTTCTAAAGGTGACATTTGGCTAAACTCGATTACCCAGAAAAGTTCGATTACCCAACAAAACGTTACGTTTAACAACTTTTCCTTTGTCAAGACAGTTGATATCTTATCAAACACACCAATCACCGGAGTCAAATCAAACAGTACTAGCACGCCTGGAAACAACAATAACAACACTGGGGCAGCTAGTACAGATAAAGGTGATTTAGCTTCTTCTCCCATCGCTGTTTCTGGTCTGAAAAACCCAACTGGTACTGAAATTGCCACCTTCTTAGGTAACAAAAACTTAAACAATATTATCGATACTGAGGATAATGGTTCGTTTAAAATGAACCTCTTCTTCGACCAATTGATTCAAAAAGACGACACCGGATTAGATAACTTGTTCTTTTGGGAACGGGGTATGAACAGTAACTTGGATATCCAAGCCATAGATAGTAATGGTAAATTAATTGGTAATCTAGTCAAATTAACTAAGGCACAGCAAAATAACGCAGGTTACAAGATTGATACAACGGAAATTGCTGGCGCTCAAAACGTTGGGTCATGGGGAGTCAGCCTCCAACAATTGGGAGTCAACGCTTTTGCCGGTATTCAAATAATAGCCAATGGAACAAGCTATAATGGACCTGATTTCAAAGTAATCGCCAGAAGTTCACCACCTCCACGGAGAAAAGTTCCTGAGCCAGGTACAATAGCAGCTTTGGGCTTGATGACTTTAAGTGCGTTTGGAATTAATAAGAAAAATAAAAACTTGGTTACCCAGAGTTAAACAAGAATAGTTAGTTTTACATCTGTAGGGCGAATGGGACTAAGTTAAGATACTGAGTTTGGTGCGGTTTTTACAAATATTTTGCTCTTGGTGCTGTGAAAACCAAGGAAAAGAACAATAAGAAGAATTCCTCCGAAGATTAAGTCAAAGCATAGAGTTTCATCAGCCTAATTAATATCTGGGCTTAGAAGTAGACTAAAACTTCTGAGCCATTTTTTTTGGCAACTCAATCTAACCCTGCATAAACCAAAACAGTCGGACATATCAACTGGTAGGAGCGAGAAAAACAAAATCGCTTGTAGAAAATGTAGAAAATCAATCACCTACCAGGAAAAAAAATGAATCTTTTACCTTCTAAATCTAGCCATTTTGCCTTAGCAATGAGCTTGGCTGTAGCAAGTTCAATTATTAGCACAGTTGCCAAGGCAGAAGCGAATCCATTTATTCCTAAAACTACTGTAAATCAAGCAAATATTCAGAAAATCGATAATCCGATTGTTCGCAACAAAATTGATATCTTGACTCCAGGAAAAATCAATACCACTGGTGCAGACCCATTTAAAGAAGGATTTGCTGACTTTAAAGAAAAACCAGGATTTGCTGACTTTACAAAACCTATCGATGGTTCAATTATCACAAATCCAGCTATCAGACAACGTCCATCCGCAGTTGGTACATTCAAACAAATTCAAACTCCTTAAGTGTGAATATTTAAAACTTTCGGGAAGCAGGTATTAATAGCGATCGCTTAATATTCCCTGATTAAGCTTTGGTGCGTTAAGAACGACCCTCTAACGCACCCTAAAATACCTACAAATCTACAAAAATTTATTCTGTATTATTCTCCTAACAAAGTAGGTAATTATCATGACACAGGAAACAAAAAAAGTTCAATTTGTGGTCAAAACATCGAAACATTGTAATCTCCGTTGTCGCTACTGCTATGAATATGCAGAACTAGGGAATAAAAATGCGATCGCACTAGCTCAAATTGAAAAAATGTTTACGAATATTGCTAATTATTATCAAAATCTAGAATTTCCTATAGAAATTGAATTTGTTTGGCATGGTGGAGAGCCTTTATTACAAAAACCTGATTTTTACTGGCAAGTTTTTGATTTACAAAAAAAGATATTTAATTATGAAAATATTCGGATTAGAAATGGTGTACAAACTAATTTAACTTTATTAGATTCACAACGATTAAAACTTTTAAAATCAGGATTTGATGGTGTTGGAGTTTCACTTGATTTATTTGGAGGATTACGAGTTTATCAAACAGGTATTGAATCCCAAAATAAGGTTTTAGAAAATATCGACAAACTCACAGATGCAAATATCGATTTTGGGTGTATCAGTGTCCTGACAAAGCAAAATCTAGATTTTATTCCAGAGATATACAGCTTTTATCGCGAGATGAACCTTTCTGCCAGAATATTACCTTTGTTCAAAGGTTCATTTGAAAATCAACATCAAGGATTTGAAATCACTGCGTACGAAGTTTTAGAAGCATATAAAAAACTTGTCGATTTATGGTTAGCAGATGATAAATTTGTTTGGATATCACCAATTTATGAAGCAATTAAACAAGTAATTTATCATTACAGCCCCAACGCACCCACGAGTTTCTACGACAAACGCGAATGGGAGTCAATTTATATTGTCGATGTGGATGGAGAAGTCTACAGCTATGCGGATGCTTATGCAATTACCCATAGCCACGGTAATATCTTCAATCAACCTCTAGCAGCGTTAATTAGTAGCTCTCAACATCAAAAAATTATTAGGGAAGCAGAAGAGAGAATTCAAGAAACTTGCAGTCAATGTAAATTCTTTGGCAGTTGTAGCGGCTATCCTATCGCTGAAGGTAATCGTCAATATAATGAAATTAATCAAGATGGTTCGATTAATTGCATTGTTGATAAAGGAATTAGACAATATATTGAATATCGTTTATTTGAAATGGGAATTATTGATGTAGAGAGAGGAACAATTACGCTCGATAAGTTTAATGTCAACAGCCAAAGTTCACCAAGTTTAGCTTATATTTAATTAAACCTACCCGCCTAATACCAATTCACAATTCGCAAGTCGCAATACTCGCTTCGCGAGAAGCTAAAGCTACGCAATTAAAAAACTTAGATGCAGCAAAGCTTTCAGGATTTACATCTGTATCAGATTTTTCGTGAAATGGTATAACTGGACAATTTCTGCTAGTAGCAGTTTACAATTAAGAACTGTAAAGAAAAATAAGAGTAAACAAAATCATAACCTTATGGCAGCCAAAGTAGAAATTTACACTTGGAGAACTTGTCCATTTTGCATTCGTGCGAAAGCTTTATTGAAAAACAAAGGTGTTAACTTTACCGAATACAGCATTGATGGAGACGAAGACGCACGCGACAAAATGGCAGAAAGAGCAAATGGTAGACGATCGCTTCCACAAATTTTTATCAATGATCTGCATATCGGTGGTTGTGATGATATCCACGCACTTGATGCCCAGGGAAAATTAGATAATTTACTGGCGAACTAGAAATCCTGATTCCTGTCGGCTTGCAGGTTGGCTGTGTTTAATGATGAATTGGTAATCGCTGAACTTGACTTCCTGCGATCGCGGGTATGACAAAATTTTTCCTTCCCCTTTTTCCTTGAGGCTGCAATTGTGAAACTGGCTTTTATTATTGACCCTATTAATAAACTTGATCCCTGCCACGATACCAGTGTAGCCATTATGGAAGCTGCCTGTGTTTTGGGACACGAAGTTTGGATAACTCAAGCGAGTCAGCTAAGTGTAGTCAACAGCCAAGCTTGGGCTTTTCTCCAAAGAGTTGAACTGACACCAATTGAACTGGTAAGCGATCGCTGGGTTGCTGCTAATCCTTGGTATCAGTTAGGTGAAAGTATTAATTGCTGCCTGGAAACTATGGATGCAGTATTTATGCGGACTGACCCTCCCGTTGATACTGCCTATCTGTATGCAACTTATATTCTTGACTACATTGACCAAAACAAAACTTTGGTAGTAAATAATCCTAGTGGCATACGGTCAGCAAATGAAAAAATGTATGCGCTCCAATTTGCTCAGGCAATTCCCGAAACAATTGTGACTGCTGAGAAATCAGTCATTCGCCAATTTGTTGATGCTAAGGGTGCAGCGATTCTCAAACCTCTGGGAAATAAAGCTGGTGAAGGTATTTTATTTTTGCAAGCAGGCGATCGTAATTTCAACTCAATCGTTGAACTTAGTACCCAACAAGGCAAAATACCTGTGATGGTGCAGGTTTATTTGCCGGAGGCGAAAGCAGGAGATAAACGGATTATTTTGCTCAATAGCGAACCCATAGGCGCTTTAAATCGTCTTTCAACTGCTGGCGAATTTCGTAATAACATGGCTGCTGGCGGTACGGTTGCGAAAACGGAAATTACCCCACGTGAACTTGATATCTGCCAGCAACTAGCACCAACTTTGCAAAAAGACGGTTTAATTTTTGTCGGTATTGATGTGATTGGTGGTTATCTCACTGAAGTTAATGTTACTAGTCCCACAGGCATCCGCGAAATTGATCGTTTTGAAGGGACTCGTCTCGGTGAGCAAGTTATTAAATGGGTTGAGGGGAAAAAAGATTAGTGGTTTCCAGCCCGGAGGCTGAGAAGCAGTCAAAAAATTTACAGGTGGACTACTAGTAGTCTGTCAGGGTTGAAATGAGGGACTATAGTGTGAGCTTCTCGCTCACGCGGGCTTTCCGTCCCCGGAGTTTTCCGTGAAGAATATCTCCCCGGAAACTCCTCTCCCCACTACCAAAAACCCCTCAAAACAAAATTGACAGACTACTAGGGGATTGGGTATAAAAATTTGCAAAAATTCTAGGAAGTCCCTACCTGTTTTTGGGGTTTATTAGAAAAATATCTAAAAAAATTTTACATAGCAAATTTAGAGCAGGTAATGATATTGGCTGACACTCCTGCTAACTTGATTTTGATTGAATTCATCACATTAATTCGCGTGGCGACGAATTTTGCCCAACATTGGGGTAATGGTTTTTATAGAGATTGATGGAGAAAATTAACTAATTTAACTATCAATCGGTAACTTCAGGGAACACTAAATTACAAATACATAGTACAAACACTTCAATACAAATACTTCAACTACATGGAGTATTTGAATTTAAAGCTTTATAAATTCAAGGAATTACCTCGTCTTTAATACAAGAAATCTATGATACATTGGTACTAGCATCTGCCAGCCGCTACAGAAAAATTACCAATTGGGACTTGCTTAGTTTCCTGGGTCTTTACGTCTCCGTTGTAGAAAATCAGGAATATCCAATCCGGGTTTTTTGGGTTCTGCGGTTGGGGCTGGTGCTGGTGTATTTGTTGGTGGTTGTTGCTGTTGCAGTGGTCGCCGCGATTGTGGGGTGACAATGCCGGGACGTTGGTTGGCGCTGGTTTGAGTTTGTGCGGTTTGGACTTCGCCAGTAAAGCCAGTGGCAATTACTGTCAAGCGCACTTCCCCTTGGAGTCGGTCATCGATGACTGCACCAAAAATAATATTCGCGTTGGGATCAACCACTTCATAAATGGTTTCGGCAGCAGCATTGACTTCATGTAATGTTAAATCGCTACCACCCGTGATATTAAACACAACACCACGCGCACCTTCAATTGAGCATTCCAGCAAAGGAGAAGAAATAGCCGCGATCGCAGCTTCACGGGCGCGTGATTTGCCAGAACCAATCCCAATTCCCATTAATGCCGAACCTGCATCTGCCATGACTGCCCGCACATCGGCAAAGTCCACGTTAATCAAGCCGGGGATGGTAATAATATCCGAGATGCCTTGGACACCTTGACGGAGTACGTCATCAGCATAACGAAAAGCTTCTTGCATGGGAGTTTGTTCCGGGATCACTTCTAAAAGCTTGTTATTAGGAATGATGATGAGTGTGTCTACCCGGCTCTTAAGTCCTTCGATACCTTGTTCAGCTTGACTGGTACGACGGCGACCTTCAAAAATAAATGGGCGTGTCACAACACCGACTGTCAGCGCTCCCATCTCCTTGGCGACTTCTGCCACAATTGGGGCTGCACCCGTACCAGTACCGCCTCCCATCCCAGCAGTGATAAAAACTAAATCAGCACCTTCCAGAGCAGTTGCGATTTCATCTCGTGATTCTTCTGCGGCTTTTTGACCGATCGCCGGGTTGCCGCCTGCACCTAAGCCTCTTGTCAATTTCTGTCCAATTTGTAGGCGACTGGGGGCAGATGCCAAAGTTAGTGCTTGAGCATCGGTATTGATTGACCAAAACTCTACTCCACCGACATCTGAAGCAATCATGCGGTTTACGGCATTACTACCACCACCACCAACCCCAATTACTTTAATATTTGCAACCCTACCGGGAACTATGTCGCCAATGCGGGCATCTTCAATCGGAATTTTTTTGCTGTCATTATTCGACCCAAAATTTAGACCCGAATGGCTAAAAGGGTTGTTGGAGTTTACGGAGAGCGATAATCCGGGCTGTCCTGGAGATTGCGAGTTTTTATATGTTAGCCCTTGGTTATTATCAAGTGTCATGGGATTTGCGTGCTTGTAGATAAACGGCTTTTTAAGGTGTTATTCACCTAGTAGGTCAACTATTTGCAAGGCTACCATCATTAAAGATGATATGTTTTTTCTGCGGCTTATAACTTCCAAACGATTTTGGGTGGGCGATCGGAAAGTTGGTTTTGGCTACGCCTGTAATCAAGTTATTGGCTTTTAGTTTGTCATCCTCGAAGCTATTAATCGGCGAACCAAATGGTAATTCTAAAGAAGTATACCTAGTATTTACCTAAAATTGATATGTATAACTTCAACCGGACTTTTGTCGATTCACTGCAATGTTACACTTTTACTCCGTATAAGATTTGTGTTATTAAAAACCGATACATTGAGAATAGTAAGTTAATAATTGTCACTAATTTTACAATTGCATATGTATTTTTAGCTTCTCCGCAAAAACATTTTTAATCTTGTATCAATTGAAAAAGCTGTTGGCGAGATACTGAGATTCGGGTTGGTTTTCCATATCTCATTCACCTTTGCCAAGTCAGTTTAGTCGGATTTTCCCCCATGGCGATAGGTTAGCTGAAGATGTATATTCTCCAAAAATGCGATCGCTCTTTGGCTTTGGTATGAAAAGTATGATTACACAGTCAAAAATTATTGACTCACAAATATACCCAGTGATAAAAACGCGCCTAATAGCGCGTCTTGTTTGCTCGATCAACTTTACCATTACAACACCATGACAATAGATTGCAACTTTAAATACATATGAATACATAAGGTATGTAGTTTGTGCTAATCAAGTTTGTGCTAGCTATGTTGGTGACAACCTGCGCTTCTAGTAAACTGCGATTCTCTAGGGGAGACGCAACGCAAACGTCAGGCGACTGAGTCAAATCTTACCAGTATTCTCCAAGAACCTATGTTCACTAGAACAGAAGGGCGTTTGTTAAAACCAATCGATTACTCCAGGCTATACTGTCTCCAGTAAGAGGATGAAAAGATAAATAATCTCTTCTTTGCCGACGCGATGATCGAATTGTCTAACACCTTACGCCTCATCTCTAAATGTTTGGGTAATGATATTTGGAAAATAACGAATTCCCATCTTACTCCCAAAACAATATTAAAAACTTGTTCTCCTATTTTAATTAGAAGTTAACGCCTAATTTCGCCTATCTAGGCAAAAACTAAATACTCATTTACATATCTCACAAAATGAAACCTCGTTGTTAACTAAGAGATTTCAAGTTATTGGCGGGGATAATACAAGCTCTAATGTTTAAAACTCAAGTTTATTGACAATTATCTAGTTATTTGAGAGTTTAACCCTGATTTTCTCACTATCAAGCTTCAATATTGTCGCCAATTTCAGATTCTCAAATCTCAATCATTCCTCCTTTCCCAGCTAAATATGACTGAAATCTTCAGTTGCAATCTCAAGGATTTAATCGCTGTTTTTTCAGAGCATTTGTACTACGGGAAATTTGTATTGTTGGTGAATCTGGGTCTTTCAAGTCGATATACTCGATTTGATCGGTATTCACTTGTGCTGGTAGGTGTGCCATTTGCAGAAGTACCTTAAATTTTTCTGGGAGTAGAGAATTAGGTGTGCCTAAATGTACCTGACCTAATTCAGTTTTTAAGATTAAATTGCTGGGATCACGCCAGTCAATCTCAGTAATTTTTACAGAACTACGGCTCAGAGTCTGGTAAAATTGCGCCCAAAACTGCCGATATTGTTCGGGAACACCGATCACTTTGAGAGTGGGTAGTTTTGATTTTACATTTGAGGAACTATAGAAATCTGCTGGAATTAACGTCCCAGTGATATCAAGTAGTCCTAATGTCTTTTCTGTTACTCCTTCATCACTGCCATTGCGCTCCAATACAACCGCGATCGCCACGGGAATTCGTTCTTGAATTTCCACAACTAACCCTGGAGGCAGCAGACGACGACTAACATTTGCACGAGCGATCGCCGGCTGCTTTTGTAAAGACTCAGCAATCTGCGACGGCTCAATTTTCCACATTGATTGGGGATAGGATAAAGCGATTCGTGATTGCACAGCCTCATTGGAAAGCAATTGATTCCCGGAGACTTCGATATCTTTGGCAGCTTTTATGACCCAATGTGGTTGGATTGCACCCCATAACAAAGTACCAGCCAAACCACTAACCGCAACTGTTTGCCAAATCCTCTGAATAATCTTGACTCGCCGTTGTCGGCGTAACTTGTTCCGCCTCTGCGTTAAATCCGTGCGGGATACTGATGCGATATCAGTCATGAAAACCCCTTCCACACCTGAAATTTTCAAGTTTGCTGTCTTGCACTAATAATAAGCAAGTCACCAGCAAATTTAAATGAACCATATTTGCAACACCAAACCACTTTTCCCGAATTTCCTGAAAATTCCAGCAAATTCTCAAAATTCACACCAAAATTTTTGAGCGTGCAGATAATAATTTCTTTAAAAGTGTGCAGCGTTTATTTTGGAGCAAATGTAGCTTTTTGACTGTGGGGTGAGAGCCATCATCGGAGAAAAAAAGCTACAAATGAGGTATTGACAAAAACTAGATTAAATGGATGTACGCTGGTTCATAGCTAAATATTTAGTAGTAGCTATTCAGTCTTCAGCGTGAATCGGTAGAATGCAATGGTTGTAGTTTTATACTCTACCAAAAAAATATGGGAATGGGAAACTAAAGATTGGCGTTCAGGAAAAAGGTGAACAGAAATAGGTGGAGAACTAAGCTGTGGCGCATTTAGTTTGTATATTAGACGCGGGCAAGATGCCCACACTACAATAACTTGATGTTTTTCATTTATACAATTTAGCTACACATCAGCTTATACCCAGTAACCACTAGCCAATACCCGAAACGAATTTCCCGGCACAGGTATTGCCAAAAATATTGCAAAAACTCCCTAACTGAATATATACTCCTGATTGATTGACAAATATTTGAGTCAATGTTATCAGGTTGGTGACTTACTTAATATACGGTGTATTCAAGACAATTTTCTATTCCCAGCTAGAATGTGATAATTCTGGAATCTTCAGCAAAACATTCAGTATGTTTGGGTAGGTAGAGATTGTCAAAAGTTAAATAGCGGGTGTAAAAAAGACAGATACATTCGCGATCGCTAGGGATAACTTCAACCTCTACCCGATTAAATACTAGGTTAGCGTATCAAAAATGACCTAATGCTCTCTGCTGTATAGCAAAATACAGGGGTATTAATTGATGTTGTCACAAAAGTCGCTAGTCAATTTGGGGTAGAGGAATCGTATATAAAAGTACCAAAATAATTGCATCTACATGAAAACAAGTCTAAATTTATCTAGATTTTTCAAAGCCTGTAACCCCAGTAAAACGTTAGTAATGGGCGATGCTGCGGATAGGCAGTATTACATTGACTTTTCAGATGTGCGCGGTTGCAAAATAGTTGAAGAATTGCAACGAACTATAGTACGTATTTCTCCTGACGATCCAACTTGCCAGTTATTTACAGGTCATATTGGTTGTGGGAAATCAACCGAGTTGCAAAGACTGAAAGCAGAGTTGGAATTGGCTGGTTTCCATGTTGTGTATTTTGAATCTAGCCAGGATTTGGATATGGCTGATATTGATGTCAGCGATATTTTATTGAGTGTTGCCCGCCAAGTCAGCGCTAGTTTGGAAGCACTGCAAATTCGTACAAAACCAGGATACTTTACCAATCTATTTAAAGAAATCGGTGATTTCTTGCAAACTCCAATTGAGTTGACTGGAGAAGCCGAGTTTTCACTAGGTATTGCCAAAATTAGCGCTAAAACTAAAGATAGTCCACAGATGCGATCGCAATTACGACAATACCTCGAACCGCGTACTAATAGCATTTTGCAGGCAATTAATGAAGAATTGCTAGATCGGGCAAACGAACAACTCAAAGCACGAGGGCAAAAGGGTATAGTCGTCATCATCGATAATTTAGATCGGGTCGATATGCGACCAATGCCATCCGGGCGATCGCAACCAGAATATTTGTTTATAGATCGCGGGGAACAGTTGCGTCGTCTCAAATGCCACCTTGTTTATACAATTCCGCTAGCGTTAATTTTTTCCAACGAATACGAAACCCTCAAAAATCGTCTCGGTGGGGGAATTGCCCCCAAGGTACTACCAATGGTACTAGTTAGACAACGTAGTGGTAGCGACTACGAACCGGGAATGGCTTTATTACGTCAGCTTGTCCTCGCGAGAGCTTTTCCAGAAGCGTCTTGGAATGAAAGGTTGGGAATGATTGCTGAATTATTCGACTCACCCGAAACCCTAGATCGCCTATGTCGCGTCAGTGGAGGGCACATTCGTAATTTATTAGGTTTGCTCTATAGTTGTTTGCAGAGAGAAGACCCCCCATTTTCGCGAGAATCCCTAGAAGCAGTTATTAAAGACTACCGTGATGATTTGCTACTCGCCATCAACGATGAAGAATGGGAATTACTTTACGAAGTCGTTAATCAACAAAGTCTCAAAGGTGAATCCGAATATCAAAGATTGCTACGTAGCATGTTTGTTTTCGAGTATCGCGATCCCACTGGACGTTGGTTTGGCATTAGTCCAGCACTTGCCGAAACAGAAAAAGTCATCGCCTGGCAAAAAAAAGTTTTTAGGGCTGAGTTTTGAGGAAAAAGGAGAGGGGGAGATGGGGAGATGGGGAGATGGGGAGATGAGATGCAAATCATATTTTCCATATCTATTCCATATCTATAATTGTCCCCGCGTCCCCGCGTCCCCACATCCCCACATCCCCGCGTCCCCAAGCAAACTAAGTATTTATACAGTAGCAAACAGCATTAACATAAAATTCTGTGAAATCTATCAGTAATTACACAGTATTCATTCAGGCATGTTAATGCCAAAATCATGTTTCGGCAGGTTGGCTACTTATTGTTCTTTTCTAGCCCAGTTTTGAGTTATGACAGAGTGGCAATTCACAGCAGCGATCGCAAACGCCAATCAGCGTTCACTACAACGTTTGATTCGAGCGATCGCGCTTTCTAAAGGTCAATTTGCCCTGATTTTAGTTCGGTGCAACTACGGGCAATTACGCAGACAAGTGTTGGAAAACATTCGTTCGCTCACTAAAGATGTTTACTTACGCGAATTGGAGCTTTTACCCTCCGCAACTGCAAATCTACACAACACAATCGTCTCAGAACTGTATCTAGACATTCCTGCTGTAGCTGGTGATGCTTTACCATCTGCTGTAATGGTATTTGGTTTGGAGTCTGTTACATCTTTGGAAGATGTTTTAACTGGGTTAAATCAAGCACGCGATATTTATGCCGATACTTTTCCATTTCCTTTAGTGTTGTGGCTGAAAGACGAAGTTGCAACAATGTTGTTACGTCTTGCACCTGACTTTAAGAGTTGGGCAGCAACAACGATTAAGTTTGAAATGGCGAAGGAAGATTTAATTGCATTAATCCGTAAAGAAACTGAATCGGTATTTACTGATGTTTTGAATACAGGTTTAGATACTGGTAATCTGAATTCCAATTTAACTGCAATCAATTCAATTTCTAGCGAAATCGCCACAGCCCGCGAAGATTTACTACGTTTATACAATTTCCAACTCGAACCAGAAGTGGAAGCTGGATTGGAATTTGTTTTGGGACGCAATGCTTATATTGATGACAAAATCGAACCTGCTCTCGCTCATTATCAGCGTAGTCTGACTTTATGGCAACAGGAAGGGGAGACAGGGGGACATGGGGATACGGATAAAACTTACCGGGATGATTTTTCCCCCAGTAAAGCGCGGACGACATATCTTTCCCCATCTCCTATCCACTCTCTCCACCAAGCTATAGTCCTCTTTCACTTAGGGCTGTGTTATCGCCGCATGGCTGATTTGCGTCCAGCTTTAAATCGCAGTTATTGGCAGGAAGCACTGATTTGGTTTAAGCAATCTCTAGATGTATTGGAACTGTCGCAACGACAGGATTTATTAGCTAATTTCATTACGCCAGTTTGCGAAATGTTGCAACGCCTGGAAGCTTGGGAAGAATTGCAGATGATGGCGCAGAAGTCTTTGCAATTACATCAAGCGAATGGTAGCAAGGCGCAGGAAGCTCAAGATTATGGTTTTTTGGCGGTAGTAGCGGCGGCGCGCTCCAATTGGGTGCAGACTTACGACTTGGCGAATACTGCCCGTTCCATTGCCGAAGCCGCCTCTGGGGTGACACGACAGCAGGAAAGTTGGTATCTTCTGTTACTTGGTCGCGCCCAACGCCACTTGGGTGAGTGGGAAGAAGCAATCAATAATTTGGAATGGGCGAAGGTTGTTTGTGAGCTTCAATACGAGCCATCATTATATTTAGAGATAGTTGAGGAATTGCGATCGCTCTATTTTTTCGAGCGCCACAATTACAGTGAAGCCTTTACACTCAAGCAAGAAAAAATACAAATAGAGCATCAGTATGGCTATCGAGCTTTTATTGGTGCGAGTCAGTTACAACCACAGCGCTACAAAATTAATCCCTTAGCTCAAAATTCTAAGTTTCCCCAAATTCCCGAAGAGGTTGCTCAGGAAATTGCCGCATCGGGACGACAAAAAGACATCAATCGTTTAATTGAAAAATTAACCAGAACTGATTGTAAACTAACAATTATTCATGGTCCTTCAGGAGTTGGTAAAAGTTCCATACTCAAAGCCGGATTAGTACCAACTTTACAGGAAAGAGCCATTGGCGATCGCATGGCAATGCCAATTGTGCTATCAGCCTATAGCGATTGGGTGACGGTATTGGGGCGCAATTTCAACCAATCTTTAGCAAAGACAGATTTATCGGTATCGATCAAATTTTCAACTTCGGTATTGTTGCATAATCTCCGGGAATTGGCGGAGCGTAATTATGCGGTTGTGTTGATTTTTGACCAGTTAGAAGAGTTTTTCTTTACGATTAAAGACCAAGCCCAGAGAGTTCATTTTTATAAGTTTATTAGTGAATGTTTAAACATACCTTTTGTCAAGGTAATTTTCTCAATTCGCGAAGATTATTTACATTATTTATTAGAATTTGAACGGCTTGCCAATGAGAGGGGACGCAAAGGTTACGATTTAGGAGTAATTAACAAAAATATTCTCGACAAAGATATTCGTTACTATTTGGGTAATTTTTCGGTACAAGATGCCATTGGCGTAATCGATATTTTGACCCAGCGATCGCATTATGAATTGAGTAATGAATTAATTGACCAATTAGTGCAGGATTTAGCTGGGGAAGTTGAGGAAGTTCACCCCATAGAATTGCAAATTGTGGGGGCACAATTGCAAGCGGAAAAAATCACCACCTTGGAAGAATATGAAGAATGTGGTGGTTCGGAAAAACTGGTGGAACGCTGGCTGGAGGAAGTTATTAAAGATTGTGGTCGCGAAAATGAACAACTTAGTTGGAAGTTATTATTTGAATTAACTGATGAAAAAGGAACAAGACCTTTACGAACTAAAATAGAACTGGCAGTTGCCTTAACTAAGAGTATTGATACTGCATTTAATTTAGATTCCGATTGGGAATTGATTCTCGATATTTTGATGGGTAGCGGATTAGTCATGCGAATGCGCGACGAGTCTGGAGATAGATACCAACTCGTCCATGATTACTTAGTGGAACCCATCCGGCAAAAAAATAACTACGGAATAGTTGCCGAACTCGAAAAAGTTAGGTTCGAGAAAACCCGTGCCGAAGTCGCCCAAAAACTGAGCCAAGAACAACTCAACTTCGCCCTCCAAAGACGACTGCGGGAAGCCAGAGTCGCAGGTGTCGCCCTGGCAATGATGACTGCCACCATTGGCGGATTGTGGTGGCAAGCCGATAGTCAAAAACGTGTTGCCGTTCATCAAAGCATTCGAGCAGAGCGTAGCGAAAACAATTCTAAAATCAGTGCGATTACAGCCGCTAGCGAAGCCCTTTTCGCCTCAAATAAAGAATTTGACGCTTTAATCGAAAGTTTGCGGGCATGGCGCAGACTCAACCAAGCGAATGGAGTCCAAGCAGACACCAAAGCTAGAGTTGTCACCGCACTCCAACAAGCAGTATATGGAGTCAAAGAAATCAACCGTTTGGAAGGACATACAGATGTACTGTGGGGTGTGGCATTTAGCCCTGACGGTAAAGTCATTGCTTCCGGTAGCACCGACAGAATGGTGAAAATCTGGCAACCTGATGGAAAATTACTGCAAACCCTGAGTGGGCACAATTTTGCCGTCACACATGTTACATTTAGTCCCGATGGTCAAACTCTAGCTTCTGCAAGTTTAGACTCAACAGTCAAACTGTGGCGACGTAATTCCGAAACCGGCGAATTTAACCCCCATCCATATAAAACCATCGATGGGCACAGCGACGGAATTCTCAGTGTCAATTTCAGCCCTGACGGCGAACTCATTGCCACCGCCAGCCAAGATAAAACAGTGAAACTGTGGCGCAAAGATGGAAGTTTATTCAAAATTCTCCGAGGACATAAAGATACTGTTAACTGGGTTAATTTTAGTCCCGATGGTCAATTAATTGCTGCTGCTAGCGAAGATAAAACCATTAAAATTTGGCGTAGGGAGGGAACTCCAGTCGCCACCCTACCCGGACATAAACAAGGTGTAACATCGATAGTGTTTAGTCCTGATGGTCAATATATAGCATCAGGAGGACGAGACAGCTTAGTCCAACTTTGGCGCTACAACTACTCAGCCCCAGGAAAAGTAAATTTTCGCCTGGAAAAAACCCTACAAAATCATCGCGCTACAGTTTGGAATTTAAATTTCAGCCCCAATAGTAAATATTTAGCATCTGGAGGAGACGACAACACAATTAACCTCTGGAATTTAGATGGTTCCCTCCTACAAACATTTAAAGGTCATAACGATGCGGTGTCCAGTATTGCCTTTAGTCCCGACAGCAAAATCCTTGCCTCCGCTAGTTGGGACAAAAGTGTCAAACTCTGGAGTTTAGAATTATCCCAGTTGCCAATTCTTAGCGGACACGAAGACAAAGTCTTTAGCGTTGCTTGGAGTCCTGACGGTAAAATGCTTGCCTCTGCTAGTCGCGATCATACAGTGAAACTTTGGCAAAGAGATAATAGTGCTACCAATGCTCGCCTTGCAAAAACCTTAGAAGGACATCAGGGGCTAGTTCAAAGTGTGAGTTTTGACAACACTGGACAAATACTGGCGACAGGAAGCCACGACAAAACAGTTAAATTATGGCGACGTGATGGTTCCTTAATGAGAACCTTAACCGGACATACCGATAAAGTTAGAAGTGTGATTTTTAGCCCCGATGGGCAAATGTTAGCCTCCGCCAGCCAGGACAAAACAATTAAACTGTGGAATCGTGACGGAGATTTACTCAAAACCTTAGAAGGACATCAAGGCTGGGTAAATAACCTCAGCTTTAGCCCCGATGGACAAATTTTAGCCTCCGCCAGCGACGATAAAACTGTCAAACTGTGGCAACGAGACGGCACATTAATCAAGACCCTATCTTCCCACGATAGTTGGGTATTAGGAACAAGCTTTAGTCCCAGCGATCGCATTTTAGCTACCGCCGGTTGGGACAATACAATTAAGCTGTGGGATTGGGATGGTAAATTGCTCAAAACCCTACTTCGGGGTTACAGCGATAGTGTCAACGCCGTCACCTTCAGCCCCAATGGTGAAATCATCGCTGCTGCTGGTTGGGATGGTACAGTCAAGCTTTGGAGTCGAGAAGGTAAATTAATCAAAACCTTCAACGCCCACAAAGCCCCCGTATTAGGCGTAAGCTTCAGCCCCGATGGTCAAACATTAGCATCAGCTAGTGAAGACAACACCATTATTTTGTGGAACATGGACTTAAACAACCTCTTGCAACGTGGCTGTAATTGGGTTGGCGACTATCTCCACAATAACCGTAATGTCGAAGGACGCGATCGCAATTTATGCGAAGGAGTTGCTAGTCGCTGAAGCCAACGTCAGAAATAATCCCTCTAACCCCCATCTTCCTCCTGCATATTTGCCAGTAAACCTTGTAACCGCATCCTTTCTATGTAAGGCCATCCCCCCTCCATTTCAATCTCCCGTAATAATGCATAAAGAGCTTGACGATTTTGTGGTAAGCTCGCCTGGAAAACGCCGTCTCGAACTTCTCTATGTAAAAATTCTAACTGACGTAATAACGCCAACAGCGCGATCGTATCCCCCTCACAAGCCGCGATCGCATCTTCGACAGATGTGCTAATTTTCTGGAGTTTATGGGATAAAATCCCTGATTCTGATTCAAATTGATTACTATTGCTCATCACACCAAATTGATACTGGAATTGATACTAAGTGATTCTGTTGAGAAAAATTAAAAACTTGCAGAAATTAAAACAATAGTACAAGAACGTAGAATAGAGAGTGCAGAATTCAGGATTTCAGAATTCTGGTTCTGCACAGCTTTTCCTTTTTTGCACGCAAACACAACAAGGTAAAAAAGTCCATAGGCAAACCTTTTGATTTTGAGCCAGAAAAAATAGTACGATCTGGCTGAAAAGCATATAAAAAACGGGCTGCGTGTAGTGGCAACACGGACACGGAAAACAACGATAACAGCGAAGCCGGCAAAACCCTCTCTGGGTATTCATTCTAGCCTTCTCTTTCGAGTCTGGAATGGTGTCGTTGCGTGCAAGAGCGTTATTTTCTTTGCGCTCTGACTCTAACCAAAAATTTGTTGGTGTGAAACTGCGACAAAATGCCAGATTAATTAAATAGGACTTACGCACGGATTACCTATCTACACATTGTGTAGAGGTGATAGATGAGTAAAATGATGCTTTTCTTAATCGTCAGGAAGCCTTCTGAAAGCCTGATTTTTTCATCACAAGCGCGTCAGTTCTAACTAAAAGTTCTGTCAAATGGTTTTGTCCAATGCAGCTTTCGAGCTTTTTATCCTCTGTAACCAGAAGAATTCTATCAAATTGAGTGCCCTGGGTTACTAAGGATTTGAACTCAAAGTAAAATAAAGCGATACGTCGAAATACGTTTAGCACAGCAGTTTTATCACTTAGATATTAATTTTTGACTTTGACTTTGACTTTGACTTTGACTTTGACTTTGACTTTGACATTGAGGTTGACATGAGGTATCGCGCTTTAATTGCTACATTGCTTGCTTTATGTTTGGGGTTTATCACTGCTTGTAGTGATGCTCCAACAGCTAGTACAACTGCTCTGACATACGAACAAATTCGTGGTACTGGCTTGGCAAATAAATGCCCCCAAATTTCTGAAACCAGTCGTGGCTCTATTCCTATTGATTCCAGTCAGTCCTACACCATCAAGGAACTGTGTATGGAACCAACTAGCTACTTTATTAAAGAAGAACCCACGAACAAACGTCTGAAAGCAGAATTTATCCCCGGTAAGGTATTAACCCGTAAAACTTCTTCACTCGATCAAATCCAAGGTGACTTGAAAGTTAATTCTGATGGTAGCCTCACCTTCCAAGAAAAAGATGGCTTTGACTTCCAAGCTACTACCGTCAAATTACCTGGTGGCGAAAGTATTCCTTTCCTATTCACCGTCAAAGGATTGGTTGCGAGTACACAACCTGGTTTAACCAGCATCAACACCTCAACCGACTTTAAAGGTTCATTCCGTGTTCCTTCCTATCGTGGTGCGACTTTCCTCGATCCTAAAGGTCGTGGCGTTGCTAGCGGTTATGATAACGCAGTCGCTCTTCCCGCTCGTTCAGATGCTGAAGAACTTGCCCGCGAAAACGTCAAAAGTGTCGATGTTTTGGAAGGAAATATCGAATTGTCAATTGCTCAAGTCAACAGTGCTACTGGCGAGATTGCAGGTACATTTGAGAGCATTCAACCTTCTGACACTGATTTAGGTTCAGGTGACCCCAAAGAAGTTAAAATTCGCGGTATATTCTACGCTCGCGTCGAATCTCAAGCTTAAACCTCGTCCTAAATTGAAACCTGAGTTATTCACCAGGATTTATTTCCAACGGGACATGATGTAGGTTGAATAGTATAAATTGTAGTTCAACATTAACTCAAGATTAGCTAAGAGGATGATGTTGGGCTTGGCAAAGTACCCAACCAACCTACAAAATTATTTCCTTGAATACTGCAAGCAACACAACCCATAAAACCTTGTTTGAATTTCTAATGCAATTTAGAAATTCAGCAAGTTTTTTTATATTAGAGGATATTTGAAAATAAATAAGAATACAGAGACATAGTGCGGCTACGTCTCTCCATACGGTTCGGTTAGGGAGGAAAAAAATAAGAATAAGACTGGGAGCATCTATACGCTATTGATTCTAAAAGCTAATAGCAATTTTTGTTTAACCGAACCCTATTGCTACATCTCTAATCATGTTTGAAATTCGCAAGCCAAAATCACTGTTTCAAGGAATCTTCTAAAGAATTAAGTTGTTGCGTCCAATCTTTACCAACTTGGATACTGATATCTGAGCCAAGGTTGCCGGTACTTTCAACCCGAACTTCGCCAAAACCGATCGCATCACGAAGAATCTCAGCACTGCTATGATCACCTTGTTGGGCAACTATGTGGGTCATTTGTAAAGGTTCACCCCAGCTTTTGGCGATGTAAACATTACGATAACCAGCTTTTGTCAAGGTTTGAATTAAGGGCTGGAGATTGGTTTTTTCGTCCCCGGTACTATCTTGAATCGCAATACGTAACGAACTTGGTTCTTGGTTATTTACTTGGCGGTTTGTTGGCAAATCAAAGTGTTGTGCCATTGTTTGAGTGATGCGGTTTCTGTTTGGTATCCAGTAGCTGGCATCAAATTCGTTTTTCTCGCTAAACCTACCCGGAACCATTAATTGGAGGATATTTGAACGATTGGTACGTGCGCCATATCCAGCTAATGCTAATAACTCTTCGACGGTGAGGTTAGTATCAATATTTTCTTTGACGACATTGAGGATATCTGGTATCCGAGTGAGAGTAGCAGGATTAAGAGTTTGATCCATTAATGCCCGCATGACCAATTGTTGACGTTGAATTCTGCCGATATCACCATTTTCATCGTGACGGTAACGTAATAATTGCAGGGTTTTATTACCATCAAGATGCTGCTGACCTTTTTTGAGGTTGATGTAAAGATGCTGGGAATCATCTTGATATTTCATATCTTTAGGGACATAGACATTTACGCCACCTAAGGCATCAATGAGTTTTTCGACTCCCAGGACATTGATGCGAATGTAGCGGTCAACTCCAACTCCATCCAGCAGATTGCTCACGGTTTTTGCGGTTAAAGCGGGTCCACCGTGGACGTTGGCGGAGTTAATTTTTTTCCTGCCATGTCCTTCAATGGTAACGCGGGTATCGCGAGGAATCGACAGCAGTTTTAAATTTTTCTTTTCCGGATCAAAGCGGATGAGCAGCATGACATCGGCGAGACCATCAAAGGAATTGACTTGCGGCAGGTGGCGAAGACCCTTTGTTTCCTCAGGAGGGTTTTGAACATCGGAAGAAAGTACACTCATCCCCATGACGAGGATATTGACAGGACGGGTTAATTCCGAAAAGCGCAACCCACTCCCAGAAATGCGATCGCCGTCAAAAACTGCGGCTTCAGAAGGACTTAGATTGGCTTGCATGAGCGGCGTGCTACTCAAAGAAACAGCCAGAAGTGCCCCTGCTGTTGCTGATACCATCGCTATACCACTCATTCCCACCCAAAACCACAGCCAACGACCGGATTTAGTAGTGATTTTTTTGTCGTTAGGGGTTGAAGTGTCGCTTGAATGATTTTCTTCCGCCGAAGTTCTTTGAATGGTCACTTACTTCCTCACACTTTGAAATAAATAGTATTCACTGAGTCCAATCTGAACATCCAGATTATTTTTGTCACAATAACGATTTTTTAGATGATTAATGCTAAATTTTCTACTTTAATCCTAACCAAATACTTATAACAGTATTTCTCCTATTTTTTCTGTTGTTTATTCAGCAAATCCGGAGATGTTTTCTTGCAGTATGGCAAGATTTTATCTAATTTGCCTAGACCTAATCAGCATATACTTAGTCAAATGAGTGTAAATACGTATAAATACAGAGAATTTAAATTTGACTCTTACTTAAGAAGTATATTTACGTAACACTCGTTCAGCAAAACGACTGAATCCAGGCAGACGTTGTTTTTTGCGGCGAACAGCATTCAAAATCAACCAGAGGCTAACTAAAAAATAACCAGAAGTCAGAAAAGTATTGAGAACTTGGAGACGCAGGGTCAAAAAATCAGACGTTTGCTCTGCCCCTGTTGCCAACATGAGATATCCCAGTATCCAAGCCATAGCCAGGGTGATAGACAAACGACTTGCCATGAGTTGTTCTTTGGTTCCTTGACGACTGTATAGAGTCCACAGCGAAGGGAAAAAACCGACAATCGGAATCATGTAGAGAATTAATTGTAAAGTAGAAGTGCTGTCGCTGGTTGTTATCTCCTTCGTAATTACGCCTTGATCGTCATCACTTGGGTTTAATTTGTCAATCATTTTACGTTTTTTCATGTTTTTTTTCATGGAATTTAGTGTAATCCTAAGTTAGAGAGATGTATCTGGGGCGTGTAGTTGAGATAATAAGCAATAGAGAGATATTTATTTTAGTTGTATCCCGCAATCGGCAGATGCAAACACGCAAGCTCTTCGACTGGTGGCAAACATTAACACCGTTAGCGCGATTCTTAGCGATCGCGCTCCTAGCTCCGTTGTTCGTTTTAAATGGATGGGCAATTTCGGCAATTTTCGCTTATTTCCACTCGTTGATTGTCATTTTAGTCGGAGCATCAGTGCTAGCGTTTCTGCTTAACTATCCCGTAAGTTGGATGGAACGCCACGGTGCCAGACGCGAACAAGTAGCAATCCTAGTGTTTTTACTGGCTTTGTCTATTTTATTGGCATTAGGCGTAACACTGTTTCCTCTGGCACTGACCCAAGCACAACAATTAGTAGCACGGATTCCGGAATTGATCGATTCCGGGCGATCGCAATTGATGATACTCAATGAAAAAGCCGACACATTTGGGTTGCCCATTAACCTAGATGCTTTGCTGGTGCAAATCAACGATCGCGTCAAGGGACAATTACAAGCGATTGCGGGACAAGTCCTGAATTTAGCTGTAATTACCGTTACGAGTTTGTTGGATTTCCTCCTGACTATGGTGCTAACTTTCTATTTGTTACAACATGGTGACGAACTTTGGCAAAGTCTTGTGGATTGGCTACCAGCAAAATTCCGCGAACCATTCTCGGATACGGTGCGTATGAGTTTCCAAAATTTCTTCATCACGCAGCTAATTATTTCTACCTGCATGGCTTCAGCCCTAATTCCCACGTTTTTATGGTTGAAGGTTCCTTTTGGGCTATTATTTGGCTTGACAATTGGACTCATGGCACTTATACCCTACGGTGGTTCTGTGGGTATTGCGATGACAACATCGTTGGTAGCACTGCAAGATTTCTCGATGGGGGGAAGAGTTTTAATTGCAGCAGTCATTGTTCAACAAATTCTGGAAAACTTGATTGCACCGCGAATTTTAGGTAGTTTTACGGGCTTAAATCCTGTCTGGCTACTAATTTCGGTTTTAACTGGAGCGAGAATTGGCGGGCTTTTGGGGGTAATTTTGGCTGTTCCTACTGCTGTAGTTGTTAAAACCGCCTTAAGTGCGTTACGACGCTCTTCTAATAGCGAAGCAGATGCAAGTGAAATCAATGAAAGTAAAAATAAAAATATTGTGGTGTCGGAGGTAGCTGCACCTGGTACTGAATCATCTCCACCGGCTCAAGTCAGTTCTGCTACGCCTGTGGCTCCGCAATTGAACCCATAAATAAAATGCTGCCTGTTTGACGATCGCGAATACAAGCGAAAAATGGGCGATCGACTACCATTTCAAATGGTTTAATTGTTGGTTCAAATAGCAATGCTCGAATCATTGTCACGGAAGTGGCTGCTGCTGCTTCCGTTCCTTCTTCATTGACTTCGACAAAGGTTTTATGTTTTACCTCACTGATGGCTAGTTTTTCACCCATCCCTGAAAAATCAGCTTGACTGCTAAAGGCTTCACCCATACCCAAGGCTTTTAAACTCTCATTGAGCTTCACCTCGTAATTCATTTTGAAGCGGGGTAAGCGAATGGAACCTTCACGGTTACTCAACTGCGACATCCATTTTTCCCAATTTGCTGCGTTTAATGTTTGGTAAAACGCTGATAAATTAGAATCTTTTTTGGGCAAAAACACATCAAAACTGATTTTGCCATCTTGACCATATGGTAAGCTGACTGCTTGAAAATTTGCGGTTTCTAAGTATTGATAATTGCCATTTTGTGACATCATGGGATGTTGTTTCTGCTGACCAGATGCCAGAAAAAATGGGTATGGTTTTGTCTGATTGATGTCGAATTTATTTGTCCAATTACCTTTAAAGTAAATGGCGTTAACCAATAATAAGACTTGGTTGGGAGTCAGTTGTTTAACTATGTTATCAATTTTACCTTGAGTATTTTCTTTTACCCAAGCATTAATGACATCTGTAGCTGCGGCATCACTAAAGTTTAAATTTGTGACTTTCGCTTGGTAAAATTCACGATTTCGCTGGAGAAAATCAGATTTAAACTGAGCATCTTGATTTGCCCAGAGAGAATTCGCAATGTTTAATTGGACTTCCGGGTTAGGATTTTCCAGAATTTCCTTTAAGGCTGCATTCGAGGAATTAATTTGTTGCAGGCTGAATCCCTCTAATTCTAGCGTTTTCGCGATCGCTTCTTTTGTCGAGCCACTAGCTCCGTTATAAGTCATCGCCAGAGCCATGGCGACACTTGATGGCGAAACAAATATATTAGTATTGCTATTTTGTTGCCTATTTTCTGATTGCAAAACTTCCGAGAACAGCTTGAAACCAAACTTCGTATTTGCAGCTACAAGTTTTGTATCGGGCTTTGCTATTGAATTGGACATGGAAGATTCCGTGCGAGGTGTTCGTGACTCAGCGACTGCACTATTATCGCCACTAATGGAAGAACATCCAAGTACCCCCATTAAGACAATACCTGCTGCTGCCAGTGCATATCTTCTGCCTAGACGCACACCATAACGTCGTTGTAGAAATATTTCGCGAGCATTACTATTTTTTTGCTTCATGCCATCACCCTTATTTTCACCCTTCAGGTACACCAGTTTGCCGGGAAAGGTTCTCTTCAAACAACCAAATCACCGTCATTTGTTTCTGACTATGACATCCAAAGTACCTTTGTTATTAGGTGGTTACAGTTTTGGCAACAGTTCTTTTAATCTTTCAGCAACAAATATTTGAGTGTTATTTGCTGGTAATTAAACAGATTAGTCAATAAGTATTTATTACTTTTACAGAGTGTGGAGATATTTCCAATATTTTCCAACATATTTATGGTAAGCACTATGTGCTTACCAGCAAACCTAAACTTCAAAATGGTAAGATACAGCCCCCTCTTCACTAATCTTGAAATTCGCATTGAATTCTTTAGCTTTATCGTCTAAATAATCTTTTGCGTTATGTGGGGGTAGTTGCGACTGCATTGCAAAACTTAACAGTGTAATACGTCCGTGGTTTTCTTGTACCATCCGGTAAAAAAGCGATTGTAAGCGTTCATCTGTCTGTTGTTGAAGTGCTTTTTTTTCGTGCTTACCTTGTCGGTATAAAGATAACGTCATCCATCCACCAAGGATAGTACAGGGCAATCCAAAAACCAAACCCTGAACAGCTTTATTACTTAAATCAGCGAGATAAGTTGGAGATGCAAACACGAGTTCGCCATCTTCATCTATACGTGCAGTCCCTGGTTTATTGGCATTATTTTTTTCCATCACCGATGAAGCGGAGATAGTTAGAAACATAAAGCCGAGTATAAGCAACCAACCTGAAGCTAATTTTTCAGCAGTCTTCATAATTTCTTTTCAGACTTGAACCTCGCTTGCGATTTTAACTTTACTTGCGAATCTATACCACTAAATTTTTGGGGAACAGGGAGGAAAAAAATAATTAGTGATTTCTAACTTCCTATTTCCCGTTCCCTAAATCTGAAAGTAATAATAAATGCCACCATCACTACTTAAATCAAAGGAAGCATTAAATTCTTTAGCTTTAGCATCAAGATATTCTTTTGCCTCTTGCCCGGTAATATTTGCTTCCTTTGCAAAAAGAATTACGGAGATGCGCCCTTGATGTTGTTCAATGAGATGATAAAAGGTAGACTGAAGGCGATCGCTCAGAAGTTGACGATGTTTTCGTCTTAACCCCCAAAGCATATATCCACCACCAGCCAATAAGGGAACACTAAGGGCAATACCTGCAAATGCAGTGTCTTTTGCTTCCTGAATTTGCAGAGAATTACCATTTTTATTCTGTAATTCGGGTAAAGCTGAGGCAGAAATGATCAAAAAAATGAATCCTACAGATAGCATCCCAGCAGCAGCTAGTTTTGTGAGGAGTTTCATCATCGCAGCAAAAATTATGTTAATATATCGCCGCGATTCTAACCTTACTTTCGTGTAGCTTCCAGTAGTCGTGAAAAATAAAATCGAGTTTTAGTCATTTCATCGCGGGCAATACTAAAACCATTATTTTGGAGATATTTAACTATATCTGCTTCTTTGTGGAGATAGGCACGAGTGGCTTTACTTGCACCAGGGAAGAAACTACCAATCTTTTTCAGTAAACTTAAAGCACAGGTTTTGGGCGCAAAACTAAGTATAATTCGGGATTCCGATAAAGAACACAAATGGGAAATCATCTCTGCGGCTTTGTCTTGGGGATAATGAATGAGAACATCCAGACAAATAACAGTGTGATATTTCCCACTCAACCCTTCTAAATCCTGTACTGCAAATGTCGGATTATCGTTATTACCAAAGATTTTCAAAGCACGCTCCTTGCCTTCACCCACCATTGCCTCAGAAATGTCGCTAGCAAACACCTTCGCACCAGTTTCCGCCAGAGGAATACTCAGGCTACCGACACCACAACCAGCATCACAGACAGAAATTTCGGCTAAATTACCATCAGCCTTGAGCCAGTTAATCACCTTATCAACAGTTTGCTGATGTCCATTACGAATATCAAGCTGGACTTTATTGACTTCACCATCACCATAGATACGTTTCCAACGGTCAAAACCCGTAGAATTGAAATAATCTTTAACAATTGTTTTATCGTCAGCTGCGTTCATGAAACTCAATTTTTAATAAATACTTCTCAATCGTTAAAGTAGCAGGAAAAAGGTAAGGGGGGAAGGGGGAAAAGAATTTCATCTCTCCTGATTCTCTGTGTCTGCGTATCTTGGAAAATGTCTGGCTGTATTAAAAGTTTAGTTTTCAACGCCATAATGCAGAGGTACTGAACTAGCCTTTAATGTGCATTCCTAATTGCTTCTAGTTCTTGTTGAATCGATAAAGGTTGATATCCCCAAGCAAACGCCTGAGAACTGTCTAAGGATACATCTTGAGGGCGAGGCGCTGACATTTTTACATCTGCTTGACGACACGCTTTTAATCCAGTGACAGGAAGATTAAAAGTTTTCACCATTAATTGACCAAAATCATAGCGAGAAATTCTTTCTTTGCCACCTAGATTAATAATTCCCTGAAAATTTTTTGTTAATACTAAAAGAAGCCCTGTTGCGGCTGTATTCCCACTCGCAGGGGTACGAAATTCATCGATAAATAAATTTAATTCTTTACCTGCTGTTAATGTCTGAATAAAGTTTTGCAGAAAGCTTGTAGCTGTGGGTGTATGTTTTCCAAACATTAATGGCATTCGACAGACAGCAGTTAAAGGATATTTTGTCAACATTCCTTGTTCTGCTAAAACTTTTTGTTCTCCATAAAGATTAACAGGATTTACTGCATCTGTTTCTTTGTAAGGTGCGTTTTTGCCATCGAATACTAAATCAGTGGATGTGAAAGCAAGAGGAATTGATTTTTCGGCACAAAGTTCAGCAATATTTATCGATGCTGTCACATTGACTGCGTGAGATTCTTCGGGATGATTTTGGCAATAGTTGGGTTGGGAGATTGCAGCAGTGTGAATTACTGCATCGGGTTGAATTTGGGCAAATATTTGTTTGAGGGATTGGTAATGAGCAAGATTTGTTTTAATTAATTTAATGCCGGGAATCTGAATATCGTGAGAGAAATATGTGCCGTAAATTTCCCATTGTGGTTGAGTTGATACTGACGCTAATTGACAAACATGATATCCCAGAAAACCACTTACCCCTGTAATTAAAAGTTTTTTCATACCAAGTTAAAATTATTAGCTAAAATTACTCTATTCACAGTAATTTTACTTGATATGATTCAGACTCAATCAAATCAGGTGACTAGACTATATCCCCGACTTCGGTTGTAAATTGGGATATTCTTAATTCAGGAGTGCTTGAAAGCGCTTGTCTTGACGGATTTTGATAAAGTCAGTATCAGATTTAGCCAGCTTTTTGTACTTAGTTGGAACTAAATTTATTGCCTTTTGCAGATTTTCAATGGTGGCATCGACGTTATTTTGCAATGCATAAGTACAAGCTTTGTTGTAGTATGCTAAATCCTTTTTCGGATTAATGATTATTGCTTTGTCGTATGCTGCTATTGCTTCGGGAAAACGTTGCAATTTACTTAAAGCGATGCCTCGATTAATCCAAGCTTCCTCTTTATTTTGCTTAATAACGATCGCTTGATCATAAGCTGCAATCGCTTCTTGATAGCGGTTTAATCGACTTAAAACGTTACCTTGATTATACCAAGCTTCATGTGACTGGGGATTAGCTTTGACTGCATTTTTGTAAGATGCGATCGCACCATCAAATGTTCCTAGGGCTGTCAAGGCATTACCGCGATTAATCCAAGCTTCTGCAAAGTCTGGCTTTGTTGCTAAGACCTTATCATATATTGCGATCGCATCACGGTACTTGTGCGCGTTTAACAATTGGTTTCCTTGGCGGAATAGACTATCTAGCTGTTGGGTTGTGTGGACTTGGTTGAGTAGTTGAGCAACATTAGATTCCTGCACAACTTGCTGTGTATATTCTCCTCGGTGATTCGCCACATTCCCGCAGCCTAGCATCAACGAAGTCATTAAGCCAGAGGCAACAAAACTTCTCCAAGAGGTCATGTTGTACCTACAAAATTCGTAATTATCATCCTAAAATTTCTGAAGACAAAAAAAAGTATGAGAAAACACTAATCTATTTTTCTTTACTGATTCTTTTTATTCACTATTTACGATTAATTGAAAAACCATTTTTTTGCTTGATTTTACCTGATGGGTAAATTTTTGTAGATTGAAATAGAGTTCATTTTTGGCGTTGAGAGTCACTTTTGTCTGATTTTTACAGAAATTTTACATCAGGCAACCTTCATAAATAACTAGGATGAATCATGCTGATAACTGACTCTGAACATCAGCAACTCTAAATTTTATCCCTCATCAAGAGAGGTATTACATGTCATAAATCAAAAGATTTCTTTAATTCGAGCTATTGTATCTGTCAGTTGAATCAAAGCAATTAAGAATCAGCAACCTTCTGACTTTTGCATTTATTCGTATTTATTTACAGTTAGACAATATTACCATTTGTCGTTCTGTATCAGGTAATAGGTATCCGCTAATTTGGTAATATTATTTGACTTGACAAAGAATGCCTTCTGTGTGTTTTTTTGAGCATATCCCCTCTTAATTAGACTTTGCCCACGTAATCATTCCCTGATGAAGGAAGCAAGCGACATTCGTGGAAAAGAAAAAATATATTCCTGATTTGAATTCTCTAGCTATCTCCCCATCTCCCCATCTCCCCATCTCCGTGTCTCCCCATCTCCCCATCTCCCCATCCTCCTCAACAGCACTTGCCGAACCCCACCCTGTAACAGCTACGATAAAACATCTGTTGAATTGAGTCATCTGGGCGAAAATATTAAGCATGACGATTGAATCTAATTCCAACCCATCCCAGTCACCACAAAACGAAGCAAACCTTGAGGATAATTTGCAGCCCGATGATTTTGATGGTGGCGACAATGGTTTTACACCCGATGAAATGGCGGCTCAACAGGCTTTGGCAGCGATTAGCTCGTTGCAATCCTCAAAACACACAACTGCTTTAAAACAAGCACGTTCTACATTTAAAACCCATCTTCCCAATACAGCGATCGCGAAACCAAGGGCATTATTAATTACATTAATGGCGATCGCGCTGATTTTTATTGGCATGGCGGCTAATATCTGGATTATTGGCGCGTTCGGGACTTTAGTGACTTTGGTATTATCCATCGCCATGCTGTTGCCGTGGTTGCAAGAGGTAGTCAAAGAATGGATTTCACCGCAGGAACGCACGGTGGTTTTTGGAATTTTTGGATTTGTTACGGCACTGGTTGGTGTCATCAGATTTACAGGGATTGGGGACGATATTCTCCGTTGGGGACGGCGAGTTAACTGGGATGCCTCTGGAACCCTCGCCGAATGGTTTGGAGCCTTGGGACAAATCCTCATTGCCATCATTGCCGTTTACGTTGCTTGGCGACAATATGTCATCTCCAAAGACTTAACAATTCAGCAAAACCTACTCACTGTTCAGCAAAACATTATTACCCAACAACAAACAATCGATTCTTACTTCCAAGGTGTCTCGGATTTAGTCTTAGACGAAGAAGGATTATTAGAAGATTGGCCCCAAGAACGGGCGATCGCAGAAGGGCGGACTGCTGCTATCCTTAGTAGTGTTGATGGTAGTGGCAAAGCCAAAATTTTACGATTCCTATCACGCTCAAAATTATTAACCCCTCTCAAACGCGATCGTCATCTCGGACGTGCCATTCTTGATGGTAGTGGTGGATATGCTGAGGACAGAATTGCTGGGTTGCGTGTGATTGATTTAGGTGTGATGCTGGCTGGTTCTGACCTCGCCAATACCGATTTGCGCTGGACTGATCTCTCCGAAGCCAACTTGGTTCGGGCAAATCTGAATAATTGTGATTTGGTGAAAGCTAACCTATCCCGCACTATTTTATACGAAGCTAATCTTAGTTATGCCGATTTAAATTCAACCCGTTTCTTTTACGGTGCGGCGGAAACTGCATCACCCCGCAGTCGTACTGAACCACCCAACTATAAAACAGGCGAACACACTGGTGCAGTCATTGAAGATGCCGATTTTACTAACGTTCAACGGATGTCGGAATCAGTACGTTACTATTGCTGTGCTTGGTGTGGCGAAAAAAAACGTAGCACTATTCCCGGTGGTTGTGAAGGTATTCCCAATAAATTAGGACGGTAGATGTGATTTCTGGATATATTCTTGCTTAGGAAAGAGCCAAAAATTTCTAAAAACAGTCAAAATTGACGACAGATAAGCTGTGAGGCTGGATTTTCATAGTTATGAGAATTGAACATATCCACTTTTATGTGGAAGATGCCAAAACTTGGCGTAACTGGTTTGTAAACATTCTGGGTTTTGAGGTAGTAGAAAATTACATACTTCCCCCTTTTCCCTTGAATAACACTCAAAAACAAGAATTTCACACCCTTACAGAAGTTGTCAAAAGCAATTCCATCTGTTTTGTCATCTCTTCCCCTTTATTACCCACAAGTCCTGTAGCTGAGTTTTTACATCGCCATCCCCCTGGTGTCGTGGATGTGGCATTTATCATCGAAGATATGGAAGAGGTGATGATGCGGGTGGAAAGCCACGGTACGGAAGTATTACAACCTATTTGCGAATATCAGCAAAATGGAATGTACTTTAAATCCTGCCAAATCAAAGCTTGGGGTTCTCTCACTCATACTTTAATCGAAGTTAGGGAAATAGATAATCGAGGACACAAGGATATGGGGATATTTTCACTAGGCATTTCCCCATCTTTCCCTCATCTAACCAGTATTGACCATATTGTCCTCAATGTACCCGCCGGAGATTTAGACAAAGCTGTAGTTTGGTACGAAAAAATATTAGATTTGCAACCCCAGCAAATATTTAATATTCAAACAGAATTTTCGGCTTTGCATAGTCGGGTAATGACTTCTCGGAATGGGAAAGTCCAACTACCCATTAATCAACCAATTACCCGAAATTCGCAAATTCAAGAATTTTTGGATTTTAATCAAGGTGCGGGTATTCAACATATCGCCTTACGATCGCCCAATCTCGTCAATACCATCGCCAATTTTCGCGATCGCGGTTTATCCTTTCTCTCGATTCCAGAAACATATTATTTGCAGCTTGTCAAGCGTCCCGGTTTTAGCCTTTCTAATCCCGAAATCAAGGCGATCGCTCAACAACAAATACTTGTAGATTGGCAAGAACAGGAACCTGATGCCTTGCTGTTACAAATCTTTACCCAGCCTATTTTTGGTAAACCGACCTTTTTCTTCGAGTTTATTGAACGTCGTCACCTTGCCCAAGGTTTTGGTGAAGGCAATTTTCGCGCCCTGTTTGAGGCGATCGAATCTGAACAAATGAAACGCGGTAGTTTGCATTAATTTGGGGTGAGGATTGGATCACGGGAATGTCTTTTCCCATCCTCCTGGCGCTCCCTCATTGGGTGTTATTTTTAACTGGCATTGATTAGCTTTCCCAAACTTACCTATCAGGTATTCAAAACATTCTGCCACATCAAAGCGATCGCCCCTGAGCTAATCTTATAACAAAGATTTACATTTAATCTCCTCATTTAAATAATCAATGTTAAGAATAATTACAGATTTTGATGGACCGATAGTTGATGTTTCCGAGCGTTACTACCGCGTTTACCAACTTTGTTTAGAGAAAACTCGTCAACCGCAACAACAGATCAAAGTGCTGGGGAAAGCAGAGTTTTGGCAGATGAAACGCGATCGCATTGCGGAAACAGAAATTGGTATACTTTCAGGATTAGATCAGGAGCAAGCCTTAGAGTTTTCTAAATTGCGTAAGCAGACTGTACATACTCAGCCCTATTTTGAATATGATGTACTTGCCGAGGGTGCAGTTGATACATTGTCAAAAATCCAACATTTGCATGTTGATTTGGCAGTAATGACAATGCGACGGGTACGGGAATTAGATTATGCTGTGACGAAATATGATTTAGGCAAATTTTTTCTCGAAAATCGCCGTTATTGTTTAGCTAATGATTACGTAAAAACACGCGACATTGAAGACAAGCCGTTATTAATGCAACGCGCCTTAGGGGAATTACCGCCAGCTACCGATACTTGGATGATTGGAGATACAGAAGCCGATATTGCCGCCGCAAAAAGACATAATATTAAAGTGATTGCCGTTGAATGCGGAATCCGCGATCGGATTAAATTAGCAGACTATCAACCAGATTTAATTGTCAAAAATTTCAGTGTCGCTGTAGATATTATTTTGGATAATTGGCAGCAACACGCGGGATAAAATTTGCACAATTAATACAGTTGTAATTCGTAATTACCCAGATGAAAATTACGAACTACAAATTGTTTTATTCGGGAGTCGCGACTTTGCCAATATGATGATTGAGAGACCAACGATGGTCAATTTCGATTGCTGAAAATTGACAAGCTTGTTCAAGATGTTTTTGTTGAACAGCAGCTTTGCGAAGAGTGATAATCAGCTGGTTAACCTGTTGGCGCAGTGCTGGGTTTTGACTGACTGCTGACATTGTTTGTCGCTCTAACATTTGTAGCAGTAGTTCGTAGTGGATTGGAGAAGGCAGAGGAATTTGCTCCATGAATTATTCGTAATAATTTGTATGAATGGTTGGCGATGGTCGGTAGACCACTCCTACGGAGTATCGCGAGTGAGAGCAAGTTGCTTTCTATTTAAAATTGTTACACAGGAAACAAGGCTTTGGTTAAAGTCACTAATTGGATGGTAATGAAGTTTTCGCAAAGAGATTAATAACGGCAGCTTTAATATCAGCTTGTTTGACGATAGATTCACCGATAAGTACAGCCGCAGCACCTGCTGTCGTTACGGTATTTAAATCGTTAGCTGTATGTAAACCAGATTCGCTAACTACTAAAATATTGCGTTCTTCTAAGGCTTTTTGACGTTGTCCAAGCAGTTTGCAGGTATTGTGTAAATCTACTGAAAAGTCCTCCAAATTGCGATTATTAATCCCAACTAAGGAAACTCCATCTAATGCTAAAACTCGATCTAATTCTTCTAAGCTGTGAACTTCAATTAGAGGAGTCATTTTCAGGGAATTGGCAATTTTGACAAAATATTGTAAATCTTGGTCACTGAGAATTGCGGCAATTAACAATACTGCATCTGCACCTTTAGTTCGGGCTAGATACATCTGGTAAGGATAGATGACAAACTCCTTACATAACAAGGGCAAATCTACGGCATTACGCACCTTTTCTAAGTTATTAAAACTGCCTTGAAAAAACTTTTGGTCTGTCAGTACCGATAAACAAGTAGCACCAGCACTTTCATAAGCTTGGGCAATTTCTACAGGATCAAAATCTGCACGAATTACACCTTTACTGGGAGAAGCCTTTTTCACTTCAGCGATTAGTGCTGGGTTGGTTTTACCATGACGAAGTGCAGCCAGAAAATCGCGAGTTGGGGGTGCAGTCATCGCTTGTTTTTGGAGTTCGTGCAAAGGTAATTTCTCACGCATTTGTGCGACTTCAGTTTCCTTATGCCAAACTATTTCTTCCAGAATATGATTCGGTTCAGTATTTTCTAAAGCGGTTTGGTAGCGGATGATAGATACATCGATAGCGGGGTTAGGATTGCGACGACGGATTTGCATTTGTAGAAAGTTAGGAGTTAAAAATTGGGTATTGGGAGTTAGGAGTTAGGTGTGGGAAAGTGAACTACTCATAGTTGCCTGCGACAAAATCGTCGGCTGCTGTTGAGCTTAGACAATCATCAGAAAAGCAGTTCATCATTCTGAGTACATAACTCCTAACTGCAAACTACACTCCGACTGCCCGCTTGTAGGCTTCGTCGAGAACTTCGGAGAGTGTGGGGTGGGCGTGGACTAGGTGGGCGAGGGTATGGACGCTTTGACGATTTGCCATGGCGGCGGAGGCTTCATGGATTAAGTCAGATGCGTGTAAACCAAATATATGTACCCCTAATAGTTCGCCTGTGTCTTTGCGGTATATAACTTTGGTGATGCCGTCAGTTTCTCCTTCCGCTAGGGCTTTAGAGTTTCCTTTGTAGTAGCTTTTGGCAACTCCGATTTCAAAACCTGATTCTTTGGCTAATTCTCTGGCTTGGGCTTCAGTTCTACCCACATAGCTAATTTCCGGGTGGGTAAATGCGGCTGCGGGAATACTGTCGTAATCTACTACTTTGCTTCTACCGCAAATATTTTCAACAGCAACAATACCCTGTGCAGAAGCTGCATGTGCCAACATCATTTTTCCGGTGGCATCACCTATCGCCCAGAGGTGTGGTACAACTTCTCCGTTACTCAGTACCGCCATACTACCATTGACAGGGATAAAATTGCGGCGATCGCATTCAACTCCAACTGTTTCTAATCCCAAGTCTTTGGTGGCGGGGATGCGTCCAGTGGCAACTAAACAAGCGTCAACTTCAATTGTCTCGACATCTTCTTTGGTTTTGAAGTTTGCCAATTCAATCACTACAGGGGAACCAGGAATTACCCGCTTGGCGTAAATGCCAACGTAGGTTTCAATATCACGGGGGGTAATTAAGGTTCGTTCGGCAAGTTTGGCAATATCGCGATCGAATCCCGGCATTAATTGATCTAATGCTTCTATCATCGTGATTTCGCAGCCTAATGCCGAATACACATCGGAAAATTCTAAACCAATGTAACCGCTACCAATAATTGCTACCCAATAAGGTAATGTTTCTAACTTCACACCTTGGTCACTGGTAAAAACTGTTTTGCCATCAACTTCAATACCGGGAGGCACAAACGGTACGGAACCAGGAGCAATAATAATATCTTTAGCAGTAATATTTTTTTCACCAGCATCAGTAATAACACTAACTTTTTGCGTGCCGGCGATTTTACCCCAACCCCGAATAATATCAACTCCGAGACGTTTGAGGCTGTTGGTTAAATCGCCCTGAATTTTCGCAGCAAGATTATTGGCATGATTGGCGATTGCCTCCCGTTCAAACTGGACGTTCCCAATTTGAATCCCTAATGACTTGAGGTGATGGGCATTTCGCAACTCGCGCACTTTTCCCGAAGCGGCTAGCAATGCTTTGGAGGGGACACAACCACGGTTAACGCAGGTTCCGCCCATATCAGCAGCTTCTATAATCGCTGTTTTTAAACCACAGCCGACAGCGTGGAGGGCTGCACCATGTCCGCCTACTCCAGCACCAATAATTATCAAATCGTAATCAAATCCAAGACTCACGTTCATTATCCCCGCGTGCTTCGCCCTATTTATTCTCAACCGACCAAGCGATCGGTGCAAGTCCCTCAATTTTAGAATGTCGCTAAACCAAATTTATGATTTTGGCTACTAATAAGCAAATTATTTTGGCGATCGCGAGAGGTGATAGTATCATAAACTACTTGACTTAGCGATTGAATTCAGTAGTAAGATATCTGGGAGAATAAATACTGCGATCGTAATACTATTAACCATTAACCACAAAAAAATGTTTTCTTTGATCGCATATAATATTTGTGCTTGTCAAGTATCAATACAGATAATTTTTATAGTATATTTACTTATACAACTCAAGTAAAAACATCCAGAATTTCACCTCTCATCTTGTGTGTTAAGAGGTACTGTAGGCGGAGTAAAAACTGTCCTGAGCAGGTAATATCAAACCCCAATGATTGTTTTAAAATACATCTCTACAGGTAAAATACTGTATTTCCAGGGTGCAATTTTAATAGAAGAAGAAGCAGGGAGCAGGAAAAAGCTATTTGGCAATGTCAAATACCCAGTATCCAATCCTTTAGCTGAGAACTACCAGGATGACTGACGAAGCAAATCCAGGTGAAATACCGCAGATAAAATGACTCAACAGCAAATTGTCGAACTTGCCAAACAAGGTGATATTAATGCGATTGAAGCATTAATAAATGAATTGTTAAAGCCGCAAGGAATCACAGCAAAAGTCGGGTTGAAAGATAGTTGTTTATATGTTGCTTTAGTTGCTGTAAAGGTTCCCGAAAAAAAAGCTTTGGTGAGAATTATTTGTCAACAAATAGTTCAATGGCATGTTGAATCTTTGAATTATGCCAAAATTTATGCGGCACAATGGGGTAATAATCTACCTGTTTGGCAACAAGTGGTTCATTTGTATAAGGTGCGTCCAAAAAAGGTAATCAATAAATCGGTTCAGTTAACAACGCTTACTATTGGTGATAAAGCTTTGAGTAAAAATAGTAAATATAATCATTGTCAATCATCAGAAAGCTTAGGTAATTCATCAGAAATAGTTGGCAATTATTTAACGCTGGGTAAATTATCTATCCAAATAAATTCAAATTTGGGCAGTATTTTGAGTATTGCCACACAGAAACATCAAATCCAATCGCGTCCATCTCATCCGCCACAGGAATTATTATCATCACCAACTTTTCCCTATCTCATTGGACGTTTGAAGGAGATAAAAAGTGCGATTCATGCCTTAAATTGTAGTGATATATCTCCAGAATCAAAAAAATCAATCGAATTTTATGGTGATACTGGTTTAGGAAAATCGGCTTTACTACGTTATTTAAATTCATTTATTCAGGGCAAACGAGTTTTCACTGATGGCACAATATTTTTAAACTCTCACTATCAAACAGTCAGTGATATACTCCAATCGCTATTTGATATTTTGTACGCAAGTGATATTACCTACAAACCGACAGATTTAGAAATTAGCCAAGCTGTCAATGGCAAAAAAATTCTGATTATTTTAGATGATAAAAATCTCACAGCCGCAGAAATTAAACAATTACAAACGACACTACCTAATTGCCCTCTAGTATTAGCATCCACTAGCAAAAGATTGGATGAAACTGACTTTACAAATCCACTCTCAGGTTTAACAACAAGAGATGCATTAACTTTTGTAACACAAGAATTAGAAGTTAACCCTGATGATTTTCAAGCCATAGAAGCATTGGCAAATCTATTGGGGGGAAATCCTTGGTTGTTAAGACTGGCGGTGACAAGCATTAACCAAGAAATCTATACTTTGGGTGAATTGGTTTTAAAGTTGCAACCTCCAGCTACAAATCATGTGTTAATTGCAGGTATTTTGGCGGCAATACCGAAATCGGATCGCGAAATTTTGCTAATATTAGCAGCAATGAATGGTGTGCCATTGTTAGCAACACAAGTTGAGGCTTTGAGTGGAGTCAGCACAACTGCAATTATTTTACAAAACTTAGCGAAGTGGCATCTTGTCACCATCGAGCAAGAGCGATACTACATCAACGATATACTAATTAGAGTATTAGAGAAGGATAATAATCTCACAGCTTGGCGTGAGTTAATCCGGAATTATTTTACTAATTGGGCAGAAAAATATCAGAGTTTGCCGAGCTTATTACATTCCGAAACTGATATTTTCATCGAGATACTAACCTGGGGAGTCAAAGCTGAAAATTGGCAGCAGGTTTTACGCTTGGTACAAGCAATTGAAAGTTCATTAGCTTTGGGTAAACAATGGGGATTGTGGGAAAAAGTTTTAAAATTAGGTTTACAAGCAGCTCTGACAGTCAATGACAAACCTGCCGAAGCATTCATGCTGCATCAACTGGGAAGTAGAGCGTTGTGCTTAGAAGATATGGCAGCAGCAAGGAACTATTTAACTCATGCTTTAAAAATACGTAAGTCATTGGAGAATGAAAATGCAGCTAACATTACCCAGCAAAATCTCAATCTAATTAGTGTCATCCTCTCCAAATTGGACGCAGATACAACAAAACTTACCTTAAATTCGATCGCTAATAATAGCATTTCCGCAAACACAAAAATACAACTATCGGCAGTGACATTAATCTCCTTATTTTGTGTCGGATGTACTGGATTTATGGCTTGGTTAGTTTTATTGCGTCCAAAATTGTTACCAATAGCACAAACCAACACTCCAAATCTGCCTGCAAACTCTGATGAAACAGATTTAACACAAATAATCTTCACTCATTCAAAACTGAATTTTGGCAGGCAAGCAGTTAATACTGAAAGTCAAAGGCAAACTGTGACAATTGCCAACCAATCTGCAATGTCAGTACAGATAGGTAATATTCAAAAAGATGGAGAACAAGGGGATTTTGAAGTCAGCAACAGTTGCGTAACTACGATTTCACCGAATCAAACCTGCAATATTTCCGTTGCGTTTGTACCTATCGACACAGGTAAACATAGTGCTAGTTTAGCAGTAAGCGATCGCAATGGGAAAATTTTAAAAACGTTGTTGATAGAAGGATTTGCAACTACAGCACAATTAACACCAGATAATCTTGTGCCCGCACCACCTCAAGTAAAACAAGAACCGCTACCACTTCCGCAACCAAAATTGATACCGCCATCACCATTGCTAAAATCGCCAAAACGAATCATTCCTCAATTCCCTGTTGCTGCACCTATACCCGAAAGCAGCGAATCACCAGCGATACCAACTGAGTCACCCCAACCTGGAGTCACAGAATCACCGCAACCAGAAGCAACAGACACAACCTTACCAACACCAACCGAAGAAATTCCCGCAGTTATCGAAGCACCGACAACACCATAACTAGTCAAGCTCTAAAATTAGGATAAGCGATCGCAAGTTAAACTGGATTTATGGTTACTAATTCTATTCAAGATTATTTTTCCCCGGAAGAATATTTAACAGGGGAAAAGTATAGTCAAATCAAGCATGAGTACGTTGATGGTGAAGTTTACGCAATGGCAGGGGCGAGCGATGCCCATGTGACTATTAGTTTGAATGCAGCAATGCTCTTGCGAAATCATCATCGTGGTAGTGGTTGTCGTGTTTATGTAGCGGATATGAAAGTGCAAATTCAAACACGCGACATCAACCGCTACTATTATCCAGATGTGATGGTGACATGTGATGGGCGGGATAAGGAATCAGAGTATTTTAAATCTTATCCCTGTTTAATTATTGAGGTTTTATCAGATACAACTGAAGCCATTGATAGAGGTAAGAAATTCAAAGATTATCGGCGTTTAGAATCGTTACAAGAATATGTAATTATTTCCCAAAAGACAATGGATGTGGAAGTGTTTCGTCGAAATGAAAAGGGATGTTGGGAGCTATCTGCTTTTGACGCAGGGGAATTAGTTGAATTTGCAAGTGTTAATTTTTGTTGCGATATTAGCAAATTTTACGAAGATGTGGATTTAGATACTAGAAATAATTTTATCCCTTGATTTCATAACGCCGGAATCTATATTTTATTGCTTCCAGCAATCCTGAATCCTGAGTCATCATAAGATATACTTGGGTCATCGGTTGGTTTTAATTTTCGTAATATATTTTCAATTCTTTTAACACGTTCATTGCGATTTTGCTGTTTAAAGATATTCAAAGCTTTATTTAAGGATGCAACACCTTCATCACGTTTATTGACTTGCAAAAGCACCTGTCCTAAAAACATTAAAGCATCGCCATATTCAGGATTAATTTCCAGTGCTTTACGAAATTGCGTAATTGCATCATCCCATTTTTCTTGACTGGCATAGCTAATACCCATACCATTATATGCAAGTGCATAACGTGGATTTAAACGAGTTGCTTCTTGAAAAGATGCGATCGCATTTTCCGGTTTTTCTTGACGTAAAAGCACATTACCTAATTGATAATGTCCAAAAGCATCTTTAGGAAATTTTTTCACTAGTTGGCGTAAATTTTCTTCTGCACCAGTCAAATTACCTGATTGCATTTGCGAGTTAGCTGTTTGAATTAGCTGTGTTCTCTCTGACTGTTCACTTTCCGATAATTGGGAAATAAGTATTCCTGAAGATGGAGTTGTTTGATTCGAGAATGTGCTAATAGCGGAGACAGATGAGGATGCCAAACATACAGATAAAATACCCAATGTCAAGTAGTAAAAATGTGTTGTAAATACTGACTTCGATTGACTTTTGATCTGCATAATGATTCCGTTGATTTTAGTCCCTGACAGGTTACTTAAATTAGTTTGCCATTTAATCTCGATCTTTATCCATTTTTCCTGATATATTCCAATACGGTAATGCTCCGCAGTAGAGGTGCTAGCGGCTTCTCGTAGAGTAGCAAGCTACAGTTAAGGTTGTCGTTAATCGATTTGTTGAGAACCAAGACTTGGGGGATTCTCCCCCAAACCCCCGATTGGGGGACGGTTGCGTCCCCCAAGCCCCCTCCAAAAAAGTTGATCTGTTTTTGTTTTTGGTGGTTGATTTATATAGGGATTATTTTAAATTGCAATGGAATCCCGTCATCAGTTTGGCTTTGACAAGGTTTCAATCCCTGATAGGGATTATTTTTAATTGCAATCATAATTAGCCAAACAAGGTTTAAATTTCATGGGTTTCAATCCCTGATAGGGATTATTTTTAATTGCAATTTTAGAAGTAATACAAAAGGAATAAAAACCATGTTTCAATCCCTGATAGGGATTATTTTTAATTGCAATATGGGAATATTATCAGTCTAAAGGAATAGTTTACGTTTCAATCCCTGATAGGGATTATTTTTAATTGCAATTTCGCAAAAGTGGATAAACCATATACATATTCAAATGTTTCAATCCCTGATAGGGATTATTTTTAATTGCAATAGTAGCCTCAATAACATGCTGCAACGTTAAAGTGTTTCAATCCCTGATAGGGATTATTTTTAATTGCAATCGCCTTCCTTGCAGGATGAGAACCTTTGACCAAATGTTTCAATCCCTGATAGGGATTATTTTTAATTGCAATCTTGTTGCCCTCCAGGTGCTGGAGTTGCGGGAAAATTTGGTTTCAATCCCTGATAGGGATTATTTTTAATTGCAATGCAATTAAGCTGTCAGCCTTTTGTGGACGGCAGTCAACGTTTCAATCCCTGATAGGGATTATTTTTAATTGCAATTGGTATTTCCCCGTCTGCGATCGCGGAAAACATGGCATCCATGGTTTCAATCCCTGATAGGGATTATTTTTAATTGCAATAAAGGTTTTTAGCTCGTTTTATACCTATGGTTTTGTTTCAATCCCTGATAGGGATTATTTTTAATTGCAATGTATTCGATTTTTGAATCGAGGTCTTCACTATTGTTTCAATCCCTGATAGGGATTATTTTTAATTGCAATGAAAACATTATACAGGTTCTAGGAAAATATCTATGGTTTCAATCCCTGATAGGGATTATTTTTAATTGCAATTACTAGCGTTAGTATGTTCTGTACAGAGTTAAATGTTTCAATCCCTGATAGGGATTATTTTTAATTGCAATGTTGGTTGCTATACCGAAGCTTTTTCAATCAACGTTTCAATCCCTGATAGGGATTATTTTTAATTGCAATATAACTTGGGGCTGAAAGGTTTATTAAGGTTTCAACTGTTTCAATCCCTGATAGGGATTATTTTTAATTGCAATTTTGAAAGAGGGGAACTTCATGGTTTACTACGTTTCAATCCCTGATAGGGATTATTTTTAATTGCAATGTAAGTTAGGAATATTTTCCCCAGGCATACCAATAGGTAGTTTCAATCCCTGATAGGGATTATTTTTAATTGCAATAGCTCGCTACAGAACCCTTACTGTATTTAGTTTTCAAGGTGCAGTTGCGCTAACCTCATCTAAAATACTGTTTCAAGCGATCGCTTGTCAAGAGGTCAACCGAACAAAACAGCCCAAACCTAGTCATAGTCAATATTTTGGGAATCGCGCCAACCTCAAAACCTCGAAAAAGCCCTCAAACCCATACCCAGTCAATAATTCCACCACAAAAATCAACCATTATTTTTCTACACCCTCTGGTTGGCGCAAGCACGAGAGCAAATCCAGCCAAAACTATTATCCTGCGGTACTTTTCCAAGAATTGCTTGTTTTCACAAATGAAATGCTCACGATTGATTTGTATTGATTTATCGTTTGGTGTGATGCGATCGCATTTGCTGAAGCTTCATTTTTGATTATTGCATGGAAACTACTGTAACAAGTCGTGTCTTCAATCTGTTAAGAAACTTGATGTTACGGGAATACTTAAACCAAGAATCTACGTGAATCTATATCAAAAAAATTATCAGGATTTAATTTGTAGTCAGTAGCCCAGAACACTATGAGAAAAATAATACCATTAGATAGTTTTACGATTTTGACACCTGACACCGCAGATGTAGTTCAGCAAAACTTGAAGCAATGTCTATTCTATCGAGGAAGCATTTCCGAACAAGGCTTTAAGATTACTCGCAATTTGTATCACTCTGTATTTACACTGATAAAAGGACGTTTGGAAGTCCAATCTCATCAAACGGTTGTTCACATACAAATAAGTCTACACCCTTTTTTAATTGCACCTTTAGGGTTATTTTTTTTGTTCTGGTATGGAATCGCAGTTCCGGGTATGTTTGCATCTGCAAAGTATATCTATGCAACATCACCGCGTGTCTCAATTCCTGCCGATGGAAACGTTGCTCAAAGCGCAATTGCCGCAATTAGTTCTGCTCCAAAAGGTACTATGCCGACTCATTTGGCTGCGATATATTTAGGGCTTCCCATCGTGATGCTGGTTATATTTGTGGTATTTTTTTGGGCGGATGCAAAACAAATTCGGCGTGAATTGACTCAAATTATTCGGGGAAAAATCTAGTAATATCATGTTTGGATAATCCTTAGGAATCATGTAAAAATAAGTAGTGCAACTGTCTGGCTTCCTATTTCTCAAAGGTCGGCAAGATGCCCCGGAGTTTGCCGTAAAGAACATCTCCCTGGAAACTCCTCTCCACACTACTTTTTTAATTTATTTTTACACGAATATTTACAATTAAAACTTCTCCGCGTCCTCGCGTCTTTAAGTCTCCGTGTCACTCTTAATGATATATAAACCTGTCCCAATCCGACTCAGAGAGGGACAAATTGATTCGTTGATGTTTGCTAGTATCGATTCAACATTTTTTTAATTACTTCTAAAAAACGTTCCATATCTGCTTGACAAATTGCTCCCATTGTGGAAACTCGAAAGATGGATTTTGATAAATTCCCTTGTCCAGCGTAAATTATATAGCCTTGTGATTTGAGGCGATCGTGAAATTCTTCGTAGGTGAAATTTTTGGGCAATTTATAGGCGTTGAGAACTACGGATGACTGTTCTTGTGGGAGTATAGGCTCAATTCCCATTGCCATCAATCCTTCCCGTACAAGGTTTGCAAGTTGGGTGTAATGGGCTTTTCTGGCTTGCCAACCGCCTGTTTCTTCCAGTTCTTCTAAGGCTTCTGCGAGGGCATAAAATATCTGTGGGGATTGGGTAAAAGGTGTTCCCCCGGCATCTTGTTGACGGCAGTAGGTTCCTAAGTCTAAATATAGGGTGCGGGGTACTATTTCAATTGGTGGTAAGGCACTACGCTTTAAAATCACAAATGCTGTACCAGGAACCCCATGCAAACATTTATTTGCTGTAGCTGCACAAGCTGTAATTCCCCAAGCCGCAAAATCAATTTCTTCGGCACCAAAACTACTGACGGCATCGACTAAGATTTTAATATGGCGATCGCAACAAATTCTCGCTAGTTCTTTTAAATTATTTAATCGTCCGGTAGTGGTTTCGTGGTGGACGACAGCTAGATGGGTAATATCAAGATGACTATCAAGAAATTCTGTTAATAATTGAAAATCTATTTCCTCTCCCCAAGGATGATGGACAATACTGTAATCTAGGCGGTGTATTTGGGCGATTTTTGCCATCCTTTCACCATAAACGCCGTTTTCCAGCACTAATAATCTACCGCTCCTGGGAACTAAACTGGTTAGCATTGCTTCTACTGCTGCTGTTCCTGAACCCGTGATTAATACGGATGTCCAATGTCTTTCTGGCAACTCGTATATTTGCAGTAATTTCTCCCGAATTTTGGTTTGCAGTTGGGAAAATTCAACTTCGCGGTGACACAAATCAGGCTGGAGAAGGGCATTACGAACGCGATCGCTTAAAGTAACTGGTCCTGGATTGAGTAAAATCATCGAATGTTTGGAGTTAAGCTTTGGGCATTTACGGGGCTGGGCAAGCAGTAAAAAATATTACATATATCCTGTTATTTTTCCCTTTTCCCATGAATATGATTCATCAAACGTTGTAAGACGACAGCTGGTGACATATTTGGACGGGGGAGGTTCTCAAGCGTGCCGGGACGAATTTTGAGATGGACAAATTTGGGTCTATTTTGAGTTGTGTCCATAAATAATGCCTCAATTAGACCTAATTCACTCCCCATCAAAGTAGTGCCATAACTACACGCCTCAGCGATTTTAGCAAAGGATACGCCCCGTGATACAGTCGCTTGTGCCCCTGTTGAGTCATGGACTTCGTTATCTAAGAGAATATGGATAAAATTAGCACCTGCATAAGCGCCAATAGTCGCAAAATTACCCATTCGCATTAATGCTGCCCCATCACCGTCAATGACTACAACTGTTAAGTCTGGACGTGCTAAAGATAGTCCCAAAGCCAAGGAGGAAGCACAACCCATCGAACCGACAATATAAAGATGATTTGGGCGATCGCTCAAAGCAAATAATTCTCTACCTGTATATCCAGTTGTGGCAATTATTACCGTGTTTTCTGGGTTGGTTTGTTGGACAATTGCCTCTAATACCTGATATCTAGTATTTAAAGAGTTTACAGATTGAGACAATCCCACCTCCCCCCATCTCCCCCTCCCCCCCTCTCCCCCTCTCCCCATCCCCATCTCTTTCCTTTGCAAAGCATGGGGTGCTACAGTTCCTTTCCGCATAATTAATGCATAGGGGCGCTGCTCTTGCTGCATATAATCATTAGCACGTTGTAGCACTGCTGCAATTTCGCCGGCATTGTCAGGAAAATATTCCCAAGGAATTCCCATTGTTTCCAATAATTTATCGGTAATTTGTCCCATGAGTTCATGCTGCGGTTCATCTTTGAGGTTAATGTCTCCCCGCAAAGTGCAAATTATTAATACTGGGATTTTAAAGATGTAAGTTAGGGAAGTTAAAGGACTAACAGCATTTCCTAAGCCGGAATTTTGCATCATCACCACAGCCCGTTTGCCACCAATCACCGCACCTGCTGCTGTTGCTAATGCATCACCTTCGTTGGCAGATGAGATGTAAGTTAATTGAGTATCATTAATAACGTAATTAATAAATGGAGTCAGAAAAGAACAAGGCACGCCTGTATACCATTCAAAGCCTAATTTCCGGGCTGCTTCAACAAATTCTTCGGCTTGAATCATAGTTATTTTAGAGACAATTTATAAAGTAAATATTAAGGATAGTCGCGCAGGGAGAAACCCGGTTTCTCATCAAAAAGTCAGATGATGCTCGATATTTAAATCCAAGAAACCGGGTTTCTTTGGTTTTAAGGTTTACTTTATACATAACCTCTTACGTGTTTATCAATGTTCTTTTGTATTAATGCAGGAGTCAGGAGTTAGGAGTCAGAATTAAACAGGGGATTATGTAACTTTATCTGCAAATTTCCCTAATTTAGAGTCGTGCCAATGGAGATGATATCAAACATCAATTTTTATCATTAATCAAGTTTTATTTAAATTAATTATTATTTAAACGCGATCGCAATCTCAAATTATACTGGTACACTAGTTCTATACTAGATTTATAGTGAGTGTTTGTTGTAGAAGGTGCAGCCAGCATTGATTGTAATAGCTCTATAAAAATGGGATACTGTTATTTTCCATCAAAAGAAAGCGTTTCGGATACAACTTTTCAAAACCCAAAATCTAATTGACAAACGTCTAATATGAAAGCATCTGCAAAATTCGACTTCGAGGATGAAAGATTTAATGCACCACCCTCTCAAGTCATACCTTGGTGCCAGATGATTAATCCGCGATATAACGATGATGGGGTACAATCCCACGGATTAGCGATTAAGCTCGATAATGCTCAAGCTGTGGGATTTGAACCAGATGATAATTGGCAAGAAGTTGAGCATGAATTTTCATCTGGAGTCGAAAAAGTTTATTTAAGCACTACTCCTAAGATAGTTATAGTGCGTCGAGGACCATTATCGGTAAAAGATAGAGAAACTGGAACTAAATTAGGGACATTACGGGATAATTACGATGCATTTTTAGCAGATAAACTCAAGTTTAAAACTTTTACTCGCTATCTGATTTTTTTGGTGGGTGAAAATAAGAAGTTTTTGCATGAATCACCATTACAATTAACATTACATGGTGTAGCCGGAGCCAGTTTTAGTAAAACCTATTGCGAATATCAACAAGGAAGAGCTTCGGGTGGATTTGTTGTCGAACTTGAACGTGCATATGCGAGTTTTCGGAAACAGCCATTTATGCCCAAAGGGGCTTTATTCCATGCCCACGGGATATTTTGTCCCATCATTGAATCTGAAGAAAGAGGGATTCATCCGAATACTGTTTTAGTGGCTTCTACAGTTGACTATAAACATCCCACAGTCTCCACTTTAACCCAGTATTTAATTGCTTCCGACTCTCCGGAATCAGCGCTGATTACGAGAGCGTTTGAAGATTACAAAGAATTTGGCAAAGAACAGGTTCGTACTGAAGCTAACGGGAATAGTGGCAATAACGGTAATAATGGAAATTATAACAAAATGGCGATCGCAGGAGTTGCTAGTTCTTCCTATGTTTACGCCGATGATGACGACTTTGCCTATCCACCTTATTAAGCAATATTAAGCAGTACAGTTCAGTTAAAAATATTAACTGAACCGATTGCCTCTATTTTTCTTTTGTATAGGGTGCTATTTCTTTACCAAAAAGCGTAAGGTACATGAGCCGATAAATATCAGTATTGTCGAGAGTATTCGGCAATTTATCAGCATTTAATCCCTGCGCTTTAGAAACGATCGCACCTACATTATCACCTCCACTTGACCAACCAATCGCAAATGGAAAACTTTTTCCTTCTTGATTTGCTGCCGAAACGAATGGAGGTGTTAATGTTCCCTCTCTCCCATCCCAAGGTGCGCCATTTTTACTGTTTGCGGGAATTGGTTTGTCGAGGGGGAAATCTTTTTCTGTCACCCCAATGACTTCTAAACCTCCAGCATCGCTATCGGCGGCGGTAAGTAGCAATGTATTCGGGTTTTTCTCGACATATTTCATCGCTATACCCACCGCATCATCTGCACGTTTCATTGCTTCTAGCGTACCTGGAGCATTATTGTAGTTGGCGAAATTATCGGTACCTTCTTCCTCCAACACCACAATAAAGTTTTTGTTCTTCGCCGACAAAATCTTTAATGTCACATCTAACATGGATGCAACAGTTGGCGCAGTGGGAACATACAGAGGTAAATTATCCTTTTTTAAATCTTCCTCCGTCGCATCATTGTAGGTGTCATCTGCGGCGAAAACACCCAATACTTTTTTTGTATTTGCAGGTAGTTTTAATAATTCTTGGCGAGTATATACAACCGTATAACCCTTTTTCTTGGCAACCTCAATTAAATTCACACCATCAGTACGCTGACTTTGTTCTGCTGTGCTGTGTTTTCCCGCAGTTCCTTTGGGAAGATACCACATTTCACCACCACCCAAAATCACATCCACATTCGACTCAACTATTTGCTTGGTAATTTCCGCAAAATTGCGACGACTGGGCACTTTCGCCACAAAAGCACCTGTACCTGGTTCATGAATCATTCCCGAATTGATGATAGCAGTACCTTTGCCAGATGCGATCGCTTCTTCAATAATTGTTTGGGTTTTACCAGAAGCCGCGACAACAGGTTGCAGCTTTTCATCCAAACCAAACGAATCAGCATTGACTTTGACTCCAGTTGCATGAGTCACTGCACCACCGTTGGAAGTCGCCGTCAGCTGGTTTTTCATATGTCCTAGGTAAACACCCATGTGGGACATCTTATCCCAATTTAGTCTCCCATCTGGACCATAGTGTAACATTCTTGCGGCACCCCAGTGGGAAGGACTCGCACCATCGGGATGGATAAAGATGACATTTCCTTGGTTGGAGACGCTACTATTGCTGGAAGCACCACCACAGCCAGTAATTACAACTAAACTCAATGCTGCTAAACTGATAACCTTAGATAAATGACGCACTGTTGTCAAAACCCCGCTCAATTTTAGATTTTTAGATATCTTGTTGACTTTGGGAATAACGAAAATATTTTTAGCAAAAATTATTGATAACTTAACAAAGATTGATGGAAATTAAGAACACACTACTAAACCATGATTAAAATTTGGTTAACTAGTTGTGTGATTTTCCTGACGCAAACTTGCTTCTTAACCTGGAAAAATATGACAACAGCTAGTAATCCAATTTCGAGTCAAAATGCATGGGCAAAACCAATTCTGGAAACTGCAAAAGAGTTTCCCCACACACCAATAACCAGTAAAGAGGGTAAAATACCTAGTGGATTGCGAGGTACGTTATATCGTAACGCTCCTGGAAGATTAGAACGCAGTGGAATCCGCATGGGACACTGGTTTGATGGCGATGGAGCAATATTAGCTGTAAATTTTACTGATAATGGAGCCAGTGCTATTCTTCGCTATGTACAAACACAGGGTTATCAGGAAGAAGCCACCGCCAATCAAATTATCTACGGGAATTACGGTACTGTCGCACCAGGCTCAATCTTGAATAAATTATTCAAAGGTGTGAAAAATTCTGCGAATACCTCAGTCCTAGCACTTCCAGATAAACTTTTGGCATTATGGGAAGGTGGGAAGCCTTATGCTTTGAATTCACAAACCCTGGAGACTTTTGGCGAAGATGATTTAGGGGCGCTTACAAACGGGTTAGCTTATTCCGCACATTATAAACGGGATACACAAACGGGTGAAATATTTAATTTTGGTATTAGTCCCGGTTTAAATGCAACTCTGCATATTTACAAAAGTACAGCTAGTGGTGACATCATCCAAAAAGCATCCCATCAAATTGATGGCATATCCTTAATACATGATTTTGTCTTAGCAGGACAATATTTAATCTTTTTCCTGCCTCCCCTACGTTTAAACTTGCTATCTGTAATTACAGCTAAAAGTTCCTATGCTGACGCTTTTAAATGGCAACCCAGCAAAGGAACACAATTTTTAGTCATTGACCGTGAAACGTTAAAATTAGTTAGCCGTGGGGAAACTGAACCTTGGTTTCAATGGCACTTTTGTAATGGGTATGTAGATACTAACGGTACAGCAATAATTGATATTGCCCGCTATGAAGACTTTCACACAAATCAATTTTTAAAAGAAGTCGCCACAGGAAAAACCCACACCATAGCCAAAAGTCATTTATCGCGGGTTTATTTAAATCCCCAAACCGGAAAAGTCCTCAAAATCGAGAAAATCTTCGATAATCACTGTGAATTTCCCAGCGTACCCCCAGAAAATGTCGGCAAAGAATCACGCCATGCATATTTATCAACATTTCGCAACCCAGCAGAGATGCAAGGAGAATTATTGAATGCGATCGCTCATTTCGATTACAGTCAAAATATTCTTACCATTGCCAAACTCGGCAAAAATCGCTATCCATCGGAACCTATTTACGTCCAAGATAGAGAAAATCCCTTGCAAGCTTGGATTCTAACTGTTGTTTACGATGGTACAGAGGATGCCAGTGAAGTTTGGATTTACGATGCCGAGAAGTTAAACGAAGAACCCCTATGCAAACTTGAATTACCAGACGTGATTCCCCACAGTTTTCACGGTACTTGGAAACAATCTTTCACCAACTAAGGAAAAAGGCATTGGCACACCACTAGTACAAGAAGGCAGAAGGCAGAAGGCAGAAGGAATAAAGATTCTAAAACAAGCTTTTTGTCACTTTAGAATGGTTGGTTCATTTCTGCCGAACTGTACTAGTCAGTTATTATTCATTTTTCTGTGCGTCTCTCTATCTCCCTATCTCCGCGTCAGTTTTCTCGTTGGTATTTAACCGGAGATGATATGAAACTCAAATCCCTTGCTTTCTTCCTTGACGATACCAATCATACCAAACCTTACCGCTACGAATTGCCCACCAAAGTAGTAATAAAGCGATTAAACCACCCTGCCAAGGCGCATCAAAGGCAAAAATCACCAACACAACACCCAAAAAATCTTGAATAAAAACAGCCCACAATGGTAAACCCCGCAAACGGAAAAACCAACCGACTTGCACAAGTTTGAGAATAAAAGCCAAACCCCCACTAACCAACGCCAATAGCCACACAGGATTAGTTGTTGCGGGATTAATAAAAGCTAAACCCATAATAGCTCCAACCACAGGACTGCAAACTAATTGAACTACCTGTAACACCCTTTGTCCAATTAACTTTTTGGAAGCAAATACTTCAATTAGAGACAAAATAGTTAGCAAACTCAGCAAAAAAGGAGAAGAAACACCAGATAAAATCGGAACTTGCGTCCAAAGAACATTTCCTTGCAGTAATCCGATAAATAATAGTGGTAAAGCTATTCTTATACCTGCCGCCGCAGAAGCAGAAAGTGCAGCTAGAACTTCAATCATAGTGACTGCGATCGCTTATATTATTGAGCTAGGGGTGTTTCTCTCAACTTACCCACTTTGACAATATTTTTAGGCAGAAAATAAAAAATACTTCCAAAATACTGACACTGATGCACACTACTAAGTCCGTTGTATACCAATTTTTGGGAAAAGGCGAGTGAGGATACGGGGACAAAGAGATAAAAATATAGAAAATCTTCCTTCTTCCTCTCTCTCCCCCTCTCCTTACCCTATTCCTTAAATACCCAGTCGTTGATACACTTCATCCAAATGCTGGAGATGATGCTGTGGGTTAAAGCAGGCATCAATTTCTGCCGGAGATAATTGTTCTTTGACTCGCCCATCATGAGTAATTAAATCGCGGAAATTACCATCGATTTTATTCCAAGCTGTATGGGCGTTTTCCTGCACAATTCTATAGGCATCTTCTCGACGCATTCCTTTTTCAACCAGTGTTAACATTACCCGTTGGCTGAAAACAACTCCTCCATAGCAGTTCATATTGCGCGCCATATTATCGGGATAAACCAATAAATTCTGAATCAAATCAATGCTTTCCACAATCATAAAATGGGTCAAAATGCAAGCATCAGGCAACATCACCCGTTCTACTGAACTGTGGGAAATATCCCGTTCATGCCAGAGGGCGACATTTTCCACAGTTGCAACTGCATAGCTGCGAATCATCCGTGCCATCCCCGTCAATCGTTCAGAACGAATTGGGTTGCGTTTGTGGGGCATTGCCGAGGAACCTTTTTGTCCTTTAGAGAAATATTCTTCGACTTCCAGGACATCGGTTTTTTGCAGGTTACGAATTTCGACAGCAAAACGTTCCAGGGAAGCAGCGAGTAATGCTAATTGTTGCACATACTCAGCATGTATATCTCTGGAAATTACCTGCGTTGAGGCAGTATCGGGTTTGAGTCCCAATTTTTCACAAGCTAATGCTTCAACACGGGGTTCGATATTGGCATAAGTTCCCACAGCACCGGAAATTTTGCCAACAGCAGTTGTCTTGCGAACATTTAACAAGCGTTCTTTGTTTCGCAATACCTCCGCTAACCAACCAGCTAGTTTAAACCCAAAAGTAATTGGTTCAGCATGAATTCCATGCGATCGCCCAATCATTACTGTATAACGATGTTCGCCTGCTTTGTGGCGAATTACCGCAATCAAATCTTCGAGTCGCTGCAAGATCAAATCCAAACTAGCCACCATTTGCAGCGCCAAAGCCGTATCCAGCACGTCGGAACTCGTCATTCCTAGGTGGATATAACGCCCCGCATCTCCGACATACTCATTAACATTTGTTAAAAAAGCAATCACATCGTGGCGGACTTCTGCCTCTATTTCTAGCACCCTTTTGGGGTCAAAATTCGCTTTCGCTTTGATTTCTCTAACTGCATCACTGGGAATATAGCCTAAATCTGCTTGTGCTTCGCAGACGGCTATTTCGACATCCAGCCAGGTTTTAAACTTATAAGCATCTGTCCAAAGATTGCCCATCTCAGGCAAGGTATAACGCTCAATCACAGTCCGCCATTGATTACAATGTCATATTTTACCTTTGAGTGGTTCTATAGTTAATCAGAAGTTAAAGAAAATTCTGAATTAATATATTTCCAGGTGGTTTTGGGTTGTGAATCAATTATCCTGTCTGCAAGCGAGTAAGTTAGTAAAATGGTTGTTGTTGGGTTAGAATTCGCCCTATGGAAGCCTTAACAGTTGATTTCAAGTCAGTTATAGAATTAACAGACGAGCAATTTTATCAATTATGTCGCTCCAACCCTGATATCAGATTTGAGCGCAACGCCACAGGGGAGTTGATAATTATGCCACCAGTTGGAGGGGAAACAGGAAATAGAAATGGTAGAGTTACACAACAATTATTTAATTGGTCAGATATAGATAATACTGGTATAGCGTTTGACTCATCTACAGGATTTAAATTACCTAATGGTGCGGAGCGATCGCCTGATGCTTCTTGGATAAAATTAGTAAGGTGGAATGCATTAACACCAGAACAACAAACTGGATTTTTACCCCTTGCTCCTGATTTTGTGATTGAATTGCTGTCACCTAGTGATAGTTTGAATGTGACTCAGAAAAAGATGGAAGAATATAAAAGTAATGGTGTATGTTTGGGTTGGTTAATTAATCGAAAGTTGCGACAAGTTGAGATTTATAGAATTGGTCATGAAGTGGAATTTTTAGATAATCCCAGTAGTTTATCGGGTGAGGATATTTTACCTGGTTTTATGTTGAATTTAGAGGCTATTTGGTAGAATAAAAATTTAATAAATTAAATTTTCATAATTCAATTATAGTAAAAAGTTGTTCTGATGATAATTATTTATTTTGAGTTATTGATTACATATTATTATAACCAAAATTAATATTACCTCAAATTATTCTTAACAAGATTCTGATATTAAATTCCCTTAAATCCCATGTTACTTTCTAACTTTTGCTCAGTTGCAGTAGAACTTTTCTTGGCTAAGTTAGAAAGATGAGAATTATGATATTTTATGCCAATTTGGCTGATGATAATTCCCACTAAAATTAAACTACCACCAATATACTGAGCTAGAGTTGGCACCTCAGCCAAAACTAAATAAGCTGCTAAAACTCCTACAATTGGAGTAAAAGAGCCAACCAGAGAAGCAACAGAAACAGTAGAAGCTCTTAAACCCTTAATCCAAAATGACTGACCTAGCACTACAATTACTACGCCATATACTAACATCCACTGCCACAAAAAAGGTGAAAATGCATCCATAAAATGGTCGCCACCATAAAGTATTAAAGCAATAAAGAAAAATATGACGGTTCCCAAAGCTGTACGAAAAACACTATAAATTCCCAAAGGAATTTGAGTAAGATTTTGTTTACCAATAATTGTTGATACTGCTAAAGCAAATGCTGCCACTACTGCCAAGACTTCTCCAATTCCAATATGAAAACCTGGCAAATTCATCATGGCTTCTCCTGGAGGTTGCAGAATAATTGTGAAAGTGACACCAATAAAGGAAATGAATGCTCCTATAATTGCCCAAATATTTACTCTTTCTTTCAACAACCAAACTGATAAAGCTAATGTTAAAGGTGGTTCCAAACGTCCAACCAAAACAACATTATTAACATTAGTTAATGCCAATGCTTGAAAAATTAAACCAGGTGCGATCGCTCCTGATAAAATAGCGACTATTGTCAGATTAAACCAGGTTTTTCTAGATATTTTTGCCAATATAAATCTATTCCACTGTCGCCAGTAGATTATCATCAAAACTATTAATGCACACAGATTACCTACAAATAATACATTACATAGAGAAATTGGATTGCGATCGCCCATAAAATTTTGAGCGCCAATTTCTGTCAGTTTCCTCGTTATTGCACTAGATGCTCCAAAAATCAAAATAGCCAGCCAAAGATAAATTTGTCCTGGAATTTTTTTGTGGATTTGACGCTTCCGTCTGCTATACCTGGAAACCATAAAACCCCTACCATGAAAACACTTTTTCTTGATAATAAACTGCCTTGATTAAGTCAGGGTGAGGTAAATCTGAAAAAATCCTGAGTAAAAATTGAGTTTTTTTAGGGATAAATTCAGAAAAATCCTGGTTTGGGTTCAACTAGTTCTCAGGGCTGACTGCAATACTTTGGACAGTTGAGATGATGCAAACACTAAATTCAAACCAAAAATTCAGGAGTCAAAAATGAAATTTAATTCACTGCTTGCAACTATTACCCTAGCTAGTATGGTGACGATTTGGGATGCGCCAATTAAACTCATTAATCCTTCACTGGCTCAGGCTTCAGCCCAAGAAATGAAACAGGAAATGAAAGATGTGACTGGCTTAAAAGCTCAACAAAAAATTGATATGCTTATCAAAAGTAAAGGTCAGTTTGGCAGTGGTGATCAACTCAGACGTTACTTTTTTGGAGATTTAGAGCCAATTGCTGTCCAACCTGGTGGAGCCGGAATGGTTGTTAATCTCTACAATAAAGCCAATAATGTGACGATTTCTTATTGTGCAACCTATGATGTCGTAGTTGCAGTCAAAAAAGGTAGAATTACTGCTTTTGCACCTAGCGAAGTTAAGTAATTTTGATAAATTTGCATTCAACTCATATCTTCTAGCATTGCCAATCCAATAGTTACCGCAATTGATACATAAATTAGCTAATAGTAAAAGTAGTCTTAATAATACTAAAACATTCCATATTTTTTTATTTTTAGCTTATTAAAATTGACTTTAACTATTAGCTTACAACTCAAATTTTGAGTTAAATCTTGACATTAATCAAATCAATAATTTCTAAATAGAGGTTTAATATGGAAGCTAAAGATGTAATTTTACTATTGCATCCAGTATTTGCCGTGATTATAGTTTTTCCCTTAATTGGGATTGTCGTCAATCGTGCATTACAAACTCGTCAGCGTCGCTTAGAAACAAAAGCAACAGGTAAAAGTAAGATACCCCCAGTTGTGGGACAAGAACATGTTCAGTTAGGTCGTTGGTTAACAGGTTCTGTGGTTAGTATTGTTTTAATAGCTTTGGCAAATGATATTTTTGTCAATATTTTGGAAAAGCAAGTTTGGAAAAAATCACCTTTTCAGGTAACTTTTATCATCTTATTATTTGTGGCGACAATTATTTCTCAAATTTTACTTTATCAAGCCAAACAAAAAAAATGGCGTGCGATATTTGCGACATTAACTGGAATGGGCTTGGTGATACTTGGCTGTCAAGATGGCATTTATCGCAAAACAGACCAGTGGTATATTTCCCATTACTACTATGGAATAGCTGCTACTTTATTAATGATTTTCTCTCTAGCGATTTTGCCCGAAATCTACAAAGACAAAAGTAATTTTTGGCGCAAAGTTCATATCACCTTCAGTTGTATTGCTCTCCTCATATTTATCGTGCAGGGAATGACGGGAACACTTTCATTATTGGAAGTTCCCCTGAGTTGGCAAGAAGCATATATACAGCAACTTTATCAGCAAAATTGTAATACTCAAACTTGCATAATTCAGGCTCCAAGTTTACCTAAAAAATCTGAATAAATCTCAATAAAAATTCAATTTTTACTATTACTCATTTATATCCTTGAGTTTTTCAAGAATTCGAGGATATAGGTGAATTGTGATCAACAAAATTATTCCCTTAATGCATATCCCACCCCACGCGCCGTATATATCAAACGCTTCTCATTATTTTCTTCCAACTTCAAACGTAAATAACGAACATAAACTTCGATAATATTAGAATCCCCCATAAAGTCATAACCCCAAACCTTTTCTAAAATTTGCTCCCTCGTAAAAACCTGACGGGGATGACTCAGAAGATATTCCAATAAATCAAATTCTTTTGCTGTTAAATCGATCGCCCTTTTACCACGAAACACTTCACGAGTACGACGATTTAAACTCAAATCTTCAAACTGTAATAAATCTTCATCTGTTTCTTGAGTACGACGCAGATGGGCACGAATTCTGGCTAATAATTCCTCTATACTAAAAGGCTTCACCACATAATCATCAGCACCCGCATCTAAACCAGCTACACGATCGCTCACTTCATCTTTAGCTGTCAACAAAATCACTGGTATCTTATTACCTGTAGCTCGCAAACGACGGCACAGTTCTAAACCTGTTAACCCTGGTAACATCCAATCCAAAATAGCTAAATCTGGTGATGACTCCCGTGCTAAGGTTAACCCAGTCATCCCATCGTGGGCAACACTCACCTTGTAACCTTCGCTACTCAGTTCCAATTCCACAAATCTTGCTAATTTAATTTCATCTTCAACTAGAAGTATATGTGCAGTCATATTATTCATATTTATATATCTCAAATCCTACATTTAGTTAATGTAATGCCACAACAAAAGTAATTTTTTGGTCAGGTTCCGGAAAAACTGCAACCTTAACTTCCATAATCTCTACAAACCTGATAAGACGCATGAAATAATTTTTGATTAAATTATTAATCTCTAAATAGTTATTAAAAAATGTAAAGAAAACTTAATATTTGTGTGAGTGATTGCTTTCTGGTAATCTAAATTTTTGTAACAGTAAATATCCGTTTTTATATCTTTTTGTGTCAAACAGACGACGAATGCGGCTTTATGAAGGACTTTTCTGATAAAAACTTCATAGTACCTCAAATTGTCGAAATATATTACATGTAAGGTTTGCCTGCGCTTTCCACACATGTAGCTGACCCTTTAAAGAAGAGAACACGCATTTAAGGAGCTTCGTTAGCATGTTCACTCACGTCAAGTCCACCATTCGTCATATTGCACCCGACGATTTGCGGGGACGGCATTTACTCAAGGTGGTCTATGTCGTGTTAGAGTCGCAGTATCAAAGTGCTTTATCGCAAGCGGTTCGGGAGATTAATCAAAATAATCCGAATCTGGCGATCGAGATTAGCGGCTATTTGATTGAAGAACTTCGCGACAAAGAAAATTATGACGAGTTTAAGCGGGAGTTGGAAACCGCAAATATTTTTATTGCCTCGTTAATTTTTATTGAAGATTTAGCGCAAAAAGTTGTTGAGGCTGTAACACCCATCCGGGATAATTTGGATGTGGCGGTTGTATTCCCATCGATGCCCGAAGTCATGCGATTGAATAAGATGGGGAGTTTTTCCCTCGCACAACTGGGACAATCGAAAAGTGCGATCGCTCAGTTTATGAAGAAGCGGAAGGAGAAATCCGGCGCTGGCTTCCAAGATGGGATGCTGAAGTTGTTGCGGACTCTTCCCAATGTGCTGAAGTATCTGCCCGTGGAAAAAGCTCAGGATGCACGTAATTTTATGCTGAGTTTTCAGTATTGGTTAGGTGGTTCCCCAGAAAACCTGGAGAATTTCCTGTTGATGCTGGCTGATAAATATGTATTTGATAAAAATAATCACAATGTCGAGAGGCGAAATATCGGCTCTCCCTTGGAGTACGAAGAACCTGTCACCTACCCCGACATGGGTATCTGGCATCCTCTGGCACCTTCGATGTTTGAAGATGTCCGGGAATATCTCAACTGGTATAACAGCCGCAAAGATATATCAAACGATTTAAAAGACCCTTTAGCGACCTGTGTTGGTTTAGTATTACAACGTACTCACCTTGTCACTGGAGACGATGCTCACTATGTGGCAATGGTACAGGAACTGGAATCCTTAGGTGCAAGGGTGATTCCAGTGTTTGCAGGTGGTTTGGACTTTTCTAAGCCTGTCGATGCCTATTTCTACGAACCGACTACTAAGCAAGTACAAATAGATGCGGTAGTATCTTTGACTGGCTTTGCGTTGGTGGGTGGACCTGCTCGACAAGACCATCCCAAGGCGATCGACTCCCTCAAACGTTTGAATCGTCCGTACATGGTCGCCTTACCTTTGGTATTCCAAACTACAGAGGAGTGGTTGGATAGCGATTTAGGTTTACACCCGATTCAGGTAGCTTTACAAATCGCCATTCCCGAATTAGATGGGGCGATTGAACCGATAATTATGTCGGGTCGAGATGGCACAACTGGAAAAGCGATCGCATTACAGGATCGAGTGCAAGCGATCGCGCAACGGGCATTTAAATGGGCAAATTTGCGCCGCAAACCCAAGCTCAATAAAAAAGTTGCCATCACTGTATTTAGTTTCCCCCCCGATAAGGGAAATGTGGGAACAGCAGCTTACTTGGATGTATTCGGTTCCATTCACGAGGTGTTGAAGGCACTCAAACAAAACGGTTACGATTTACCGGATTTGCCGGAAAGTGCTAAGGAATTGATGGAACAGGTCATTCACGATGCCCAAGCACAATACAATAGTCCCGAATTAAATGTTGCTTACCGGATGTCGGTTCCTGAATATGAGGAATTAACTACCTATTCCCAACGTTTAGAGGAAAACTGGGGACCACCACCCGGACATCTCAACAGTGACGGACAGAATTTACTAATTTACGGTAAGCACTTTGGGAATGTATTTATTGGCGTACAGCCGACATTTGGTTATGAAGGCGACCCGATGCGGTTGTTATTCTCCCGTTCCGCTAGTCCCCACCACGGTTTTGCGGCATACTACACCTACCTAGAAAAGGTCTGGGGTGCAGATGCGGTATTACATTTCGGAACCCACGGTTCCCTGGAATTTATGCCCGGTAAGCAAATGGGGATGTCGGGTGATTGTTACCCTGATAACTTGATTGGTAGTATTCCCAATCTCTATTACTACGCCGCCAATAACCCTAGCGAAGCTACAATTGCTAAACGTCGCGGTTATGCAGAAATCATTTCCTACTTGACACCTCCCGCAGAAAATGCTGGTCTCTACAAAGGATTAAAGGAACTCAGCGAATTAATTGCTTCCTATCAAACCCTCAAAGATGGTGGTCGGGGTATCCCCATTGTGAACACCATCATGGACAAAGCGCGGATGGTTAATCTTGATAAAGACATCGAGTTACCAGAAACCGACGCAAAGGATATGTCCCAACAGGAGCGGGATAATATCGTCGGTATTGTTTACCGCAAATTGATGGAAATCGAATCGCGGCTATTACCCTGCGGTTTGCACGTCATTGGTAAACCACCCACCGCCGAAGAAGCGATCGCAACCTTGGTAAATATTGCTAGCTTAGACCGTCAGGAAGAAGAACTGCTGGGTTTACCTAGAATCATCGCCAATAGTATTTACCGCGACTTGGAAGAAATTTATAAAAACAGCGATAAAGGTGTTTTGCAGGATGTAGAACTTCTGCAAAATATGACCTTGGCAATCCGCGCGGCTGTAGCTGCATTAGTCAAAGCTCAAACCGATTCTGAAGGTCGTGTTTCCCTAATTTCCAAGTTGAATTTCTTCAACATGGGTAAAAAAGAACCTTGGGTAGAAGCATTACACAAAGCTGGTTACACCAACGTTGATACCGATTCCCTGAAGAAATTATTTGAGTACCTGGAATTCTGTCTGGAACAAGTTTGTGCAGATAAAGAACTCGCAGGATTATTACGCGGCTTAGAAGGCGAATACATTCTACCAGGACCTGGTGGCGACCCCATCCGTAACCCAGATGTCCTGCCCACAGGTAAAAATATCCACGCCCTCGATCCCCAATCAATCCCCACCCAAGCCGCAGTTCAATCAGCCAAAATCGTCGTCGATCGCTTACTAGCGCGAAACATGACAGAAAATGGTGGTAACTATCCGGAAACCATCGCCTGCGTACTCTGGGGTACAGATAACATTAAGACCTACGGGGAATCACTGGCACAAATTATGTGGATGGTTGGTGTCCGTCCAGTTCCCGATGCCTTGGGTCGTGTTAACAAGTTAGAATTAATACCTCTTTCGGAATTAGGTCGTCCCCGCATCGACGTAGTCATTAACTGTTCGGGAGTCTTCCGCGACCTGTTCATCAACCAAATGAATCTGCTCGATCAAGCTGTGAAAATGGCAGCAGAAGCAGACGAACCCTTGGAAATGAACTTTATCCGCAAACATGCACTAGCCCAAGCGGAAGAAATGGGAATTAATCTGCGTCAAGCAGCAACCCGCGTTTTCTCCAACGCATCCGGCTCCTACTCCAGCAACATCAACCTGGCGGTAGAAAATAGCACCTGGGAAAACGAAGGTGAGTTGCAGGAAATGTACCTCAAACGTAAATCCTTTGCCTTTAGTGCCGATGATCCTGGAATGATGCAAAATTCGCGGGAAATCTTCGAGAAAACCTTGAAAACTGCCGAGGTGACATTCCAAAACCTGGATTCTTCCGAGATTTCCTTAACAGACGTATCCCACTACTACGACTCCGACCCAACAAAATTGGTTGCAAGTCTGCGTGAAGATGGGAAAATGCCAGCATCCTACATGGCAGATACTACCACCGCCAATGCCCAGGTTCGCAGCTTATCAGAAACTGTCCGTTTAGATTCCCGTACCAAATTGTTGAATCCGAAATGGTACGAAGGAATGTTATCCCACGGTTACGAAGGTGTGCGGGAATTATCGAAGCGCTTAGTTAACACCGTTGGTTGGAGTGCAACATCTGGTGCTGTTGACAACTGGATATATGAAGATGCGAATAGCACCTTCATGGAAGATAAGGAAATGCAGGAACGGTTGTTAAATCTCAATCCCCATTCCTTTAGAAAGATGGTGACAACTTTGTTAGAAGCAAACGGTAGAGGATATTGGGAAACCAGTGAAGAAAACCTCGATCGCTTGCGGGAATTATATCAGCAAGTTGAAGATAAGATTGAAGGAATCGAATAATTTCGGTTGAGAAATAACCATAAATTATTAATGTAGAGACGCGATCGATCGCGTCTTTTTTTATTTATTTTATTTCCAGATTGATATTGGCAAATGAAACAAATTGGGTAAAATAAGTGGGTCGGTGTTAAAAA